>NZ_JBDJKY010000006.1:0-305201 GCF_039673075.1 Stenotrophomonas sp. TWI819 | reverse complement strand
ACATACATCCTTCCTGCAGGCGCCTTCACAAGATACCTGCGCATACTGTCAAAGAACTTTGGAGTCGGCCTCAGCGCCTTCCTCCGTGTGCCCCGACGTTTCCGTCGTTGCGAGCCGCCCATTATAGACCGGCTTATCTGCTTCGTCAACACCTTTTTTCAAGGCCGTTTCACCGAAGTGAACCGTTGTTGCCGATGCCGCTTCGTCGTTTGCCTCAGAGGCTTTCGTCGTTGCGAGCCGCCTATTATGTCAGGCTTTTCGTTTCCGTCAACACCTTCTTTCGAAGCTTGTTGCCGTCGCTGCGGGTGGGAGTTCACCGGGGTGAAGACCGCGTCGCAGCGAGGGAGCGAATACTAAAGACTTCTGAAAATTCGTCAAGCGTTTTCGTCGATCTTTTTCATCAACGCGTCATCCATACGTGCTGCTCATCGACAAGCGCGGCAGCACGCGCGTTGCGCGTGCTGCCGCTGGCTTGCTAACAATGCATCTCTTGTCATCAGGAATGCATGCGATGTCGGCGGTAGGCAAACGTTCGTTGTGGCGCGATCTCTCCCTGCCTGCGGTGATGGCGGGCTTCATTACGGTACTGGTGGGCTTCGCCAGTTCGGCGGTGATCGTGTTCCAGGCCGCACGCGCGGTAGGCGCCGACCAGGCGCAGATCGCCTCGTGGATGTGGGCGTTGGGCCTTGGCATGGGCGTGACCTGTATTGGTCTGTCACTGCGCTATCGGATGCCGGTCGTCACTGCATGGTCCACGCCGGGTGCGGCCATGCTCGTGGTGGGTGCGGGCGCGGCCGGCTACAGCGATGCGATCGGTGCGTTTGTTCTGGCTGCCGTGCTCGGGATGCTTGCCGGCTTCTCGGGGATCTTCGCGAAGCTGATGAAGCGTGTGCCGATGGCGCTGGCCGCGGGCATGCTTGCTGGCGTCCTGCTGCGCTTCGGGCTGGATGTGTTCGTCTCGATGGGCACCCAGCTGGGCATGGCACTGGCGATGTTCGCCACCTGGCTGATCGGGCGACGGCTGTTCCCGCGCTATGCGGTGATCGCCACCCTGCTTGTCGGTGTCATGGTGGCGGCCGGTCAGGGCCTGCTTCATATGCAGGACGTACGGCTGGAACTGGCCACGCCGGTCTTCACCTGGCCGACGCTGTCGTGGTCGGCGGTGTTCGGCATCGCCCTGCCCCTGTTCGTGGTCACCATGGCCTCGCAGAACATCCCGGGCGTAGCGGCGATCCGTGCCTCCGGCTACGACACCCCGGTATCGCCGGTGATCGGCTGGATCGGGGTGGTCAACACGCTGCTCGCCCCGTTTGGCGCCTATGGGCTCAACCTGGCCGCGATCACCGCCGCGATCTGCATGGGCCGTGAGGCACACGAGGATCCGGCCCGCCGTTATGCCGCCGCGGTGGCCGCGGGCGCCTTCTATATCGTGGTGGGCCTGTTCGGGGCGACGGTGGCGGCCGTGTTCGCCGCCTTCCCCAAGGAACTGGTGGCCTGCGTGGCCGGCATCGCACTGTTCGGCACCATCGCCAACAGCCTGGCGACGGCCCTGCGTGAGGAGGCCGATCGCGAGGCGGCGCTGGTGACCTTCCTGGTGACCGCCTCGGGCCTGTCGCTGGCCGGGATCGGCTCGGCGTTCTGGGGCTTGGTCGCCGGCGGCATCTGTCTGCTGGCGCTGCGACCGTCGGCAGCGCGCGGCTGAGCCCGACTCAGGGGTCGAACAGGAAAGACAGCGCACCGAGCACGAGCATGCAGGTCAGCAGGCCCAAGCCCACCGCCCACCAGCGGGTACCGCCGCGACGGGCCAGCTCGGCGTGGAGGGCCTGCTCGTTGTCCGGATGGCGCATCCTGGCTTCGGCGATGATGCGGTTCGCATGCCACAGGTAAAGCTGGTTGCCCAGCGAACCGGCCGCGGCACCGGCGCCCAGGGTGATTGTGGTGGATGCGTTACTCGAGGCGCCGATGAATCCCTCGGCGATGGAGAGGCCGAACAGCACGACAATCCACCCGGTCGCGACCGCATACATGCGGCGATACAGCATCCAGAACGCACCGAACAGGAAGGCTGGCCAATTCCAGCTGTTGGCGTTGGAGGCTGCCTTGGCCAGTCGCCACTTGCGCTGGTACACCGGGAAGTTGCGGCCCACGAAGACTTCATAGGCCTGCAGGTTGCTGTCCAGCGCCGCCAGCGCCTGGCCGCTGCCCTTCTCCAGACTGGACGCAGGCGCAGTGTAAGGATCATGCGCCGATGCCTGCGGGGACAGCTCGGCCACACCGTGCAGGGGCTTCCATTGCGGCATGCCAGCGCACCAGACCAGGGTGTCGATATCGATCTGGCCCGCGTGGTGCAGACGTCGCAACTCCTGAGTGGACAGCGGGCCCTGCCGTTGCTGGCTGGCATCGGCGTAGTACCACGGGGTATCGGACATGACCCGTTCCTTGAGGGAGAGGCACCGGTTCGCCCGTCCGGCCGTCGGCTGCAGCGTTACAGGGGCAGCACGCGGAAGGTCTGGGTGAGCGTGTGACTGGCGCCGGCAGGCAGAGTGACCACATCCGGGCCGGCATTGGCCGCTTCCAGGCACACATAGTTGCGCCAGCCGGCCCCGACATCGACCATCTTGCTGGCGCCGGCCTCGCCCGGGTTCCAGGCGACCAGCGAGCGGCTGCCGGTGGTGGTGATCTCGATGCGGCGCTTCAGGCCCGGGTCCTTGAGCACGTAGCGGCCGCCGGCCTGCGTATAGATGCGGTCGCTGCGGCCGGGATCGCGCGGGTCGCGCAGGTTCCAGTCGCCCTGCTGCTGGCGCGGGGTGGCGTAGTTCTCGAACTTGTCCAGGTAGGACAGGCCATCCAGCCCCTCCACGCTGACCTGCATCGCATCGCTGACATGGAAGTAGTTGTGCAGGGCCTGGGTGAAGGCGACCGGTTCGCGGCCGGTGTTTTCGGTGATCAGGCGCTGTTCCAGGGTGCGGCCGATGCGCAGCTCCATGCGCAGGCGCAGGTCCAGGTTCTCCAGCACGGGCGGGGCCAGGGTCAGCACCATGGTGCCATCGGCCTCGCGACGGGCCTGCTGCAGGGTCCACGGCACGTTGCGGACGAAGCCATGCGAGGGCACGTCATTGCCCTGCCCCTGGCGGCCGAAGTAGGGCCAGCACACGGGGCTGCCGCCACGGATCGGGGTCGGCAGCGGCTGGGCGCTGGGCGAAAGCCACATCACGTCCTGCCCGCCCTTGGGCACATAGGACAGTAACTGGCCGCCGAACACGCTGATCGCGGCGGTGGCGAACGGGGTCTGGACCGTCCACGCGGGGAAGCCCTGGATGTCGGCCAGGCTGAGCCCGGGCACCTTGGGCAGGGCCGCGCGCGGCGCCGCCGGGGATTGGACGTACTGGGCGTGATTGGGCGGCAGGGTGAACACGGTAGATGCAGGCATGGTCGGTGTGGAAGAAGGAGGAGCACCGCGCAGGGCGGTGAGGATGCGCTGGCCGGCGCGGCCATCGGCGGGGGTCCAGCCCAGGCGCTGCTGCTCGGCCTGGATGGCGCGGCGGGTGGCGGTACCGATCATGCCGTCCGCGGTACCGATATCGTGGCCGCGGGCCAGCAGCAGGGTCTGCAGCTCGCGGCGTTCGGTGCGGCCGATGCCAGGATCATCGGTTGGCCAGGCGGCGGCGATGCCGGTTCCGCCACGCAGGCGATCGGCCAGTGTTGCGATCGCCAGCGCGTAACTCTCGGCGGCGTTGTAGGCGTAGATCGCATCGTAATTGCGGAACACCAGCCAGGCCGGGCCCTTGGTCCCGGTGGGCAGCAGCAGCGCGGCGTTGCTGTCGGCCGGGAGCCCCGCGGGCGCCAGAGCACCACCGGCCACCGGGACGATGCCCAGCGCGCGCCAGTCGGCCAGTGGCTTGCGCTGGGTACGCCCGGCCACGCTGGCGTTGAGGCCAGCCGGAATCTTCACTTCGATGCCCCATGGCTGCCCGGTCCGCCAGCCCGCCTTCTTGAGGTAGTTGGCGGTGGAGGCCAGCGCATCGGGAATCGAGGCGACCAGATCGCGGCGACCATCACCGTCGCCATCCACCGCGATACGTGCATAGGTGGAGGGCATGAACTGGGTGTGGCCGAAGGCGCCGGCCCACGAGCCGGTCAGGCCCTCGGCACGCAGGTCACCGGCATCGATCAGCTTGAGCAGGGCCAGCAGCTCGCCGCGGAAGAACGGCTGTCGGCGGCCCTGGCAGGACAGCGTGGCCAGCGACTGCAGCAACGGGCGCTTGCCGAACACGCGGCCGTAATCGCTCTCCACGCCCCAGACCGCGACGATCGTGGCCGGATCGACGCCGTACTCGGTCGATACCCGGGCCAACAGATCCCGGTGCTCGGCCAGGCGGGCACGCCCATCCGCCACGCGCTGGGTATCCACCAATGCGGCCAGGTAATCCCACAACGGCGTGGTGAACTCCGGCTGCGCGTCAAGCAGCGGCAAGACGCTGGGATCGGGGGTCAGCCCGGCGGTGAGCGTGTCGAAGCGCTCGGCCGTGATGCCCTGCTTGCCGGCCTGGGCCTTGAGGGTGACCAGGCACGTGGAGAAGGCATCCGGCGCGGCGACCGTGATCGACGGTACGCCGAGACACAGCCCGGCCAACAACAGGGGCGACCATCGCATTGGCGGGAATCCTTGCAGCCAGTGGACCTGCATCATAGCGGCAATGCCGCGCAGGTCAGACCGGTTGCAGCAGGCGCAGGCCGAAGGCCGGATCGGTCGCGTTCCAATGGGCGGTCACCTGCAGGCCGGCATCGGCGGCCATGCGGGCGAACACCGCATCGGTGTATTTATGGCTGTACTCCACGGTCATGGCTTCGCCTTCGGCGAACTCGAAGGCCTGGCCATCTACGTGCACGCGTTGCGCGCGTTGGCTGACCAGCTCGGTTTCGATGCGCAGCCGCGGCACGCTGTAGCGGGCACGATGGCGGAAGCCGTCCAGATCGAAATCGCTGCCGATGTCGCGGTTGAGCCGACGCAGCAGATTGAGGGTGAACTCGGCAGTGACCCCGGCGGCATCGTTGTACGCCGCTTCGATCAACGCCGCGTCCTTGTGCAGGTCGATGCCGATCAGGGCCATGCCATCCGGACCCATGGTCTGGCGCATCGCCTTCAGCAGTGCGATGGCGTCGTCATGGGCGAAGTTGCCGAGCGTCGAGCCGGGGAAGAACACCAGGTGGCGGGCGGGCTCGCGCTGCGGCGACGGCAACTGGACCGGGTGGGTGAAGTCGGCGCAGACCGGCAGCATTTCGATATCCGGCAGCGACGGTGCCAGCCGGGTGATGCTGTCCAGCAGAGCGGCGCGCGAGATTTCGATCGGGGTGTAGGCGACCGGGTCACGCAGCGCGTGCAGCAGCAACTCGGTCTTGCGGCCGCTGCCGCTGCCCAGTTCCACCACGTGCAGGCGCGGGCCGACCACCTTGGCGATGTCATGCGCGCAGTCCTGCAGCAGCTGCAGTTCGGTGCGGGTCGGGTAGTACTCCGGCTGCCGGGTGATCTGCTCGAACAGGGCCGAGCCGTGAGCATCGTAGAAATACTTGGACGGCAGCTGCCTCGGCGTGGACGAGAGCCCGCGCAGGATGTCGGCGGTGATCCGGTCACGATCGGGCTGCAGATCGGTCAGTGCATCCAGCGCATCACGGACCGAGCTCATGCGACGTCCCGGGCCAGGCGCAGGCCGGCGAACTGCCACCGGGCCGACGGGGCGAAGAAGTTGCGGTAGCTGGCGCGCAGGTGATCTGCCGGGGTCGCACAACTTCCGCCGCGCAACACCCACTGCCCACACATGAACTTGCCGTTGTACTCGCCCAGGTTGCCCGGGAAGGTACGGAAGCCGGGATAGGGCCCGTAGGCGCTGCTGGTCCATTCCCACACATCGCCGAACAACTGGACGATGTCCCCCTCTTCCTCCGCGCCGCCCGGGTGCAGCTGATCGGCATCGGCAAAGCGGCCACGCAGGGCGCGGCCCGCCGTCGCCGCTTCCCATTCGAACTCCGTGGGCAGGCGGGCGTCGCACCAACGCGCGTAGGCGTCGGCTTCGAAATAGCTCAGGTGGCAGACCGGTGCATGCGGATCGAGCGCGCGCCAGCCGCCCAGAGTGAACTCGCGCTCCAGCGCGTCATCCCAGTACAGCGGGTGCTGCCACTGCTGTTCCTGGCACAGCGTCCAGCCTTCGCTCATCCACCAGCGCGGCTCGCGATAGCCGCCGGCCTGCACGAACTGACGGTACTCCTCGTTGTTGACCGGGCGGTTGGCCAGCGCATGCGCCGGGACCAGCGCGCGGTGCACCGGCGATTCGTTGTCATACGCAAACGTCGACTGGGTGGGCCACACCGGTGCGCCGATCTCCACGATCCGTTCCGGGCTGCTGCGCCACTGCAGCGGCAGCGCACGCGCCGGGCTTGCCGGGAGATCGGTGCGGTACGCCGGTTGCAGTGGATTGGACCAGAACGCGTGCTTGATGTCGGTCAACAGCAATTCCTGGTGCTGCTGCTCATGGTGCAGGCCGAGCAGAAGCTGATGCTGGGCCTGCTCGCTCAGATTGCCGGCCTGCAGTGCGGCGAGCACACGCTGATCGATCTCCGCGCGGAAGTGCAGCACCTCGTCCAGCGTGGGGCGCGAGAGCAGGCCGCGCTGTGGGCGTGCATGGGCCGGGCCAATGCTCTGGTAGTAGCTGTTGAACAGGTAGTGCCAGTCCGCATCGATCGGGGCGTAGCCGGGGCGGGTCGCCAGCACGAAGCGCTCGAAGAACCACGTGGTATGGGCCAGGTGCCATTTCGCCGGGCTGGCGTCGGGCATGCTCTGGACCATGGCATCTTCGGCACTGAGCGGTGCAGCCAGCGCGAGCGTGCGTGCACGCACGGTGGCGTAGCGGACGGCCAGCGGCGATGGCGGGGCGGCAGTGTGCGGTAGTGCGGCAGCGACGGCGGTATTCATTGCGGTGAGGATCGACCAGGCGGGGTGAGTGCCACGTCATGGCACCGCATCGATTCGGTGACATGGCTCAAGTTGAATACGCGCAGGCCGCTACCGGGGAAGACCCATCGCCTGTGTAGTCCGGTTTGCACGCTGCAGCCACGGCGCGCCGGCCACCACGTGGACCCCCTCTTGCGGACGCATCTGCTACGCCAGCCCAGTCACTATCTGTTCGTGCTGCCTGCAGTACTGGTGGCGCTGGGATTGTGGGCCGCCACCCCCGCGGCGGAAGCCGGCAGTTCGGTGCATCGCCTGCTGCCGATGGTGCTGGCCTGCCTGGGTGTCGGCCTGGCGCTGATCTACAACCGCGTCCGGGCGCTGTGCCTGATGCTGGCCATCGCCTTGGCGTTCTGCCTGCTGCATGGTGTGGTCGGCACGTTCCTGCGCGATGGCGTTGTTTCGGCACAGACCCCGCTGATCTTCCATGCTGTGTCGTGGTGGCTGCCACTGCTGTTCCTGCTGCATGGGCTGTGGCCCGAACGCGGACGGCTGCGCCAGGACCTGTTGCTGCGCGGTGTGGTCAGCGGGACGGCCCTGGGCATCTTCCTGCTGTTGGCCACGCAGGTTCCCGACGGCATGCAGGCGCTGCTATCCGATCGCCACCTGGCCTGGCTGCCCAGCGACTGGAATGCGCTGGCCCAACTCCCGGCGCTGCTGTTTCTCATTACGACGGTGGCCTTGGCTGTCCAGGCCTGGCGACGCCCCCGCCCGCTGCACACCGCCCTGCTGATCGCCCTGCTCTGCCTGTGGTGGCTGCTGCCGCGGGTGTTCGTCTCGCCGGCGCTGCTGCCGGCGGTGAGCTGCATGGCGCTGCTGCTGATCGTCTCGGCGATGTTGCAGGAGGCATTCCACATGGCCTTCCGCGATGAGCTCACCGGCCTGCCCGGGCGTCGCGCGTTCAATGAATATCTGCAGCGCGTGGGCGCCACCTACACCATCGCGATGGTGGACGTGGATCATTTCAAGCGTTTCAACGATACCCACGGCCACGATGCCGGCGATGACGTGCTCAAGCTGGTGGCCGCGCGACTGGCCGAGGTAGGCGGGGGTGGCCGCGCGTTCCGCTATGGCGGTGAGGAATTCGCGCTGGTGTTCCTGGATCGCCCTGCCCCGGCCTGCGTGGCGGCCGTGGAAGAGGTCCGCGCGACGATCGAGGGGGTGCGGATGCATCTGCGCGACCGCGCCGCACGCAGCCGCGACGATGCGGTGGGGCAGCTGCAACGTGGGCGTGGTGGCAACGGCGCGGTGGTGCAGGTGACGGTGAGCATCGGTGTGGCCGACAGCCGGGTGGCGGACAGTCCACAGGCGGTGATCAAGGCCGCCGACCAGGCGCTGTATGCGGCCAAGGACGCCGGCCGCAACTGTGTGCGTGCACTTGGCCAGCAGGGCACCGTGCCGGTGCGCGCGACCGCACTGGCTCAGGGCAACGCGTCGAGATAGAACCAGCGGCCGTCTTCGCGGACGAAGCGGCTGTGTTCCAGCATTTTCACCGCACTGCCGCCGCCGACCTTGTAGCGCGCGGTGAAGCGCACCTGGGCGTGGTCGGGATCTGAGCGGGTGTGGGCGTGGATCGTCAGCCCGAGCCACCGGGTGCGCTGGCCGGGTGCTTCGGCCAGCGAGAGCTCGGCCGGGCGCGTGGACGGGTGCCAGCTGGCCAGCAGGTAGTCGGCCAGGTGCCGCACGTAGGCGCTGTAGCGCGAGCGCATCAGCGCTTCGGCATCCGGCGCGGGGGTGCCGGCATGGTAAAGGCCGCAGCAGGCGGCGTAGGCCAGCGGGCGGCCGCAGGGACAGGGATCGGAAGAGACGGTGGTCATGGGGGTATTGTCGCGCGATGACCGGGCGTATGCTTGCGCGCCCTGCGTTGCGATGCCCCGCCGTGCTTGAGATGGTTCCCCCTGAGCTGTTCTGGTTGGTGGCGATCGCCTTCATCGCCGGCCTGGTCGATGCCGCCGTCGGCGGCGGCGGGCTGGTGCAGCTGCCCGGGTTGTTCACCGTCCTGCCGCAGCACACGCCGGCGATGCTGTTCGGCACCAACAAATTCAGCTCGATGTTCGGCACGGCGGCCGCCGCGTTCCGCTATGCGCGCAATGTGCGCTTTCCGTGGCGGCCGGTATTGTTTGCGGCGGGCACGGCGTTTGTGTTCTCGTTTGCCGGGGCCACGGCGGTCAGCCTGCTGCCCAAGGACGCGGTACGCCCGCTGGTGCTGGTGCTGCTGGTGGCGATGCTCGGCTACACGCTGTGGAAGAAGGACTTCGGTGCCCTGCACCGCCCGCGCGAGATCGGCCGCAAGGAGCTGGTGACCGCATTGGCCATCGGTGCCGTGATCGGGTTCTACGACGGCTTCTTCGGGCCCGGCACCGGCAGCTTCCTGATCTTCCTGTTCGTGCGTTTCTTCGGGCTGGACTTCCTGCGTGCGTCGGCCGCCTCCAAGGTGGTGAACCTGGCGACCAACGTGGCGGCGATCTCGTTCTTCGTGCCGACCGGCAACATCCTGTGGCTGTTCGCGCTGCCGATGGCCGCGGCCAACATCATCGGCTCGGTGGTCGGTACGCGGATGGCGCTGCGCGGCGGCACGCCCTTCATCCGCAAGCTGTTCGTCGGCCTGGTGGTGGTGCTGATCGCCCGGATGGGCTGGGATACCTTCGCCGGTTAGCAGGACGGGCCAGCCCTGGGGCTGACCCGTTGGTTGCTCAGCGCTTGGGCTTGGCCGGCTTCTTGGCGGCGGCCTTGGGTACGGCCTTGGTGGCCGTCTTCTTTGCCGCTTTCTTCGCCGGTACCTTGGGCGCGGCCTTGTTCGCGCGGGATGCCGGCACGGCTGCCGGTGCCTGCACGACCTCGACCTCGGCCTCGACGTGGGCGTCTTCGTCGACCGAGGCAGCCATCGCCTCGGGGGCATCGATCACGTCCGGCGCGGCAATCACGGCCGGTGCCGGTACCGCCGTCGGCTCGCCGGTGCGGGCACGCTCGGGCAGCTTCAGGCGCTTGCCCTCGTCGTCGTACTCGATCAGCAACACGCCGGAGTCGTGGCGGCCACTGATCTCCACGAAGCAGGCACCGCCGATGAACGGTTCCAGCGTCATCACCGACTTCAGCGGGGTGGCCACGACCATCTGGAACCCGAAGTTGTCGAAGATGTTCATCGCCAGCGCGGTGAACTCGTTGTCGGCCTTGTCGAAGGCTTCGTCGAGCACCACCGCCGCGTAACTGGGCAGCTGGCCGTCGGCGCCACCGAGCTGGTAGCGCAGCGCGGCGGCCAGGCAGGTGGTGGCCAGCTTCTGGCGCTGGCCGCCGGACTTGCCCGCACCGCTGCGGTAGATCTCGACCTGCTGGCGGGTGGCGGCATCGAGTTCGACGCCGACGAATTCCACGTGCAGGCGCACGTCCAGCACCAGCTCGCGCCAGCGCTTGTCCTCGCCTTCCTGCGAGCCGAGCTTGGCGACCAGCTCACGCAGCACCGCGAACTGCGCTTCGGCCAGCTCGCGCTGGTCGGTCTGCTGTTGGGACAGCACGTCGCGCAGGCGCTGGTGGAAATCCAGCACTTCGGGCAGGCGGCGGTCGGTGAGTTCGATGGTCAGCAGGGTGCCGCGGTTGAACGGCACCTGTTCCAGCGAGGCATTGACCTCGTCCAAGCGCTGGGCAATCGACTTGCGCGCCTCGGCCGTGTGCCGCTGCAGGGCCAGCAGGTTGTTCTTGCTCTGGCTCTGCAGCAGATCGAAGAAGCGTGCCTCGTGCTGCGGCAGGCCATCGTTCTCCAGCCGTTGCAGGCGGGCCAGGAAATCTTCGGCGCTGGACAGGCTGACGGTGAAGTCGCCGCTGTCTTCCGGCCAGGCCTGGCAGTAGCGGCGGAAGCAGCCGAGCAGCAGGTTCTCCAGCCGGTTGTGTTCGGCCTGGGAACCGCCGAGCTGTTCGTTGAGGGTGTTGCTGATCTGCCGGAAGTGGGCTTCCAGGTTCTCCAGGCTGAGCACGCCGAGCGCCTTGAGGCGTTCGTCCAGGCCCTGCTGCTGGAGGGGGGTGACCACGCGCTTGGCCAGCGGCGCGCATTGCTCGTGCAGACGCTCGAGGCGTTCGTGTTCACGACTGAGCTGGCCGCGCTCCACGCGCACGTCTTCATAGGTGCGCTTGGCCTGGGCCACGTCGGCGCGGGTCTTCTCGATCTGTTCGCCCAGCTTGCGCAGGTCGGCGTTGCCTTCGCGCAGGTCGTGCAGGGCCTGGGCGATATCGTCCAGGCGCTGCAGCGGTGCGGCCACATCGATCTCGTCCCAGCCCAGCGTGCACAGTTGATGGCAGGCCAGTCGGGCCTTGCCGTCCTGTTCGCGCTGCGCGCGCAGGCCGGCCACATCGCTGTCGCAGGCGGCGATGCGCTGGGCCAGTTCGATCGCTTCGCGCTCGTACAGGTCCAGTTTGTCGCGGTTGTTGAAGCCGAGCAGCCAGCGGCGGCGGTCGCTGATGTTGTGGCGATCGTCCTTCTCGAAGCGTTCGCCCGGGTGCTTGACCTGGCCTTCCTTGGTGATGCCGCGGTCGGTATCGCGCAGGTGGCGTGCATCTACGCATTCGTAGTCGAAGCGCTTGCCCAGCTCGCGGCGCAGCCAGCCGGCATAGCCGTGCTCGCGCAGCACCAGCTTGTGCAGCAGCGAACGTGCGCCCGGCTCGCGGCCATGCAGTGCATCGTCGTTGCGGCGCACCCGGTAATACACCAGGCGGGTACCGAGGTGGGTCTGGTTGATCCACTCCGAGACCTGGGCGTGGTGGCGCTCATCGACCAGCAGCGATTGCGCGAAGCCGTGCAGCACGCGCTCGATGGCGCCCTGCCATGCGGCGTCTTCGTCGCGGACCTGCAGCAGTTCGCCCACGAACGGCAGCGCCGCCTCGGGAATGCCGGTATCGCTGCTCAGGCGTGCGCGCAGCTGCTGCATGGGTGCGGGGATGCTGGACGGGGTGCGCTTGAGCGCCTCCAGTTCCGAACGCACCTCGGCGAAGCGGCGTTCGTCGTCGCGTTTGCCGCCCATGCGCTCGGCAATGGCTTCGTCCAGTTCGGCCGCAGCGCGCTGGCCGTCGTCGAGGCGGGCCTGGGCGCGGGCGAGTTGCTCGGCGAAGCCGTGCGCGCTCTCGGCCAGGGTTTCACCCAGTTCGCGGCTGGCGTGGTTGGCCTGGCTGCGCTTGGCCAAGCGGCGGTCGCGCTCCTGGGCCACACGGCCCTGCTCGCGCTCCAGTTCCTCGATGCGCTCGCCGCCCTGCTGACGACGCTGCGCTTCCAGCTCGGCGAGGTGGCTTTCATGGTTGTCCAGCGCGCTGCGGCGCTGGCCTTCTTCCCCGGACAGACCGCGGTCGCGGGTATCCAGTTCCAGCAGACGCGCCTCAAGCAGGGCCAGGCGACGCTGCTCGCGCACGCCGTCGATGCCCAGCTTCATCTCATCCAGGTCTTCGCGCTGGCGGCGCAGCGCCTGCAGGTCGGCGTAGTGGCCGCGTGCGGGCAGCAGGGTTTCGACCTGGCGGCGCGCGGTGACCACGGCCTGATGGGCGCCATCGAGTTCGGCGAAATCATCGACCAACCGCTCGGCCGCATCGAAGGTGCGCGGTGCATCGAGCATGAAGTCGCGCAGGAACACGTTCAGATCGCCAAGGTTCTTCGCCGACTGCGTCTTGTGCAGCAGGCGCAGCGCCATCTCGTTCTCGATCCCGAGCACGTGGCGGAACCGTTCGGCATAGCTGGCGAAGCTGTCGAAGTGGTGCACATCGCCCAGGCGCTGCTTGAGCTTGCGCAGGTCCAGGTCGAAGCCGCCAAGGTCACGTGCGATGTCGAAACTGCGCTCGGCCACCATGTAGTGCTTGCGCACGTCGGCCGCGGCCGCGCCGTTGCCGGCGATCCAGAACAGGCGCACCAGGCTGACGATGCGGCCGTCATTGCTGCGGTATTCCAGCACCAGCGCGGTCCAGGTAGCGCCTTTACGCAGGTACTGGGTGGCGATCTCGCCGGTGCCGCTGTCCTGCTGGTCGGCCCAGGCGCCACGCACGTAGGAGACCAGGTTGCGGTCGCGGCCGCTGCGTTCGGCTTCGCGCGCGGCGGCGTTGAAGTCGACCAGGGCCGGCGGCACCAGCAGCGCGGACATCGCATCGAGCAGGGTCGACTTGCCCGAGCCGGAGCGGCCGACGAACAGGAAGCCGCGTTCGGCGATCGGCACTTCGGTCAGGCCGGAGAAGGTGCCCCAGTTGTGGACCTGCAGGCGGCGCATGCGGAACTGCTGCGCGCGCGGGTCGGGCTGGTCGCCGGGGAACAGAGCGGGTGCGGGAATGTGGACGGTCATGGCAGGGCTAGCAATCCAGGCAGGGCAGCGGCGCGCGGGCGCGCGCTCAGGCGTCGAGGTCGGCCGGCGCTTCGCGCAGGCGGCGGTACACCTGGGCCAGGGCGGCGACATCTTCGGCGGAGAACATCAGTTTCAGTGCCGGCGAGACTTCATGACGCGCATCGTCACCGCCGAGGCGGGTGAGGATGTGGTTGTCCTTCATCTTCTGCACGGCACTGGCGACACGGCGGTTGAAGCCGGCGCGGTCGGTGGACAGGTGGCGCTCGTACACGGCCAGTGCTTCGGCCAGTTCGGCATCCTCGACCACCGCGCGCACGCCGCGCGCATCGGCTTCGGCCAACTGCTGGCGCAGGTGCAGCAGCAGCACTGAGTCGATGAAGGTCAGCGGCGAGGTACGCAGCAGCACCGGTGCATCGATATCTTCGGTATCGGCCTGGCGGGTGAAGGCCACGCCACTCTCGCGGTCCAGCACCAGTTCCAGGAACAGGTCCGAGAGCGCCGAGCGGATCGCCGCTTCGCTGCGGATCAGCGCCGGCCACAGCTTGGCGTGGCGCAGCTGGTCGATGCTCGGGCCGATCAGCAGCTGGCACAGCGCGCGGCGGCCATCGAGCGGCAGCCGGCCGGTATCGCCCATGTAGAACACGTCGTTGTTGCGCCGCAGGACGGGCGTCACCACGACTGGTTCGTCGTCATGCACGTCGGCACCGCCGTCGATCGGGGTGTCGGTGGATTGTTCATGCCAGCTCATGGCGTTTCTCCTGGGTGAACCAGATCAGCGGAATGCGGGCGCGACGCCATTGGCCATCGCCGCCGCGCCATTGCGCGATCTCCTGTTGATCGGTGGCGACCTCGCCGTGGCGGGTGCCGAGAGAGAGGTAACCGATGATGCTGCCCAGCCCCTGTGGGGCCTCGCGGTGTTCAAGCACCTGCGCGATCGACAGCCGCGGCTGCTCGCCGAGCAGGTCGTGCAGATCGCGGCGCAGGTTGCGGAAGTCGATTTCAGAGGCGGCCACCAGATCGCCGACACTCTCCAGCGAGATCGCGGCGGTGTCGTTGCGCTGCACGCTGCCATCCACCTGCGCCTGGCGCGGATCGTGCAGCTTCCATTGCGAGAGCGAGCGCAGCCGGCTGGTGGTGAGCTGCAGGTCGCGGCCGATGCCGCGCTGCGCCGGGATGTGGTCGCGCAGGCCCAGCGCCTCGCCCTGGGCCTGCTTGAGCAGCTGGTTGAGGCGGCGCTGTTCCAGGTAGCCACGGCTCTGCACGAAGCCGCGCAGGCTGCGGGCAAAGTGCTGCAGCACGTCGTGGACCTGGCCACCGCGCTCAAGCATGGTGGTGGTGAAGCCACGCAGGAAGGTGCGCTCGTTGCGATCCAGCTTGCGGGCGAAGCCACGCGCGAGCACGGTCTCCAGCGCGGCATCGAGCTGGGCGCTCTGTTCGGCATCATTGAGCAGGCGCCAGAACGCCTCGAAGCTGCGCCCGGCGTCGCTGTCGCCGATCACGTCCACACCTTCGAACAGCTTGGACAGCACATCACCGCGCTCGCCTTCGTCATCGATGATGCGTTCGCGGAATTCACGGTTGAGGCGTTCGAAGTCATCGCGCACGCGGCGGAAATCTTCGGTCAGCTCGTCGGCGAGGCCGATGATCTGGCGGGTCCGTTCCAGCGCGCGCTTGCCGTCCAGCGAGGACACCTTGCCGCCGCTGACGCGGGCAATCTCGGCATCGATGCGGTCGCGCTCGTCGCGCAGCGCGGACAGGCGTGCATCCGGATTGGATTCGGTCAGCGCGGCCAGCTGCGAGAGCTGCTCGATCACCAACGCCAGGCGGCTTTCGGTGGCTGCAGCGCGCGCCTGCTCCAGGCTGTCGGCGAAGCGGATCGCCTGTGCGGCCTGGGTGGACAGTTCGTACTGTTCCTGGTCAGCGCCTTCGGGCAGGCGGCGTTCCAGCCAGCCCTGGGCCAGCCAATGCGCGATGTAGGCCTGCGCGGTGCGCGGCAGATCGCGCGACAGCTCATCGGCCTTCAGATCATCCAGCGCGCGCTGCAGGCGTTCGTGCAGCACCGCAGTGGACAGGGTGCGCTCGTCCTGCATCAGCAGGCTCTGCAGCAGGCCGATGATTTCCGGCGCGTGATCGGCCGCCAGCAGCTTCCACTGCGATTGTTCGCGCAGGTGGCGGTAACGGGTAATGCGCTCGCGATGTTTCATTCGAGACCGGGGACAGGAAGACGGGCCGCGCGGGTCGCGGCGGCCGGGAGGGAAACGGGACGCGCACGCACCCGCAGGGCCGGGCCGAAGCCCAGCGCCTGCCGGCCGCGCGCGACAGCGCGGGGAATCAGCGCTTGCCGCCCACTTCGATGAAACGCAGGAACTCGGCGCGGGTGCGCGCGTCCTCGCGGAAGCTGCCCAGCATCTTGGAGGTGACCATGCTGACGCCCCGCTTGTGGATGCCACGGGTGGTCATGCACTCATGCGCACCTTCCACCACCACGCCCACGCCGACCGGCTGCAGCACGTCCTGGATGCACTGGGCGATCTGCGCGGTCATCTTTTCCTGGACCTGGAAACGGCGTGCGTACGCCTCGACCACGCGGGCCAGCTTGCTGATGCCCACCACCTTGCCGGCCGGCAGATAGCCGACGTGCACGCGGCCGATGATCGGCGCCATGTGGTGTTCGCAGTGGCTTTCGTACTCGATGTCGCGCAGCACGATCAGTTCGTCGTAGCCGGCCACTTCCTCGAAGGTCCGCTCCATGTAGGCGCGCGGGTCGTCGCGGTAGCCGCTGAACCAGTCGCCATAGGCTTCGGCAACGCGGCGCGGGGTATCCAGCAGGCCTTCACGGGTCGGATCTTCACCGGCCCAGCGCAGCAGGGTGCGCACCGCCGATTCGGCCTCGGCCTGGGTGACGGGGTTGGCGTCGTTGTCTTGCTTGCTCATTACATACAGCACCCGAAGGGGGGCGAGCATCGTACCCGACAGACCCCTCGGGCGTCCTGCGCGGCGGCGCCCCGGCCTCGCCCGGGCAGGCGCTCATTGGGCCGCGGTTGTGCCACGGGTATTGATAGGAGACGAATTAGTAGTATCCTATCTATTCTGATGAACCGATCCCTCGACGAACGTACCCAGCTGCAGATGCAGCTCAGTTCCGGCCTGCTCTACGCAGGGCGGCAGTGGCAGCGCCTGGCCGACCAGGCCCTGGGCAGCTACGGCATTTCCGCTGCCTGCACCATGCCGCTGCTGATGATCGGGCGCGCCGGCGGGGGTATCCGCCAGGTAGCGCTGGCCCACCAGCTGGGCATGGAAGGCCCTTCGCTCGTACGCCTGCTGGACAAGCTGGCCGCCAGCGACCTGGTCCGCCGCGAATGCGATGCCAGCGACCGCCGCGCCAACCTGCTGTGGCTGACCGACAAGGGCGAGGCCCTGGTCAGCCAGCTGGAAACCCAGTTGATCGGCCTGCGCCAGGACGTGTTCGGCGAGTTGACCCTGGACGAACTACGCACCGTGCTGAAGCTGTGGCAGCTGCTGGCCGATGCGGCCGACCGCGTGACGTAAGCCGTTCCCCCGTTGTGCCGCCCGGTGTCGTCCCTCGACGCCGGGCGATCCCCTTTCCGCTCCCCTGCGAACCCTTTGCCTCGATGTACGGTGAATTCAGTCTCTATGGTGTGTTCGTCCCGACCCTGCTCGGGCTGATGCTGCTTGCCTACCTGCTCAAGAGCGGGTTGCGCGTGGTCCTGCAGCGCACCGGCGCCTACCGCCACATCTGGCACCCCGCCCTGTTCAACCTGGCCGTGTACGTGATCGTGCTCGGCGGGTTGTTTTCCCTGATGCGTTGGATGCAATCGTGAACAAGATCCTCAAGCAGACATTCCCGGTCGTATTGACCGCCGTGGCCGTACTGGCCGCCGTGCTGGTGCTGCGCCACCTGTGGGCCTATTACATGGATGAGCCGTGGACGCGCGATGCACACGTCAGCGCCGACGTGGTCCAGGTCGCGCCGGACGTGTCCGGGCTGGTGGAGGCGGTGAAGGTGGCCGACAACCAGCCGGTCAAGCGCGGTGAGGTGCTGTTCGTGGTTGATCGGGCACGCTATGAGATCGCGCTGGAACAGGCGCAGGCCGCCTTGGGCGAGCGCCGCGCAACGCTGGACCAGCTGCGCCGCGAGATCGCGCGCGACCGCAGCCTGCAGGATCTGGTCGCCGCCGAGGACGCCGAAGTGCGCCGCGCCAAGCTGCTCGCCGCGCAGGCCTCGATGGCCACCGCGCAGGCCGCCGTCGATCTGGCCAAGCTCAACCTGGCGCGTACCGAAGTGCGCAGCCCCAGCGATGGCCACGTCAACGACCGCACCGTACGCGCCGGCGACTACGTGACCGCCGGGCGGCCGGTGATGGCGGTGCTCGATACCGGCTCGTTCCGCGTGGACGGCTACTTCGAAGAGACCCGCCTGCAGGGCGTGCATGCTGGCCAGAAGGTCGACATCCGCCTGATGGGCGAAGCGCAGCCGCTGCAGGGCCACGTGCAGAGCATCGCCGCCGGCATCGAAGACCGGTATCGCAGTGAGGGCAGCAGCCTGCTGCCGAACGTGACCCCGGCCTTCGACTGGGTGCGGCTGGCGCAGCGCATCCCGGTGCGCATCCATATCGACCGCGTGCCGGCCGGCGTCAACCTGATCGCCGGGCGTACCGCCACCGTCACCATCCAGCCGGACACCGCCGCAGCCACGCCGGCGCAACCGGCACGGGCGGCGCTGTGAACCGCCCGGCGCTGCACCGCATCGCCGTGGGGTTGGCCCTGACCACGCTGGCCGCGTGCCGCACGGTCGGCCCGGACTACGCGGTGCCGGCCGGGTCCGCCTTCCAGCGGCCGGAGGCGAATGCCGCCTTCCTCGAGACCGGGAACGCGCAGGTCGCCGCGGGCGCCGCGCTGCCTGCACGCTGGTGGGAGCTGTACCAGGACGACACCCTCAACGCGCTGGTGCAGCAGGCCCTGCGCGACAACGTGGAGCTGAAGGTGGCCGATGCCAACCTGCGCCGCGCCGCCGCCGTGTACGAGCAGGCGCTGGATGCCGGTGGCTTCGAGTACGAGGCCGAGGCCGGCGTGAGCCGCGCGCAGTTGTCCGCCGAATCGTTCCTGCTTGAGCACGAACTGCCGCCGATCAACCTGGCCGACGGCAAATTCGCGGTGTCCTACCAGTTCGATCTGTTCGGCAAGCTCAAGCGCGCCTCCGAGGCCGCGCATGCCGACGAGCAGAGCGTGGCCGCAGCACTCGATCTGGCGCGCGTGTCGCTGGTGGCGCAGGTGGCCGGCAGCTACGTCGACATCTGCCACGCCAACCACGAACTGCATGTGGCCGAGCACTCGCTGCAGCTGCAGCAGCGCAGCCGCGAGGTCACCCAGCGCTTGATCACGGCCGGCCGCGGCACCCCGCCGGAGCTGGCCCGCGCCAATGCCCAGGTGGCGATGCTGCAGGCCGCGCTGCCGCCGCTGCGCGCGCACCGCCAGGCCTCCGAATACCAGCTTGCCGCCCTGCTCGGCCGCACCCCGGGGCAACTGCCCGACGGCGTGAGCGACTGCAGCCAGGCCCCGACCCTGGCGCAGGCATTGCCGATCGGCGATGGCCGCGCGCTGCTGCAGCGCCGCCCGGACATTCGCCAGGCCGAGCGCAAACTGGCCGCTGCCACCGCGCGGATCGGGGTGGCCACCGCCGAGCTCTACCCGGACATCCGCCTCGGTGCCTCGGTCGGTGCCGCCGGCCTGCTGGAAGATTTCGGCACGCCGCTGACCCAGCAGTGGTCGATCGGCCCGCTGATCTCCTGGACGCTGCCCTCCTCCGGCACGCATGCACGCATCCACGCCACTGAAGCCGGTGCCGATGCCGCGCTGGCCGAGTTCGATCACAGCGTGCTGCAGGCCCTGCGCGAAACCCAGACCGCGCTGAGCCGCTATGCCCAGGACCTGCAGCGCCTGCAGTTCCTGCAGCAGGCGCAGCAGCAGGCCGACCTGGCCGCCAGCCAGAACCGCCGCCTCTATCAGGGCGGGCGCACGCCCTACCTGGCCAGCCTGGATGCCGACCGCAGCCTGGCCAGCGCCGATGCAACCCTGGCCGAGGCCCAGGCGCAGGTCTCGCGCGACCAGATCCAGCTGTTCCTGGTGCTCGGCGGCGGCTGGAATGCCGACGCCGTCGCCACCGGCACGGCCGCGAGGTAAGCCATGCTGCTGCTGGACAGACAGGCCTGGTTGTTCTCGGTCAAGACCTTCCTGGCGGCGATAGCGGCGCTGTACATCGGCCTGGCCGGCAATCTCTCGCGGCCGTACTGGGCGATGGCCACGGTCTACATCGTGACCCAGCCGATGCTGGGCCCGACCCGCGCCAAAGGGGCCTATCGCATCCTCGGCACGTTGCTCGCCGGCGCGGCCACGCTGTGGATGGTGCCGCACCTGGTGGAGACCCCCTTGCTGCTCAGCGCGGCGATGTCGCTGTGGCTGTCGGGGTGTCTGTTCATCGCGCTGCTCAATCGTGGCCCGCGCGGCTACGCGTTCCTGCTGGCCGGATACACCACCGCCTTCATCGGCTTCCCGGCGGTGACCTCGCCGGACACCATCTTCGACACCGTGGTGGCGCGCAGCGAGGAGATCATCCTCGGCACGGTGGTGGCGGTGCTGTTCGCCTCGCTGTTCTTCCCGGCCTCGGTGCGGCCGATGCTGCGCTCGCGGATCGGCAGCTGGATGGGCGATGCGGCCGACTGGTGCCGGCAGATCCTGACGCGCGGCCACGCGCACGGCCCGCGCAACCGGCTGGCCGCCGATCTGGTCCAGTTCGACGCGCTGATCGAATTCATGCGTCGCGACGATCCGCGCCATGCCGGCGCGGCGGTCTCGATGGAGCGACTGCGCGAGCGCATGCTGCTGATGCTGCCGGTGCTCTCCTCGATCGCCGACCGGCTCGGGGCGTTGCGTGCGGGTGGCCGTGCGCTGCCGCCCGGGCTGGAGACGCTGATCGCCGATCTGGCGCAGTGGCTGGAGCAGCCCGGACGGTCCAGTGCCAGCGCCTACGCCACGCTGCGCGCGCGCATCGTTGCGCTCAAGCCGGCGGTGGATGGCGAGCTGGATCACCTGCTGCTGGTGACCCTGCTGTTGCGCCTGGAAGAATTGATGGACCTCTGGCAGGACTGCACCACCCTGCACGCCGCCATCGATGCCGGCACCGCGCCGGGCGCTACCGCGCACTACCGCGTGCGTACCCAGCGCGTGGATCACGTGCGCCATATGGACTACGGCATGGCGCTGTTCTCCGCCGCCAGTGCCGGCGTCGCCCTGATGACGTACTGCGTGCTGTGGATCGGGCTCGGCTGGGAGGGCGGCGGCAATGGCGCGATGATGGCCGCGGTGGCTGCCGCGTTCTTCGCCGCGCAGGATGATCCGGCGCCAAGCATGCTGTCCTTCCTGCTCTGGGCGATCGTGGCCAGCCTGGTGGCCGGCGTGTACCTGTTCGGGATCTTCCCGGCCGTGCACGACTTCGGCAGCCTGGTGCTGGTGCTGGCGGTGATCTTCCTGCCGTTGGGCCTGCTGCTGCATCGGCCCAAGACCGCATTGATCGGCCTGCCGCTTACGGTGAATCTGGTGGCGCTGCTGAACGTGCAGAACACCTACAGCGCCAACATCCAGAGCTTCATCAATTCGGCCGTGGCGATGTTCATTGGGATCGGCTTTGCGGTGGTGATGACGCGGCTGTTCCGCTCGGTGGGTGCCGAGTGGACCGCACGCCGGCTGGTACGCCAGGGCTGGAACACGCTGGCCGATGCGGCCGAGGGCCGTGGCCAGCAGGACCGCCAGCAGTTCGCCGCGCGCATGCTCGATCTGCTCGGCCTGCTCGCGCCGCGCCTGGCGGCGACGCCGGAAGGCAGCGATATCGCCTCGGTGGACATGCTCACCGAAGCGCGGATCGGCCTGAACATCCTGCAGCTGCGCCGCTCACGGCACGGCCTGCCCCCGGCCAGCGTGGCCGCGATCGACGCGATCCTGGACGACATCGCCCGCCATTACCGCGCCCAGGCCGCGCAGCGCCGGCCGGTGCCCGCCCCCACCGGGCTGCAGGCCCGGCTGGAGGCCTCGCTCAAGCGCGTGCAGACCGTGGCGGCCGGCAAGGCCCGCGATGAGGCGCTGATGGGTCTGATCGGGCTGCGCTATGCCCTGTTCCCCGAGGCGCCGGTGGTCGATACCCCTGCCGAGACCCCCGCAGCGGCACCCGGCCTGCCCACGTCGCGCTGAACCGGCCTGGCCGCAGACCGGCCGGCCCACGCCGATCAGGGCTATCCTGACGCATGCATTTGCGCATGGATCAAGGTGATTTCCAATGAGTTACGACCTGATGGTGTTCGACCCCGCCGTCGCCCCGCGCGAGGCCGAGGCCTTCCTGCAGTGGTATGACGCGCAGACCGAATGGAACGAGACGCACGACTACGACGACCCGAAGGTGTCGGTGCCGGCGCTGCAGGCGTTCTTCGCCGCGCTCGCCGAGCACTACCCGCCGATGGACGGCCCGCTGTCCGATGAGGAAGATGACCGCCCGGAAGTGACCGACTACAGCATCGGCCAGCACGTGGTCTATGCCTCGTTCGATGACGAGGTGGCCGAGAACGCGCACGGCCTGGTGCAGGTGCTGGCCAACACCCACCAGCTGGGCTTCTTCGATGTCAGCGGTGACGGCGCCATCGTGTTCCCCGATGGCACCGTGGTGATTCCGGAGTAAAACCGGACGCGGGGCTAGAACAACTGCCCTTGGGCCGGCGCCGTCACGACGGCGTCGGCTACTGCGTCCCCCTGGCCGCCCTGCAGGCGCGCCGCCAGGCCGGACAGACGGCTGGCATGCCGCGCCAACGCGGCCTCCAACACTTCCGCACTGCCGAGCACGTGCAGCGACTGCCGCGCGCGGGTCATGCCGGTGTAGATCAGCTCGCGCGACAGCACGCGGTTGTCGCGTCGCGGCAGCTGCAGCCAGACCTCATCGAACTCCGAGCCCTGTGCCTTGTGCACGGTCATCGCGAACGCACTCTCATGTGCGGGCAACGCACCCGGGTGGAAGCCGCGCGGCTGATCCGGCGTCTCGCCGGGGAACCATGCCGTGACGCTGCCGTGCCGATCAATCAGGCAGATGCCGATGTCGCCGTTGAACAGGCGGTGCCGGTAGCTGTTTTCAGTGATCAGCAGCAGCCGACCGTGGAAATAACCCGGCGCCATGCCCGGCCGCGGCACACCGGCCAGCAGTGCCTCGATGCGCGCGTTGAGCCCGCGCGCCCCCTGGGGGCCTTCGCGCACGGCGGTAAGCAGGCGGATGCGGCCGGCATTGGCCAGCGCCTGACCGGGATCGGCGGCTTCGCCGAGGCCACGCCAATGCCCGAGCAGGTGCTCGCGATGATGCTGCAGCGGGTCGCTCTGGTCCTCGTGGAAGTGCACACCGGCCAGCGTGCCCACGCGTAGCAGGGCAAGTGCGGTGGCACTGTTGCCCTCGCGCACGGCATGCGCCAGCGGCGCCAGATCGAGCGCGTCGGTCTGCCGGTAGCCGCGCTGCAGCTGCACGCGCCGGCCCGCGAACCGGCGTGGCGGTGCCAGCGGTTGCAGCGCGTCGGGCGCGAGCAGCGCCCGTAATGCCTGCGCGTCGTCGGCCTGCGTGCCCAGACCATCGCCACTGGCACGCAGGATCGCACTGAGCACATCGCCGGCTTCCACCGAGGGCAGCTGGTCCGGATCGCCGAGCAGCACCAGCCGGCTGCCATCGGCGACCGCCTCGACCAGCTTGGTCATCAACGGCAGATCGATCATCGAGGCCTCGTCCACCACCACCACGTCATACGGCAGCGGGTTGTCGGCGTGATGGCGGAAGCGCGGCGAATCCGGGATCACCCCGAGCAGGCGATGCAGGGTAGTGCCGGTGCTCGGCATCGCATCGCACAGGGCCGGCGCGATGCCGACCAGCCGCAGCCGCTGCACGGCCAGGCGCAGGCTCTCGGCCATGCGTTCGGCGGCACGGCCGGTCGGCGCGGCCAGCGCGACCCGTGGCAATGCCTGGTCCGCCTGCACCGCCTGCGCGGCCAGCAGTACCAGCAGCCGCGCGATGGTGGTGGTCTTGCCGGTGCCGGGGCCGCCGGTCACCAGCACCAGCGGATGGCAAAGGGCCACGGCCGCCGCACGGGCCTGGTGATCGATGCCGTCGCGCGCCTGCGGGAACAGCTGGCCGAACAGCGTGGCCAGGGTGCCGGGATCGGCCTCGGCCAGCGGATGCGTGGCGATGCGCTGCAGACCAACGGCGAGGCGGCGCTCGTACTCGCGGTAACGGCGCAGATAGAGCAGCCCGTTCTCCAGTACCAGCGGCGCATCCCCGGCGACCACGTCATCCGTCTCCGGCACATCCACCCACGGTGAGGCGCGCAGCTGCGCCAGCCAAACGTCGGGCGCAGGCCACTCGGCGTCGGCCTCGATCAGCCGCTGCGGTTGGGTCGGGTCCAGACCGGCGTGCCCGTCCGACACCGCCAGCGATGCCAGTGCAGCACCGAACAGCACCGCCTCGGGCGTGTCCGGGCGCAGCCGGCGCAGGCTCTGCGCCAGTGCGTGATCGAGTGTGCGCAGCGCATTGCCGCGGTACAGCGTGGTAAGCAGGCTCATGCGTCCCCCCGTGCGCGCGCGGCCATGCGGGCCTGTGCGTGTTCGCCACCGGCGAACAGCGCATCCAGTGCATCGACCAGGGCCGGATCGAAGCGGTGTGCGTACAGGCCGGGACTGTCTTCGCGGCGGGCATCCAGGCCGCGGCAGAACAGATAGCGGATGCCGCCCATGTCACGGGTGTAGTCGTACTGCGCACCCAGCCGGAAGCGCAGCCAGCGATGCAGTGCCACGGTGTAGATCAGCGCCTGCAGGTCGTACTCGCTGTGCTGCATGGCGCTCGTCAGCCGGGCTGCGTCGTAGCCGGGCAGGCGATTGGATTTGTAATCGAGCACGTACCAGCGGTCCGCACGCACGTAGGTGAGGTCGATCTTGCCGGTCATCAGGCCCTCCAGCCGCCGCCGTGTGCCGAAGCCATGGCGGTCACGCACCAGTCCATGCGCGTGCAGCAAGGTCAGCAGGGCGGGCACGGCGGTCGGCTGCATCGCGAAGTGGAACTCGATCTCGGCACGGCGTGCATCGGCCGGCAGGTCGTGCAGTGCGCCGCCTTCCGGCAGGGGCACGGTCAGGGTCTGGCCGACCAGCGCGGTCAACATGGCCACGCCATCGTCCAGATCTTCCTCGGCATAGCCTTCCGCGCGCAGCGAAGCACGCAGGACCTCGGCTTCCTCGCCGGGTGCCGGCTGCCCGGCCTGCCAGCCGCCCCACAGCGCGAAATCGGTGTTCTCCAGCGCATCGTGCAGCACATTGCCGAAGCGGCTGCCCATGAAACGCGGGTCGATCTCGTCGCTGGCCACGGCCGGTTGCTCGGCGTCCAGGGTGAGGTCCACGCCGGCCGGTTCGTCGGCCGCGGGGGCCGGCACTTCGGTCGCGGCGGCATCGGTGTCGTGGCCCGCATCGGCATGCGCCAGCTGGGTGAAGCTGTACACCCACCAATCGTGCGGCACGCGGCGGGTCAGCGCGCGTACCGGCGGCAGTTCGCCCTCGCGTTCGAAGGCGAGCTGGGCCGGCCGGGTCTCCACCGGGCCTTCGATCACGGCGATGTCCGGGTGGTCACGCAGGGCGGCCATGTTCGACAGCATCGGTGCCAGGCGGGTCTTCGCCAGGCCGGCGAGATCACCGGCGGCGATCCACAGCGCGTGCTCGGCGCGGGTCAACCCGACATAGAGCAGGCGCGCGTCTTCGGCCTCCTGTTCCTGCGCGCTGCGCGTGCTGGCCGCGCTCCAGCTGTCGTCCTTGTCCAGTTTCCAATGCAGCTCGCGGCGGCCGTTGGCGTACACCGTGCAGTTGGCCTCGGTGTTGGGCGCGCCACCACCGATGCCCACGAACGGCAGGAACACCAGCGGATACTCCAGGCCCTTGCTCTTATGCAGGGTGATGATCTGCACGCGGCGCGCATCCGATTCCAGGCGCAGCAGCTGCTGCTCGTCGTTCTGGTCGGCATGCGCCATCTGCACCTGCAGCCAGTCGAGCAGGCCGTGCATGCCCAGCGTCTGCCCGGCCGCCTGCTGCAGCAGTTCGCCCAGCTGCAGGTAGTTGGTCAAGCGGCGCTCGCCATCGAGCAGGCCGAGCAGGCGCTCGGCGTGCTCGGCACAGAGATCGGTGATCACCGCGAACGGGCCGCCGCGCTGCCAGCGCTCACGCCATTCCAGCAGCCGCACCTGGAACGAGCGTTGTGCATCCCCTTCGCGCTCCAGCGCATCGATCGCCTCGGCATCTTCGCCAAGCAGCACGGTCGACAGCGCGGCGCGCAGCCGTCCTTCATCGGCAGGCTGCAGCAGCGCCAGCAACAGCAGGCGCAGGTCGTGCGCTTCGGGCGTGGCATACAGGCTCTGCTTGCCTGCAGCGACGGCGGGAATACCCACCGCACCGAGCGCCTGCTGGATGCGCGTGGCCTCCTTGTGCGAGCGCACCAGCACCGCGATGTCGCCGGGCTGTACCGGCATGTCGCGCAGCAGCGCGCGCCCTTGCCGGGCCTCGCTGAGGATCTGGTGGATCGCGGCCACGCAGGCGTCGCTGGCCTGCTGGCGCGAGGGATCGGCCTTGAGATCGCCGGCCTCGGTGTTGTGCAGCACGCGCACGGTCAGGCCGGGTGCGGGAATCCCGTCGCGCAGGAAATCCGCATCCACGCGGGTGCTGCCGGGGTGCACCGGCTCGAAGGCGATGTCGGCTTCGAGGAAGGCGCGTTCGCCGGCATTGGCGTACAGCGCTTCGATCGCGTGCAGCACCGCCGGACGCGAGCGGAAGTTGCGGTCCAGCGCGGGCGCTGCATCGGCCTGGCGTTTGGCTTTGAGGTAGGTGTGGATATCGCCGCCACGGAAGCCGTAGATCGCCTGCTTCGGATCGCCGATCAGGAACAGCGCCGGTGTCAGGCCGGCCTCGCGGGTCTCCTGCGAATCGCCGAACACGCGCTGGAAGATGCCCCACTGGCGGTCGTCGGTATCCTGGAACTCGTCCACCAGCGCGATCGCGTACTGCGCGCGCAGCTGCTGCACCAGGGTGGCGCGGTGCGGGCCGTCGAGTGCATCGGCGACACCGTCGATCAGGTCATCGTAGGTCTGCACGCGTCCGATCCGCTTGAGCTCAGCCAGGCGCGCACGCGCTTCATCGCGCAGGTCATGCAGGAACGCGGTGGCCTGCTGGCGCAGCCACTGCTCGCGCGCGTCGGCGGCGTGCCACCAGCGTTGCAGTGCATCGAACAGCGGCGAGACCGGGCACTGGCCGTCCATGCCGTCCTTGCAGAAGGCCAGCAGCTGCACCGGCAGCAGCTTGCCGAGGTGGCTCTTGTCACCGCGCGGCCAGTGCTGTGCGCTGCGGCCGGCGAACAGCTCGCCGAAGGCCTTGTCGAAGCTGGGCCGTTTGGCACGGCGACCATCGAAGACCTTGCGATCGAAGGCGGCGGCGATCTGTGCCTGCGCGTCTTCGCCGTGGCTCTCGATCGCCTCGGCCAACGCGGCCGCGGCGAGCCGCAGCTGCGGCGCGGGGTCGTCGAAGGTGTGGGTCGGCCGCGCTGGGAGCAACGGCAACGGCTTGATCAGCGTGGTGAGATCGCCGGCCAGCGCCTCGGGCGAGGACCACAGCCAGGTCAGCGCATCGACCGTGGCCGCGTCGTTGGCATGCACGCGCCACAGGTCGGCGGCGAGTTCCTCGTGCAGCGCGCGTTCGCTCGGCAGCAGGGTCGGCGGATCGAAGGTGTGTCCGCTCTCCAAGGCATGCTCACGCAGCACGCGGGTGCAGAAGCCATGGATGGTGAAGATCGAGGCGAGATCGATTTCGTCGGCCGCGGTCTGCAGCCGGCGCGCCAGCGCGGCCGGCGTTTCTTCGCCGAGGGCGAGCTGGCGGTGGAGGATCACCTGGGTCAGGACGACCTCCGGGCTGTCCTGTTCGCTCGGCGCGCGCTCGACCAGCTGTGCGGCCAATGCAAGGCGCTCGCGGATGCGCTTGCGCAGTTCCTGCGTCGCGGCATCGGTGAAGGTGACCGCCAGGATCTGGCCGATGCGCCAGCCCTTCTCCACCACCAGCCGGGTGAACAGCGTGGCCAGGGTGAAGGTCTTCCCGGTACCGGCGCTGGCCTCGATCAGGCGCACGCCCTCCAGCGGCAGCGCCAGATAGGGATCGTTGAGCAGGTCGTGGTCGATCATCGCAGGGCTCCTTCCTCGTCAAAGCCCGGGAACACACGGCCTTCGCGCACCGCGGTGAACACCACGAAGCTGTTGTGCAGCAATTGTCGGTAGCTGTCCGCGCTGGCGAACGGATCATGGCCACGCAGCGCGAGCTGGTAGCCGGCGCCGGTGGATTCGCCCCAGGTGCGTTCGCTGCCATGCCACTTGGCGCGGCCCTCGGCTTCGCGCTTGGCCGCGGCGGCGGTGTACAGCACCCAGCCGGTGGACGGGCCGTACAACAG
This sequence comes from Stenotrophomonas sp. TWI819, assembly GCF_039673075.1. Taxonomy (NCBI): domain Bacteria; kingdom Pseudomonadati; phylum Pseudomonadota; class Gammaproteobacteria; order Lysobacterales; family Lysobacteraceae; genus Stenotrophomonas; species Stenotrophomonas sp. TWI819. The sequence continues at coordinate 277,339 of NZ_JBDJKY010000006.1, read as the reverse complement.
CGGCGCGCGCAGCCCTTCGCTGCGCAGCTGCAGCAGGCGCCGCAGCACCTCGTGCGCCCGTTCGGCCTCCAGCGGCGGCAGCGTGTGTGGGCCCAGCCCGTCATCGCCCGCGTCGTGGAACTGGACCAGCGGCTGTGGGTCGCCGGCGGCGTTGGCGAGCAGCCAGTCCAGGCCCTGGCGGATCGCGGCACGGCCATTGAGCGGGCCCGGACGCAGGCGCACCAGGCCATGCGGATGCAGGCCGTCGACGCGGCCGTGCAGGCGCACCCCGTCGATATCCACTTCGTAGCGGCGGCTGCCGGCCGCAGTACCGGCCTGCCATTGCGCCAGCGCCTGTGCGTAGGGTTCGGTCTGCGCCTGCAGCAGCGCGAACTGACGCTCGCCCAGTGCACCGGAGGGCAGCAGCGCACGCGCGCGCAGCCGGGGGTACAGCGGCGCGGCATCCTCGTCGAGGGTGGCCTCGATCACCGCCTGCTGCAGCAGTACGGTATCGCCACCGCGCGCCGCCATCACCAACGGCTCCACATCCTCGGCGTTGTCCACGTCGTCGGGCAGGCGCAGGCCGAGCCGTTGCGAGAGGAACTGGCTGGCCGGATCGGTGAGGAAGCGACGCAGCGCATCCACGCTCAGTTCCGCCTCGCCCACCACGCTCTCCATCGGTGGCAGTGGCCGTGCGAACCAGGGCGCCAGCGCACGCCGTGCGCCGCCAAGCGAGCCGGCGGCCGGGTGCCATTGCTGGCGATAGCTGAAACGTCGCGGTTCCTCACCGCCACCGAAGGCCGCCGGTGCAAACGGCTGCAGCGAGTGCCGCACCGTCATCCGCTTGGCCGCCGCGGGCGGATCCAGGTGGTACTCGGCAGCGGCATCGATCAGCTCGCTGACCAATACTGACGGTTCGCGCACGCTGCCATCGCGCGGATCGGCGCCCAGGTAGCTCAGGTAGAACACGTCCTGCGCCGAGGCGAACAGCTGCAGGAACAGGAAACGGTCGTCCTCGCGCAGCGAGCGGTCGCCATGCCGGCGCTTGTCGGTGCCCAGTTCGGCGGTGAGCTGGTTGAGCCCAGCAGCCGGGTCGCGGCGCGGGAAATCGCCATCGTTCAGCCCGAGCACGCAGATCACCCGGAACGGCAGCAGGCGCATCGGCACCATCCGCCCGAAACTGACGCCGCCGGTCAGCAGCGGCGCACGTGTATCGGCCTGCGCGAGCACGCCGGCGAAATGCGCGCGCAGCACCTCCGGCGGCACGTCGCCCTCGAAGCCGGCGGTATCCGCATCACGGGCGAACTCGTTGATCAGTTTGCGCAGCCGCTCCAGCGCGCGCTGGCTGTTGGCGGCCTGCGGCGGCTCCGGCAGCAACGCATCGAGCAGCGCCAGCAGACGCTGCCGCCACTGGCCGGGCGACATCGCCTCTCCCAACGCCTTCTGGTAGCGCGCCAGCACCCGCAGCAGGCCGAGCAGGCGGTCCAGCGCATCCAGCGCGCTGCCTTCCAGCTCCGGCCACGGCGCGACCCCGGCGATATCGCCGTCGCTGCCGCTGGCATGACCCAGCAGCAGGCGATCGAGTGCGAACTGCCAGGTGAAGGCGTCATCGACCGGGGCCTGGTGCTGGCCGCGATGGGCGGCATCCAGCCCCCAGCGCGCGCCCGCGGCCTGCAGCCAGTCGTGCAGGCGGTCGAACGCCGCCGCATCCAGACCGGCCGCTTCGGCCAGCGGCGCGCTGGCGAGCAGATCCAGCACTTCGTTCAAGCCGAAGCGCGAGACCGGCAACCCGAGCAGGTGCACGAACACATCGGCCAGTGGCTCACCCGCCAGCGGGCTGGTGTCGGCCAGCGCATAGGGAATGTGGTCATCGCCGCCGCCGCGCCCGCCGAACACCGCTTCCAGGTAGGGCACGTAGGGATCGATGTCCGGCGCCAGCACCGCGATCTCGCGCGCCTGCAACGGCGGATCGAAGCGCGGGTCCTGGAGCAGGCCGCGCAGCTGGTCGTGCAGCACCTGCAGTTCGCGCAGGCGGGTATGGCAGGCATGCACCTGCAGGCTCGGGTCGTCGTAGCGCAGCGCCTCGCGCAGAGGCCCGGCGGGCTGCCCGCGGCGGTGGAACAGGTCGCGCTGCAGGCGATGCAGCAGGCTGTCGGACAGGCCGCCGGCGTCCATGTCCGGGCGCGCGTCCTCTTCGGGATCATCGTAGGCGGCGATCTCACCGGAGGGGTGCACGACCTCGTAGCTGCCCAGCACCGCCATGAAGTCGCGGCCCGCCGCGCCCCAGGCCTGCAGCAGGCGGTTCTCGCCGGCCGCCTCGCCGAACGGATCGGGCGCGCCACTGCGCAGCTTCTCGCCCAGGGTCTGCAGATCGCCCCAGTAGGCCTGGGTGGGCGTGGGCAGATAGAAGTGCATCGTGCCGACCCGCGCCTGGGTGGCCATCACCCGCAGCACGTCCGGGGAGATGTTGAGCGTGGCGAAGGCGAACACCCGCGCCGGCAGGCCCTGCGGCAGCGGCTGGTCGGCGCCCTCGAAACGGGCGAGATAGGCATCGATGCGGCGCGCACGGTACTGCTTGCCGCTGGCGATATGCCGCCACAGGATCGCCTGCGGGTCGCTCGGTGCCGCGCCGGCCTCCCAACGCAGCAGCCAATCGCGACGCCAGGCCTGGTACTTCTCGAACACCGAGGCCAGCTCGGCGGCCAGCGCCCACGGCTTGAGCGGATCGGCCGCGGACAGGTAGGCCTGCAGGGCCGCCATCGGCGGCTGCGCCATCAGCACCGGGTCACGCAGCGCGGCGTACAGCCCCCAGCGCAGGCCCTCGGCATTGAGATCGTCATGTTCGCCGGGCACGTTGGCGTTGAGGGCGCGGGCGACCAGCTCACCGGGGGTGAGGAACTCGAGATTGGCGGCAATGCCATACTCGGCCGCCAGGGTCGATTGCAGCCAGCGGCGCATCGCGACCTGCGGGATCAGGACCACCTCCGGCACCAGGATCGATTGGCCCGGCACGGGCGTGCGCAGCGTCGTGGCCAGCAGGGCGGCCAGCACATCGAGCGAGTTGGAGTGGTACAGGCGGAAGTCTGAAGCGGCGTCGGTCATCGCAGGAGTGTGCCGCAGCCCGCGCACGAACGCAGCGCTGAGGGGTGTCCGGACGTGGAAAAGGCCGTGGCCGGTACCGGCCCGACACGCTGTGTTGCAGCCCACGGCATGGCCGTCGGGGCGCTGCCCTCACCTGCCCGTGCGACAATACTGCACGGTGCAGTTCGGTTATGTTCAGCCGTTCACGACGATCTTACAACGTTGGAATTTTGTTAATGGCGCTCATGACGGTTTCCGAAGAGAGTCTGGTGCAGTTGTCCAACGTCCGCATCGACCGCGGCGGACGTACGATCCTGCGCGACGTTTCGCTGACCGTTCCGCGCGGCAGCATCACGGCCGTGCTCGGCCCGTCGGGCAGTGGCAAGTCCACCCTGCTGGCCGCGCTGACCGGTGAGCTGCGGCCGGTTGCCGGCGAAGTCACCCTGTTCGGCCAGCCCATCCCGACCGGCGCACGCGCGCTGTTGGAGATGCGCAAGAGCGTGGGCGTGCTGCTGCAGGGCAACGGCCTGCTGACCGATCTGACCGTGGCCGAGAACGTGGCGCTGCCGCTGCGCACCCACACCCGCCTGCCCAAGCCCGTATTGCGCCGCCTGGTGCAGATGAAGCTGCACGCGGTCGGCCTGCTGGCCGCTGCCGATGCCTGGCCGCGCGAGCTGTCCGGCGGCATGGCGCGCCGTGTGGCCCTGGCCCGCGCGCTGGCACTGGACCCGCCGCTGATGATCTACGACGAGCCGCTGACCGGGCTGGACCCGATCGCCTCGGGCGTGATCATGAGCCTGATCCAGCGCCTCAACCACAGCCTGGGGCTGACCAGCATCATCGTCAGCCACCACGTGCACGAGACCCTGCCGATCTGCGACCAGGTGATCGCGATCGCCAACGGCGGCATCGTGTTCCAGGGCAGCCCGGCCGCACTCGAATCCAGCCAGGACCCGCTGCTGCGGCAGTTCCTGCATGGTGAACCGGACGGCCCGATCCCCTTCGATGCCGCACCGCGTGCGAGGGTTGCCTGATGCCGTTCGTTGACGCCACCCGCTCGCTCGGTCGCGCCGGCCTGTTCTCGCTGACGGTGCTGCGCGGCTCGCTGCCGACCGCCGATTTCCTGGCCGAGCTGACCCGCGAGATCTACAAGATCGGCGCACGTTCGCTGCCGATCATCGCCGTGGGCGGTGCCTTCGTGGGCCTGGTGCTGACCCTGCAGGGCTACCGCACGCTGACCACCTTCGGTGCTGCGGACGCCTTGTCCACCCTGCTCGGCCTGTCGCTGTACCGCGAACTGGCCCCGGTGCTGACCGCGCTGCTGTTCATCGGCCGCGCCGGCAGTTCGATCGCCGCCGAGCTGGGCCTGATGCGGGCCACCGATCAGATCAAGGCCCTGGAGCTGATGGCGATCGACCCGGTCGCCAAGGTCGTTGCTCCGCGCTTCTGGGCGGCGGTACTGACCGTGCCGCTGCTGACCGGCATCTTCTGTTCACTGGCGATCAGTGCCAGCTACTTCGAGGCCGTGCACGTGCTCGGCCTGGACAATGGCGTGTTCTGGTCGGCGCTGAGCAACAGCGTGGACTTCTGGGACGACTTCGGCGTGGCGATGCTGAAGTCGGCGATCTTCGGCGGCACGGCGGCCCTGGTGGCCTCCTATGTCGGTTTCCATGCCGAACCCACCATCGAAGGCACCTCGGTCGCCACCACGCGTGCGGTGGTCAACGCCTCGCTGCTGGTGCTGGTCTTCAACTTCGTGCTGTCCGCCATGATGTTCCAGTAGGTACCGACCGTGGGTCGGTACGGCCGTTGTCCCTGGCCAGTAACCCGCTTGAGTACGCAAAGACTTCCCGCCCGGACACCTGTCCAGGCACCTGACAAAGAACAGTGAGATATCCCATGGCCATCCGCGGTCCCAGACTCGAATTTTCCGTCGGCGCGTTCCTGCTGCTGGCGCTGGCCTCGCTGCTGGTGCTGGCCGTGGCCTCCACCAATCAACGGTGGGGCACCGGTGGCAGCGGCTACGAACTCAAGGCGCGCTTCACCCAGATCGGCCAGCTGCGCAAGCAGGCCCCGGTCAAGATCGGCGGCGTCACCATCGGCCAGGTCTCGGGCATCGAGCTGGATCCCCAGAAGTTCGACTCGATCGTGACCCTCAAGCTCGACGGCAAGTTCAAGGATCTGCCCGCCGATACCTCGGCCGGCATCTTCACCAGCGGTTTGCTCGGCGAGAGCTATATCGGACTGCAGCCGGGCGGAGATCCGGACGTGCTCAAGTCCGGCGACGAGATCGTCTTCACCCAGCCGGCGGTGGACCTGCTCCAGCTGGTCGGCAAGTACATGTTCAGCGGTCCGGCCAACACCGGTGGCGCTGACTCCCACGATGGCAACGGCGCGCCCGCGCCTGCAACGGAACCGCAACCATGAAAAAGACCCTGATCCCGGCGCTGCTGGCCTCGGCCCTGCTCGCCGCCACGCCCTCGCTCTCCTTCGCCCAGGCTGCCCCGGCGGCCGCTGCCGCCCAGCAGGGCCAGGCCAGCAAGGCCGTGATGGACGCCAGTACCCGCATCCTGACCTCGCTGCAGCAGCGCCGCACCGAGTTCCGGGCCAACCCGGCCGTGCTGCGTGACTTCATCAACAGCGAGCTCAACAAGACCTTCGACCGCGACTACGCCGCCCGCCTGGTGCTGGGCGTGCACGGCCGCGGCGCGTCCGATGCCGACGTCAAGCTGTTCGCCGATGCGATGGCCGACAACCTGATGCAGCGCTACGGTTCGGCCCTGCTCGAGATCCAGGGCAAGCCGACCTTCCGCCTCAAGAGCGAGTCGCCGCTGCCGGGCAACCGCGGCGTGCGCGTGTCCACCGAGCTGATCCGCGCCGGCAACGAGCCGACCCCGGTCGACTACCTGATGCGCAACGTCAACGGCCAGTGGAAGATCTTCGATGTGATGATCGAAGGCATCTCCTACGTGCAGACCTTCAAGACCCAGTTCGACGCCCCGCTGCGCCAGAAGTCGATCCAGCAGGTCGCCACCGAACTGCGCAACGGCAGCATGCAGGCCGGGCAGGCCCCGCGTGGCAAATAACAGCGCCAGCGTGCAGCACAACGGCAGCTCGCTGGTGTTCAGCGGGCCGCTCGACCGCGCGGCGGTGACGGCCCTGTGGCCCTCGCTGACCGCGCTGGACGGCGTGCAGCAGGTGGATCTGGCGGCGGTGAGCCGGCTCGACAGCGCCGGTCTGGCGCTGCTGGCCGAGCTGGCCGCCCGCCTGCGCGCAAACGGGACAACGCCGACGATCGTCGGCAGCCCGGACGGTTTCACCGACCTCAGTGCCGCCTACCGGCTGGCACCCACCCTGGATTTCCATGCCCTTTCTGCGGCGAGCTGACATGAACGTCATACGCACCCTCCCCCTCCTTGTGCTGGCGCTGGCCCTGAGCGCCTGTGCCGGCAAGCCTGCACGCGACAGCGCACCGGTCAGCGTCGAGGTCACCCCTGCGGCGGCACCGGCTGCCGATGTCGCCAACACCGATGCGGTACCGGCCGAGGCCGTCGCCGACACGGCCACCGAAGCAACGCAGGCCAGCACCGATCCGGCGGCCGCACCGGTCACCGGCGGCACCGCGCCGACCAATGCCGAGGACGACTTCGCCGCGCTGTACGGTGGTCCGGCCCCGACCGCAGACGGCACCGAGCCCACCGGCGCGCCGTACGATCCGTGGGAACCGTTCAACCGCAAGGTGCACAGCTTCAACAACGTGGTCGACCGTGCGGTCGCACGTCCGCTGGCGGTGGCCTACACCAACGTGGTGCCGCGCTTCGCACGCACCGGCGTAAGCAACTTCTTCAGCAACCTGCGCGCGCCGGTGACGATCACCAACCAGCTGCTGCAGGGCCGTCCGGACGACGCCTGGGACAGCCTGGGCCGCTTCCTGATGAACTCCACGCTGGGTATCGGCGGTCTGTTCGATCCGGCCAGCAAGGCGATGGTGCCGCGTCGCAAGGAAGACTTCGGTCAGACCCTGGGCACGTGGGGCTGGCGCCGTTCGCGCTACGTGGAACTGCCGTTCTTCGGCCCGCGTACCGTGCGTGACGTGTTCGGCCTGGCCGGCGACATGCCGCTCTCGCCGATCCGCACGATCGAGGACGACAAGATCCGCATCGGCCTGCAGGGCCTGCAGCTGGTGGACATGCGTTCGCAGCTGCTGGCGGTGGATGACATGCGCGACAACGCCGTGGATGAGTACTCGCTGGTCCGTGATGCGTGGCTGCAGCGCCGCAACTACCAGATCGAGAACGACCTGCGCGGCAAGCATGCGCGCGGCAAGGACGATCCGGACGCGCCGATTCCGGTCGATGCGATGCCGATGCCGAACTGGGGTAACTGATACCCACGAAAAAGCCCCGCCGAAGCGGGGCTTTTTTTTGTTTCCGGGTCCGCCGATCAGGCCGCCAGCGCGGCGTCGATCGCGGCCACCAGGCGGGCATCGTCAGCCGGCACGTCCGGGGCGAAGCGTGCGATGACCTGGCCGTCGCGGCCGATCAGGAACTTCTCGAAGTTCCACAGCACGCCCGGGGCGGCATTGACCACCAGCTCCGGATACTTGGCCACCGCGCCCTGCAGCTTCTCGCGCATCGGGCCTTCGCCGGTGGCGGCCGGCTGCGCGGCGGTCAGCTGCTGGTACAGCGGATGGGTGTCCTCACCGGCCACGCTGATCTTGGCGAACATCGGGAAGCTGACGTTGTATTCCAGCTGGCAGAACTGCTGGATGTCCGCTTCGCTGCCCGGCTCCTGGGCCAGGAAGTTGTTGGCCGGGAAACCCAGCACTTCCAGGCCGGCGGCCTGCTTGTCGGCGTACAGCGCCTGCAGGCCTTCGTACTGCGGGGTCAGGCCACACTTGGAGGCGACGTTGACGACCAGCAGCACTTTGCCGCGGTAGTCGGCCAGCGAGGTCGGCTGGCCTTCGATGGTGGTCACGGGGATGTCGTAGACGGTCTGGCTCACTTCGGGTTCCTTGCGTTGCATCGGGGGAGGCACAGCATAGCCGTGCCGTTGGTAAGTCAGTCGACGCAGATCGTGCCCAGGGTCACGCCGCCATCGATGCGCTGGCGGCAGCCGAAGTTCTGGCTGACATCGCGCTGGCAGACGCCACGCGCGGCCGTTCCCGGTGCGGCATCGCCGGTGGCCAGGCACTGGCCACTGCAGTCGGCCTTGGCGCTGCAGGCCTTGCCGGCATCGGCGTAGGGCACCACGCACTGCACGCGCTGCAGGCGACCCAGCGGCTGCAGGCTGCCACCGGCGGCGGTGCATTCGGCGGCGCTGGGCGTTGTCGGTGTCGCTGCGGTGGTGTCGGCAGGTGGGGTGCTGCTGCACCCGGCCAGGGCGAACAGGAGGGACAGCATCAGGGGCAGGCGCATCGGCGGTTCCTTGAAAGGACGGAAGAAGGCAGGCAAAAGAACGTGCCACGCAGCATGCGCGATCGCGTGCATGCGTGGCGTCGGCGCTCAGTCCTGCACGGCGCTGGTTTCGTCGCCGGCCACGTCCTCATCCTCGCCGCTCATATCGCCAAGCAGGTCCTGGGTCTGTTCGCTGCCCAGCGTTTCCACGCTGCGCAGGCGGCGCTCGATGGTGCGCGTCTTGCGGCTGGCTTCGCCGAGGCTACGGCCGACCGTGGTGATCTGCTTCTCGGCCTTTTCCAGGATGCCGGCGAACTTGCCGAACTCGCTCTTGACCGCACCGAGCAGACCCCACACTTCACTGGAGCGCTGTTCGATGGCCAGCGTGCGGAAGCCCATCTGCAGGCTGTTGAGCAACGCGGTCACGGTGGTCGGGCCGGCCACCACCACGCGATGGTCGCGCTGCAGCAGATCGATCAGGCCAGGGCGGCGGATCACTTCGGCGTACAGGCTTTCAGTAGGCAGGAACATCACCGCGAAATCAGTGGTGTGTGGCGGGGCGATGTACTTGTCGCAGATCGATTTGGCCTGGATGCGGATCGCGCGCTCGAGCTGCGCGCCCTGCACGCGCACGCCCTCGACGTCGCCCTGCTCTTGCGCATCGAGCAGGCGCTCGTAATCCTCGCGCGGGAACTTGGAATCGATCGGCAGCCACACCGGCGTGTCTTCATGGCCGCGGCCCGGCAACCGCACGGCGATATCGACGATCTCGTTGCTGTCCGGGCGCACTTTGACGCCGCGCGCGTACTGCTCCTGGGTGAGCGTCTGCTCGAGGATGTTGTCCAGCTGCACTTCACCCCAGCTGCCACGGTTCTTGACGTTGGTCAGCACGCGCTTGAGGTCGCCCACGCCGGTGGCCAACTGCTGCATTTCGCCGAGGCCGCGCTGGACCTGCTCCAGCCGCTCGGAGACCAGCTGGAACGAAGCGCCCAGCCGCGTTTCCAGGGTGGTCTGCAGCTTCTCGTCCACGGTCACCCGCATCTGGTCGAGCTTCTCGGCGTTGTCGCTCTGCAGGCTCTTGAGCTGCTGCTCGAGCGTGGCGCGCATCTCGCCGATACGCTGCTCGTTGCGCTGGGTCATCTCCTGCAGGCGCAGGCCCAGCGATTCACCCAGGCGCTGCTGGGACTGACCGGTTTCCTCACGGCCCAGGCGGGCGTCTTCGGCCAGGGCCTGGCGCAGCGCGGCCATGTGGCTGTCGGTACGCGTGGTCAGTTCCACCAGCTGCTGGCCGAACGCTTCGATGCGCGCCTGCTGCTGTTGCCCGAACGCTTCCAGCTGCACACGCACTTCCTGCATGCGCAGGGCCAGCAGGTCGCCGGTGCGCTGCTGGCTGAGCGTGCTTTCCTCGCGTGCCTTGCGCGCGTCTTCGCCGAGCGCATCGCGCAGCAGGTCCAGGCGCTGGTCGGTGCGGGTGGACAGATCGGTCAGCGCGCGCGCGAAACTTTCCAGCCGGGCATCCTGCTGGCGGCCCAGGCCTTCGAGCTGCTCGCGCAGTTCGCTGCGTCCGACCCGCGCTTCCTCGCGCAGGGTCTGTTCGAGATCGCCATGGCCGGAACGCCGCAGCAGCGCGAGCAGCTGCAGCACGAGGACGGCACACACCAGGCCGCCAAGGATCAGAGATTCGGTTTGCATGCGCCAAGTGTAGGCCGCGGCGGTCTCATTGGCTGCGTCAGAACCCTTCGAGCACGAGCTTGCCGCGCGCGCGGTGGCTCTCGATCAGGGCATGCGCCTGGCGCAGGTTGGCGGCGTTGATACGGCCGTAGTGTTCGCCGAGCGTGGTGCGCAGCACGCCGGCATCGATCAGCGCGGCAACGCGCTCGAGCAGATCATGCTGGCGCTGCACATCGGGCGTGTTGAAGCTGGAGCGGGTGAACATCGATTCCCAGTGCAGGGACAGGCTCTTGCGCTTGAGCGCCATCACATCGAGCTGGCCGGGATCGTCGATCAGCGCCACCTGACCCTGCGGCGCGAGCACCGCGACGATCTGGTCGTAGTGCTGGTCGGTATGGGTCAGGCTGGCCACATGGCTGACCTCGGCGATGCCCAGGCGCTGCAGGCCTTCGCTCAGCGGCTGGGTGTGGTCGATCACATGGTGCGCGCCCAGCGCGTAGACCCAGTCCTGGGTATCCGGGCGCGAGGCGGTGCCGATCACGGTCAGGCGGGTCAGCTGGCGGGCCAGCTGGACCAGGATCGAGCCGACACCGCCGGCGGCACCGATCACCAGCAGGGTCTGCCCTTCGCCGCCGTTCTCGGCGATCCGCAGGCGGTCGAACAGCAGTTCCCAGGCGGTGATCGCCGTCAGCGGCAACGCCGCGGCGGCGGCGTCATCCAGGCTGGCCGGCTTGTGGCCGACGATGCGCTCGTCCACCAGCTGGTACTCGGCGTTGCTGCCGGCGCGGCCGATCGCACCCGCATAGAAAACCGCGTCGCCGGGCTGGAACAGCGTCACCTCGTCGCCCACCGCATCCACGATGCCGACCGCGTCGAAGCCGAGCACGCGCGGCTCGGTGACCGCCACGCCGGTGCGGACCTTGGTATCGACCGGGTTCACCGAGATCGCACGGACTTCCACCCGCAGATCGCGCGGGCCGGGGGTGGGGATCGGCAGGGTGATGTCCACCAGCGCGGCGGGGTTGCTGATCGGCAGGCCATGCTGGGTATAGGCGACGGCTTTCATCGGGGGAGATCCAGTGGGGAGGACGGACAGCCTGCGCTTCACGGCCGGGTGGAGAAAGGCGCAAAATCGGGCAGCACTTTCACAGCAGGAATGAAAATGGTCCGGTTCGATGACCTCACCCTGTTCGTCCGCACCGCCGCGCTGGGCAGCTTTTCCAACGCCGCGCGCGAGGCCGATCTGCTGCCCGGCCAGGTTGCTGCGGCGGTAGCGCGGCTGGAACGCGAGCTGGACCTGCGCCTGTTCGTGCGCTCCACCCGCAGCCTGCGCCTGACCGCCGAGGGCGCGCTGTACCTGCCCTATGCGCAGGAGGTGCTGGCCGCGCTGCGCGAGGGCGAGGCCCGGGTGCGTGGCGAAGATGCCGAACTGCGCGGCACGCTGCAGGTGGCCGCGCCGTCGGATCTGGGCCGCAACCTGCTGCTGCCATGGCTGACCGAGTTCCGCGCCGCGCACCCGAAGCTGCAGTTGCGCCTGCAGTTGTCCGACCAGGTTGCCGATGTGTTCCGCGACCCGGTCGACATCGCGTTCCGCCTGGGCCGCTTCGACAACGCCAGCTATGTCGCCCTGCCCCTGCTGCCCGGCAATCGCCGGGTACTGGCCGCGTCACCGGATTACCTGGCCCGGCATGGTGCACCGGACAGCCTGGAGGCGCTGAAGGAGCACCACTGCCTGCTCTATCAACTCGCTGGGCGGGCCTACGACCGCTGGAGCTTCGAGGCCGATGGCCGGCGCACGGTGATCCCGGTGCGCGGCAACATGGTCTGCGACGATGCCGACGTGGTCCGCCGCTGGGCAGTGGCGGGGGAAGGCATCGTCTTCAAGTCGTGGCTGGATATCTGCGCCGATGTGCAGGCCGGGCGCCTGCAGGTGCTGCTGGGCGGGGCCGGCGACAGCCTGCCGTTGAACCTGGTGTGCCCGCACCGCAAGCAGTTCTCGCCGGCGATCCGGCAGCTGCATGCGATGTTCGCGCAACGGCTGCAGCCGCTGCTTGCCGGGTTGCCGGCCGGCGCGCGCTGACGCTATCGCCCGGCGCGCGGCTGCCGGACAATGCCCCTCCCCCCGTAGTCGAGTCGCCGCCATGCCGTGGATGGGCATCCAGGATCTGTGGACCTTTGTTGCGGCCGTGCTGGTGTTCCTGGCACTGCCGGGCCCAGGCACGTTCACTCTGCTCACGGCCACCGGCCGCGGCGGGGTGCGCGGCGGCTACACGGCGCTGTTCGGGCTGCTGCTGGGCGACCAGATCCTGATGTGGCTGGCGGTGGCCGGCGTGGCGGCGCTGCTCAAGGCCAACCCGCTGGTGTTCCACGCGGTGCAGTACCTCGGCGCGGCGTACCTGGTGTGGATCGGCATCGGCCTGTTGCGCCAGCCGCGCGCCCAGGGCGAGGAAGGTGGCATCCGCCTCACGCCGGGCCACTACTTCCGCCAGGCGGTGCTGATCAACCTGCTCAACCCGAAGGCGATCATCTTCTACATGGCCTTCCTGCCGTTGTTCATCGATCCGGCACGGCACCAGGGTGTGGTGACGTTTGCGACCATGGCGCTGATCATCTTCGTCATGGGGCTGGCTTACTGCTCGGTGCTGATCGGGGTGGGCAACCTGCTGCGCCGTCGGATTCTGCAGCACCCGCGTGTCGGGCTTTGGCTGAGGCGCGTGGCGGGGGTGTTCCTGGTCGGGTTCGGTGTGCGGCTGGGCGTGAGCGGCTGAGCCCTTGCACGCAAGCGTGGTGCACGACGACAGCGCGCGTCGCGTTCGGCCGCGGATAGGCAGCATCATCGCGACGCTCGGTTTTCATTCAAACATTGAGATTCCCCTGCGTACCGGCGAGGTGTCCAATCGGCGCCATCGTCCAACGTCGCCTCACCGGCGCGTGCGCAACACTGCGGGGACCCATGCCGCCACCTGTCTACTTCGTGCAGCACCTGAGCGGTCATGACGAGCGCCTGCTCGGCATGCACACCCGGCGCATCGATCTGGCCCATCCAGCCGTGACCCGCATCGTCGCGGGGCTTCAGCCGCTGGACCGGATCGATCTGCGTGCGTGCCTGTTCGACTGCCACGCCAGCCTGGTGCTTGGGCTGCGCCATCGCATCGCCGAGGCCGAAGCGGCGGCGCAGGGCTGGCGTCTGTTCGATGCCGACGGCGTGTTGTGCTGCAAGCGCTTCCCCGGGGATGCGCAGGTGATCTATCCACAGGGCCATCCACCGCAGGCAGACTGGGCACGCGCCCTGCTGCCGGGCACCGGCTGAGCCGCACGCGTCAGTGCCGCATCGCCTCACGCAGATGGTCGATGAACACCCGCAGCTTGGGTGCCATCTGCTCGCGTGCCGGGTAGTAGAGGTGGAAACCGGCGAACGGCTGCTGCCAGTCCTGCAGCACGCACTGCAGCCGGCCGGCCGCCACATCGCCGGCGTACAGCGCCTCGAACCCCTGGGCCAGGCCCATGCCCCGGGTGACAGCGGCATGGATCAGCCCGGCGTCGTTGAACACCAGCCGGCCCGCCACCTCGACCTCGAAATCGCGACCCTCGCCGGTGAACTCCCACGCCATCCGCCGGCCGGTGCTGAGCCGGTGCACGATGCACTCGTGCGCGACCAGGTCGGCCGGGGTGGCGGGCACGCCGTGCGTGGCCAGATAGTCCGGCGTGGCCACCACCACCTGGCGTTCCAGCGGCCCGATCGGCACCGCGATCATGCCGCGGGCCAGGCTTTCGCCCAATCGGATCCCCGCGTCGAAGCCGCCGGCGACCAGATCGGTCAGCGCGGTTTCCACGAACAGCTCCACCTCGATCTGTGGATAACGCGCCAGGAAGCCGGGCAGGTGCGGCAGCACCAGCAGTTCGGCAGCGATCCGCGGCACGTTGATGCGCAGCTTGCCGGCGGGGACATCGCGCAGCTGGTCCAGGTCTTCGAACGCGGCATCGATCCGGGCCAGGCCATCGCGTACCTGCGCCAGGAAGCGCGCGCCCTGCTCGGTCAGGCCGACCCGGCGTGTGGTCCGTTGCAGCAGCCGCACGCCAAGGTGGGCCTCCAGCGCGCGCACCGTCTGCGAGAGCGCCGAGGGCGATACGCCCAGCTCGTCGGCCGCCCGGGTGAAGCTGGCATGGTGCGCGACGCGGGCGAAGGCAACCACGGCAGGCAAGGGATGCTGGGCGCTCATTGTGAAGGCTGGCTTCAAGGACGATGCAGGAGCAGCCAGTTTATCCACATAGTCCGCAGGAGGATGCTGGTCCTGTTCCTTCCCTCCCCCTGGAGTACCGCATGCAGACCCGCACCCTTGGCCGTGATGGCCCCACCGTTTCCGCGCTTGGCCTGGGCTGCATGGGCATGAGCGCCTTCTATGGCGGCCGCGGCAGCGATGCCGACGCGATCGCGGTCATCCACCGCGCGCTGGAGCGCGGCGTCACCCTGCTCGACACCGCCGACATGTACGGCCCGCACACCAACGAGGTGCTGGTCGGCAAGGCGATCGCCGACCGCCGCGACCAGGTGTTCCTCGCCACCAAGTTCGGCATCCGGCTGGAGCCGAGTGATACCGCCGCGCGCAGCGTCGATGGCCGCCCCGAGTACGTGATTGCCGCCTGCGAGGCCAGCCTGCAGCGTCTCGGCGTGGACCACATCGACCTGTACTACCAGCACCGCGTGGACGGCACGGTGCCGATCGAAGACACCGTGGGGGCGATGGCGCGGTTGGTCGAACAGGGCAAGGTGCGCTTCCTCGGCCTCTCCGAAGCCTCGGCCGGCACGATCTGCCGCGCCCATGCGGTGCATCCGATCACCGCGGTGCAGACCGAGTACTCGCTGTGGTCGCGCGATCCGGAAGACAACGGTGTACTGGCGACGGTGCGCGAGCTCGGTATCGGCTTCGTGCCCTACTCGCCGCTGGGCCGTGGCTTCCTGACCGGCGCGATCCGCAGCCCGGCCGATTTCGACGCCGATGACTACCGCCGCCAGTCGCCGCGCTTCCAGGGCGAGAACTTCGAGCGCAACCTGGCCCTGGTGGATGCGGTGACCGCGATGGCCGCGACCCAGGGCGTGACGCCCGGGCAGCTGGCCCTGGCCTGGGTACTGGCACAGGGGGAGGACCTGGTGCCGATCCCGGGCACCAAGCGGCTGGCCTATCTGGAAGAAAACCTCGGCGCGCTGCAGGTGCAGCTCAGTGCCGACGAACTGGCCCGGATCGATGCGATCTTCCCGGCCCATGCCGCCGCCGGCCCGCGCTATGCCCCTGCGGCCATGGCGACGTTGAACCGCTGACGTCCACCGGCCCGATCGGCATGTTCGATCCGGC
Source organism: Stenotrophomonas sp. TWI819 (assembly GCF_039673075.1). NCBI lineage: Bacteria > Pseudomonadati > Pseudomonadota > Gammaproteobacteria > Lysobacterales > Lysobacteraceae > Stenotrophomonas > Stenotrophomonas sp. TWI819. Next base: position 261,861 of record NZ_JBDJKY010000006.1, on the reverse strand, counting down.
CGACGCGTCGCTAACCCTGCGTGAGGTGGACAATGGCCCTCTTTCTCTCTGGATGGACCCTGCCCCATGCGCTGGCTCGCCCCGCTGTTGCTGCTGCTGGCCATCGCGCCGGCGCACGCCGATGAGATCCGCTGCCTGACCGGTGGCAGCCGCCAGCAGATCCACCTCGAATGGAAACTCCCCGAAGGCACCGCGGACGGTGAGCGGGTCAGCCATGTGCGTTACGCCGGCAAGACCGCGTGGTTGCGGCTGACCCTGGCCTCGCAGGAGAGCACGGTGCTGGCCGAGGACCGCCCGTGGCAGTTCGACACGGTGTGGGACGAGCACCTGGACGGCAAGGTCATCGGCCACTATGCGATCAGCTCGCAGGGCGCGCGCATCTATGGCTTCTCCCATACCAACGCGCGTACGGGCCAGCAGACCGCGTTCGGTGAAGACTTCGGTGCGATCACCGACACCGGCTGCCATTGGGAATGAGCGTCCGGCCTTTGTGCCGCTTTCGTCACCTTCGCCTCAGTCATGCGGGCCGTGCAGCCGCTTACGACGCTTGGCAGTAGTAATGCTGCGCCGCGTTCGGTAAAACTCGCAGACTTGTCGTTCACAGTCATCCACCGCGAGGCCCCATGTCATTGCTCCGGCGCAAGTCCCTAGACACTGTCACCGTCCATGAAGCCGGCAGGCAACTGATCCCGACCCTGAGTTGGCCGCACCTGATCGCGCTGGGCATCGGCGCCATCGTCGGCACCGGTATCTACACCCTGATCGGTGTCGGCGCGAACCTGGCCGGCGCCGCGGTGCTGATTTCCTTCGCCATCGCCGGCGCGGTCTGCGCCTGCGCGGCCCTGTCCTACGCCGAGCTGTCGACGATGATGCCGGCCGCCGGCAGCGCCTACACCTACAGCTACACCGCCCTGGGCGAGGTGGTGGCCTGGGTGGTTGGCTGGAGCCTGATCCTGGAGTACTCGCTGGTGGTGAGTACGGTCGCGGTCGGGTGGTCCGGCTACGCGGTCGGCTTCCTGCACGGCTTCGGGATCGACCTGCCCTTGATGCTGACCGCCGGCCCCCACGTGGAAGGCGGCTTCATCAACCTGCCGGCGGTGTTGATCACCTTCCTGGTGGCCGGCATGCTGATGGCCGGCACCAAGGAAAGCGCGACCCTCAACGCAGTCCTGGTGGTGATCAAGATCATCGCCCTGACCGTGTTCGTGGCGATCGCCCTGCCGCACTTCGATACCGGCCACATGGAGCCGTTCATGCCGTTCGGCTTCGTCAAGTCGCTGGGCGCCGATGGTGTGGAACGCGGGGTGATGGCGGCCGCCGCGATCATCTTCTTCGCGTTCTACGGCTTCGATGCGATCTCCACCGCCGCTGAAGAAACCAAGAAGCCCGAGCGCGACCTGGCGATCGGCATCATCGGCTCGATGGTCGGTTGCACCATCATCTACGTGCTGGTGGCGCTGGCCGCCGTGGGTGCGATGAGCTACACGATCTTCGGCCAGAGCGCCGAGCCGCTGGCGCTGATCCTGCGCGAGCTGGGCAGCCCGGGCGCGGCCAAGTGGATCGGCGCAGCGGCGGTGATCGCGCTGCCGACCGTGCTGCTGGCCTTCCTGTACGGCCAGAGCCGCATCTTCTTCGTCATGTCGCGCGATGGCCTGCTGCCGCGTGGCCTGTCCAAGGTCAGCGCGCGCACCGGCACGCCGGTCGCCACCACGCTGTTCACCGCCGTGCTGGTTGCCGCGCTGGCCGGCGTGGCACGTCTGGACGAGATCGCCGCGCTGGCCAACGCGGGCACCTTGGCCGCGTTCACCGCGGTGGGCCTGTGCCTGGTGGTGCTGCGCAAGCGCGAGCCGAACCGCGTGCGCAAGTTCCGCACGCCGCTGGCCTACGTGGTCGGCCCGCTGGCGATGATCGGCTGCGTGTACCTGTTCTTCAGCCTGCCGAGCACGACCCAGCTGTACTTCCTGGGCTGGAACGTTCTGGGCCTGATCGCCTACTTCGCTTACGGGCGTCGTAATGCGGTGCTGGGCAGGCGCTGAGAGATCGCGCCGGCCACCGGCCGGCGATGACCGGGTGTGAGAAAGGCAGGCCCTGGGCCTGCCTTTTTCTTTGCGGGCGCTGGTGAAGCCGCGCTGCCGGGCAGCGCGCATGATGCCCCCTGTACTCAGGGCTTCGCGGCGGCGGCAACCTTGGCCGCGTGATCCTGCGCCTGCTGCATGACGCGCAGCAGATTGCCGCCCCAGATACCGGCGATCTGTTTCTCGCTGTAGCCCTTGCGCAGCAGCCACGCGGTGATCTTCGGCAACTGGCTCACGTCGGGCAGATCGGCCAGGCCACCGCCGCCATCCCAGTCCAACCCGATACCCACGTGTTCGGGGCCGACCACGGTGAGGATGTGCTCGAGGTGGGCGAAGAAATCGTCGAGCGTGGCCTTGCGCAGCGGAATGCGCTGGTCGATTTCCTCCAGCCCCTTCTTCAGCGCGACACCCTGCTGGATGCTCATGCCGTCGTAATCGGTGCCCAGCTGCGCCATCAGCGCCGTCTCGGCCGCCTTGCGCGCCTCGCTCTTGGCGGTGTCGATCAGATAACCACCATAGGCGTTGACCTGGATCACGCCACCGGCCTTGGCCAGCTGCTTCAGACGCGCATCATCGAGGTTGCGCGGATGGTTGTAGATCGCCTTGGCCGAACTGTGCGAGAGCACGAACGGCACCGGCATGCGCTCGATCAGGTCATCGAACACCGCATCGGCAGCATGCGACTGATCGATGACGATGCCCAGCCGCACCGCTTCATCCACCAGCGCTTTGCCGGCCGGACTCAGGCCCTTCCACTCGGCACCCTTGGGATCGGTGGCCGAATCGGCGAACTCGTTGTTGGCGAAGTGCACCGTGCTGAGCAGGCGCAGGCCGGCCAGGTGGTAGTAACTGAGCAGCGTGGGATCGTCGACCAGCGGGCTGGCGTTCTCCATGCTGATGTAGACCACGCGCTTGCCGACGGCCTTGATGCGCGCGGCATCGGCGGCGGTCAGCGCGAGCTGGAAGGTGTCCGGATGCGCGGCGAGCATCTCGCGGATCTCGGTCAGCCGCAGCAGGCCGGCATCGCGGTCATGCTGGTGCGCTTGTGCGCTGCGGTCGCCCTGATCGGTGTAGATCGCCCAGAAGCCGCCATCCAGCGCGCCTTCGACCATGCGCGGGTAATCCACCTGCGACAGCGCGTTATGGTCGTGCCGCTGGGTGATGTCGAAGCCGTCCCGGTGGAAGTTGGCCGGCGTATCCAGATGGCTGTCCAGCGTCAGCAGCCGCTGCTGCAGCGCGGACGCCTTGGCCAGTTCCTGCGGGGTGAACGCGATCGCGTGGGCGGCCAGCGGCGTGCACAACGCCAGCGAGACCAGCAAAGACAGACTGCGCAACGTCATGACGCCTCACCTTGGTTGAGAAGCGTCAGACCATAGCGCTGAGAGGACAACAAACGGTAGTGCCGGCCGCTGGCCGGCTCCCCGCGACAATCGGCGACTAGGAGGAGCCGGCCAGCGGCCGGCACTACCCGATGCCGAACGTGGCCGGGATCCTGCGAATCAATCCACCACGCGGCAGAACACGGCCTTGAGGTAGCGCGATTCCTGCACGTGGGCCATGAACGGGTGATCCGGACCGGCGCCGGCCACCTTCAGGATCTGGATGGTGCGGCCGGCGTAGAACGCAGCGCGGCGCAGCATGTCCAGGAACTGGTCTTCGGCCACCAGGCCGGTGCACGAGAAGGTGGCCAGCAGGCCACCGGGCTTGACCACACCCAGCGCCAGCTTGTTCATGTCCAGGTACTTCTTCAGCGCGGTGATGACCTGGTCGCGGTCGCGGGTCATCTTGGCCGGATCGAGGATCACCACGTCGAACTTCTCGCCGCGGTTGGAGGCATCGCGCAGCCACGGGAAGATGTCGGACTGGATGAACTTCGGGCGCACGTTGTTGAGCTTGGCATTACCCTTGGCGATGGCGATCACGTCTTCATCGATATCGATGCCGACCACTTCGGCCGCACCGCGCGCGGCGGCATACACCGCAAACCCACCGGTGTTGCAGCACAGGTCCAGCACGGTCTTGCCTTCCACCTGCTGGCTCAGCCACTGGCGGTTCTCACGCTGATCGGCGAAGAAGCCGGTCTTGTGCGCACCGGCCGGGTCGGCGCGGAACTTCACGCCGTACTCGGTGATCACCGAGGCGTCGGTGGTGGTGTTGCCGTGGAAGTCGAAGCTTTCCTGCTTCTGCACGTGCTCGTCGGCGAAGCTGTGGAAACGGCAGCCCGGGAACTGTTCGCGCAGGGCTTCATACACCCACTCGCGGTGGCGGAACATGCCGGCGGCGAAGAATTCGACCACGACCAGGTCGCCATAGCGGTCCACGACCAGGCCGGACAGACCGTCGCCTTCGCTGTGGACCACGCGCCAGGCATCGGAGATCTCGTCCAGCTTGAGCACCTCACGACGCAGCGACACCGCCTGGGCGATCTTGCGCGAGAACCAGCCGGCGTCGACCGGGATGGCCTGATCGGTCTCCAGGATGCGCACGGCAATGCGCGAATGACCGTTGTAGAAGCCCCGGCCGATCCAATCCCCGTCCACGCCGACGACGTCGACGATGGCACCGGGTTTGGGACGGACGGCCGGCTTTTCGACCAGTTTCTGGAAGATCCACGGGTGGCTGGAGCGCCAGGCGTTCTTGAGGCGGACAACGGGGGCAGGGGTATTCATGTACGCATTGTATGACGCGCCACCGCATGCGCGCTGCCGCCCCACGGTCTGCTGCGCATACCGCGGGCCCCGTCATACCCGCAACCACACCCCCGCGCCTGCGGCGCTGCCCCCTGACTCAGGGGGCGATCATTCATCACGAACGGGGCATGGAAACCATTTGACGCCGGCCCCGGCACCCCGCAGAATCGGCCTCAGAAGGGGAGTAGCTCCCAGACGTTGTCGCCGTCAATTCGAGCCCGCAGGCTCCGGTGCAACGGCAGTCCCACCCATCGGGACTGCGAGCGAGACCTTCGCCGTATGGCGAAGCTCTGTCCCTGGATCCCCCCGATCCTCCGTTGCAGATCCTCGCCATCCGGCTTGAGGCACTCTATTTTTTCCAACGGATAAACCCAATGCAGACGATCGGTAATGTGTGGTTGTGGGGCGGCTTCGGCGCGGTGGTGATCATCGCGCTGCTGGTCGACCTCGTCTTGATGCGACACGGCGGCCCACACAAGGTCACCTTCAAGGAAGCCCTGTGGTGGTCCATCGGCTGGGTTGCCCTCGCCCTGGCCTTCAACGGTGGCCTCTGGTACTACCTGAACGAGACCGCCGGCCAGGTGGTGGCCAACAAGGTCGGCCTGGAGTTCCTGACCGGTTACCTGGTCGAGAAAGCCCTGGCCGTGGACAACATCTTCGTCTTCCTGATGATCATGGGCTACTTCGCGGTGCCCGAGGAACAGCGCCAGAAGGTGCTGATCATCGGCATCCTGGGCGCGATCGTGCTGCGTACGATCATGATCTTCGCCGGCAGCGTGCTGCTGACCAAGTTCCACTGGCTGCTGTACGTGTTCGGCGCGTTCCTGCTCTTCACCGGCTGGAAGATGTGGTTCTCGGCCGGCAGTGAGCCGGATCTGGAGACCAACCCCGCCCTGCGCTGGATGCGCAAGCACCTGCGCCTGCTGCCCGACTATGCCGGCAACGCCATGAGCGTCATGCGCGATGGCAAGCGCTGGTTCACCCCGCTGTTCGTGGTGCTGATCCTGATCGCGGTGACCGACGTGATCTTCGCGGTGGACAGCATCCCGGCGATCTTTGCGATCACCACCGACCCGTTCATCGTGCTGACCTCCAACGTCTTCGCGGTGCTGGGCCTGCGCGCGATGTTCTTCCTGCTGGCCGGCATGGCCGATCGCTTCCACCTGTTGCCGTACGGCCTGGCCCTGGTGCTGGCCTTCATCGGCATCAAGATGATGCTGATCGACCTCTTCAAGATCCCCACCCCGATCTCGCTGGGTGTGGTGGCGGTGATCATCGCCGCGACCGTGGTGCTGAGCCTGAAGAACCCGCCGAAGGAAGGCGGCCACGCCTGACCGACCGTGCCGCCTGCGGGATTGTCCCGCAGGCGGTACCTCTCTCTCCCACGACGTTGCCCTTGTGTTCATCCGGGGCGACGCCATCCCTAAGGGTATGAACGCCAACCTGCCCCAGCCCACCGGCGCGCCGCCGGTCCCGTCCCGCAACGACCGTGGTGGTGTACTGCGGGCGTTCAACCTGAGCCTGGCCTTCGTGCTGCTGCTGGTCGCGGTGTATACCGCCCAGGGCCACTTCGACTGGCGTCCGTGGGCGGTTGCCCCGCTGGACAAGGCCGGCCTGCTCGGCATTCTCGGTGCACCGCTGCTGCACGGCTCGATCCAGCATCTGGGCGCCAATGCGGCAGCCCTGCTGATCCTCGGCACCCTGGCCGGCAGCGTTTATCCCAAGGCCACCGTGCGCGCGCTGCCCCTGTTGTGGGTCGGCTCGGGGCTCGGGGCCTGGCTGCTCGGCGATCTGGGCAGCCGCCATCTGGGCGCCAGTGGCATCACCCACGGCCTGATGTTCCTGGTGTTCGTGCTCGGCCTGCTGCGCCGCGACCGGCCAGCGATCGCCGCCGGGCTGATCGCCTTCCTGTTCTACGGCAGCATGCTGCTGACCATCCTGCCGCACGAGCCGGGCGTGTCCTGGCAATCGCATATGGGCGGTGCCTTCGCCGGCATCATCAGCGCGCTGCTGTTCCGCCTCTCCGACCCGATGGCGCCGCGCAAGCGCTACAGCTGGGAGGACGAGGAAGAGGACGACATCGAGGCCGCGCACGACGCCGATCTGGAACCGCCTTCCCCGACCCGCGTGCCGGTGCTGTGGCAACCGCGCGAGGGCCGCGACTTCGTGGTGCTGCCGTTCCGGCGGCGCGATGAAGGGTCATCGCTGGACTGACCGGCAGCGCCATCTGATTACATGCCACGGTAGGGCCACGCCATGCGTGGCTGCCGTGCGCCGGATAGTCCGATATCGCGCCCACCGACCAAGCGCAGCCACGCATGGCGTGGCTCTGCACGCTCAAGGATTCGCTGCGGTCGTCCCATCCCCATCCACCGCACGCCGGCCCAGCGCCGGGTCATCGGTGAAGAACGCATCGATGCCAGTGGCCAGGTAGGCGCGCATCTCCGCGACCGAGCCTTCGGCGTTGCGGGCATTCGGCTCGCCGCTGCGGAACTCCGCGGCCTGGAAGTAGTTTTCCGGCCGGAACGTATACGGCACCACCATCAACCCGGCCGCATGCGCATCACGCACCAGCGAGGTCGGGGTGCCGAGCTTCCCCTGCGCATCCAGTGGAATGACCATGCGCAGGCTGGGGCCGATGCCGTCGGCATAGGTGGCCACGTCGCGCAGCCCGGCCGGGGTGATCAGGTCGGCATAGCGCTGGTTGCCCTTGGCGGCCAGCACGTCACCGGGCTGCTGTTTGGGATCGCCGAGCAACTGCAGCAGGCGGATGTTGCTGTCGCGGCCGAGCTTGCCGCGCAGGTAACGCAGGTTGCCGACCTCGAAGGACTGGATCGTCACCGGCGCCACGCGCGTGTACGCGTTGCCCTGCAGTGCCGCCAGTACCTTGTCTTCCATCGGCAGGCCGATGCGCGTGAAGTAGGTGCCGTGCTTGATCTCCGGCACCAGCCCGATGCCGCGGTTGGCGCGCCCGGCCTGCTGCACCAGGAAGGCAATGATCTCGTCCAGCGTGGCGATGCGGAACTGGCCGTCGAAGGCGGTGCTGCGCAGCTGCGGCAGGCGCTCGCGGGCGTACAGCGTCTTCAGCTCGGCCAGGGTGAAGTCTTCGGTGAACCAGCCTTCGATGCGCTCGCCGTCGATGGTCTTGACGGTCTTGCGGCTGGCGAACTCGGGGTGCGCGGCCACATCGGTGGTGCCGCCGATCTCGTTCTCGTGGCGCGATACCAGCACGCCGTCCTTGGTCATCACCAGGTCCGGCTCGATGTAGTCGGCGCCATCGGCAATGGCCTGCGCGTACGCGGCGAGCGTGTGCTCGGGCAGCAGCGCACTGGCGCCGCGGTGGCCGTAGACGGCGGCCTTGGCCGGCGTGGAGGAAGACGATTCAGCGCTCATGGCCACCGATGGTGCCACGGCCAGCGACACCAGCAACACACATCCCCACAACTGCTTGGACACTGCAAATCCCTGTCGATAAAGAACCCGGTCAGTCTGCTGCAAGGCTGTGACAGCGCGAAGAAAGGCCGCGTGCCTACTTCCCGATACAGAAGCTCGAGAAAATCCGCCCGAGCAGATCATCGGCGCTCATCCGCCCGGTGATCTCGCCCAGCGCCTCATGGGCCAGGCGCAGTTCCTCCGCCGCCAGCTCCAGGTGCTCGTGGACCAGCTCCGATTCGGCGCGCTCGGCATGGCCGATGGCCTGGCCGATCGCCTCGACGTGGCGGGCGCGCGCGGAGAACTCACCGTCCACGCTGTCGCCGGCACTACCGCTGGCCAGCGCGCGCAAGCATGCGTGCAGCTGATCCAGGCCGAGGCCGGTCGCGGCCGAGACATGCACCACGTCCGCAGGGGCATCGGACGGCAGGGTGTCCAGCAGGTCACTCTTGTTGTGGATCCACAGCTGCTGCGGTACGTCGGCGATGCTGTCGCCCACCGCGTCGCGGCCGGCCTGCGGCTCGCGCGCATCGACCACCACGATGGCCAGGTCGGTGCGCTGCATTTCTTCGCGGGCGCGGCGCATGCCCTCGCGCTCGATCGCATCGCCGCCTTCGCGCAGACCGGCGGTGTCGACCAGGGTCAGTTCCAGACCGTCGATGCGGATGGTTTCGCGCAGGGTGTCGCGGGTGGTCCCGGCGATGTCGGTGACGATCGCCCGCTCGCTGCCGGCCAGTGCATTGAGCAGCGAACTCTTGCCGGCGTTCGGCGGCCCGACCAGCACGGCGTGCAGACCGTCGCGCAGTTTGCGGCCGCGTTCGGCATCCTCGCGCAGCCGGATCAGCGCCTGCAGCGCGGTGACCAGGCCACTGCGGACCTGCGCGCCGCCGAGGGTATCGAGCGGTTCGTCGGCGAAGTCGATCGCTGCTTCCACGTGGATCCGCAGCAGAACAAGCTGTTCTGCGACCTCGTCCACGCGGCGCGAGAAGACCCCGTCCAGCGAGCGGCGTGCCGCGCGCGCTGCGCGGGTATCGCTGGCGGCAATCAGATCGGCAATCGCCTCGGCCTGGGCCAGGTCGAGCTTGCCGTTGAGGAAGGCCCGCTCGCTGAACTCACCCGGCCGCGCCTGCCGAGCCCCCAGTGCGATGCAGCGCGCGACCAGTTGCTGGAGCACCACCGGGCTGCCATGCCCCTGCAGTTCCACCACTTCTTCACCGGTGAAGCTGTTCGGGGCGGGAAACCACAGCGCGATACCGTCATCGATCACCTCGCCGCCCGCATCGCGGAAGCGTGCGTAATGCGCGTGCCGCGGCTGCATCGCGCGCACGCCGATCGCCTCGGCGATGGGCCGCGCCTGGGGGCCGGACAGCCGCAGCATGCCGACGCCGCCCGCGCCGGGCGCGGTGGCGATGGCCACGATGGTGTCGGGGGCATGGGTCATGTCGGGCTCACTGCAGGGTGCGGGGAATCAGGGGGCATTCTACGGACCGCACGGTTGGCCGGGCCGCAGATGCAGGAAACCCGCCTTGCGGCGGGTCTCCTGTGTGGCTCACTTCTTGGCGGTGACGACCGGCAGCGGATCGCTGCCATGACGCTTGGTCATCCACCACTGCTGGAGCAGGCCCAGGCCACCGTTGACGACCCAGTACAGCACCAGACCGGACGGCATGAAGGCCATCATGACGCCGAACACCAGCGGCATCAGCTGCATCATCTTGGCCTGCATCGGGTCCATGCCCGGCGCCGGAGTCAGCTTCTGGGTGGCCCACATCACCGCCACGTTGATCACCGGCAGGATGAAGTACGGGTCACGTGCGGTCAGATCCTGGATCCAGCCCAGCCACGGGGCCTGGCGCAGTTCCACCGATTCCACCAGCACCCAGTACAGCGCGAAGAAGATCGGCATCTGGATGAGGATCGGCAGACAGCCGCCCATCGGGTTGATCTTCTCTTTCTTGTACAGCTCCATCATCGCGGTCTGGAACTTCTGGCGGTCATCGCCATAGCGTTCCTTGAGCTGCGCGATGCGCGGCTGGAAGCGGCGCATCTTGGCACCGGACTTGTACTGCACGGCCGAGAGCGGATACAGCACCAGCTTCAGCAGCACCACCAGGCCGACGATCGCCCAGCCCCAGTTGTTGACGACCTTGTGGACCTGGTTGAGGACCCAGAACAGGCCCTGGCCGATGATCGCCATCAGCGAGAAGCGGCTGTAGTCGACCACGCGGTCCAGGCCCTTCACGTCTTCCTTGGCGATCAGGTTGACCAGCTTCGGGCCGACCCACAGGCGGGCTTCGGTGCTGACCTGCTGGCCCGGGGCCACGGTGAAGGCCGGGCCACGAGATTCGATCTGGTCGCGGCCGTTGTTCTGCGCCAGCGAGTACTGCGCGGCCTGGTCGGCCTGCGGAATCCACGCGGTGAAGAAGTGGTGCTGCAGCATCGCCAGCCAGCCGCCGGTGATGGTGCGGTTGAGGTGGCCGTCGTCCAGGTAATCCTTGAACGCGCGACGCTCGTAACCGTCCTGCGGGCTGAACCAGGTCGCGCCGTTGAAGCTGAACGAGTCCGGGTTGGTCATGCTGCGCGAGAGGATGGTCGGGGTGCGGTCCAGGGTGCGGAACACGTAGCCGCTCCACGGGGCGCTGCCGCCGTTAACCACTTCATCCTTCACCGTGATCGCGTACTCGTTGCGACCCAGCGAGTAGGTGCGGCGGATGGTCACGCCGTTCGGGCCGGTCCATTCGAACGGCACCGTGACCTCGTCCTGGCCCTTGGCCAGCACGAAGTCGTGGTTGTCACCGACCAGCTTGAAGCCGTTGGCGGCCGGCACCGGCATGGTCTTGTCTTCGCTGATCCAGCCACTCACCGCGCGGTACGGGTGGGTCGCTTCTTCAGTCAGCAAGCGGACCGGCGGGCTGCCTTCTTCCTTGGTCTGCGGGAACTGCAGCAGCTCGGCATCCAGCACCGTGCCACCGTCCAGCACCAGACGCAGGACGTCGGTGGTGATGGTCACGCGGGCCGGACCGGCCTCGGTCTGTGCGGCCGGCTGTGCCGCCGGCAGGGAACCGTCTGCCTGGGGCACGGGCGCACCGGGGATGCTCCCGGCAGCCGCACCCGGCACGCTGGCCTGGGTAGTCTGGGTGGCCACGGCCGGGGTCGGCGGCGCGGCTTTATCGCGGCCCCACTCCATCCACAGCAACACGGCCACCATCAGCCAGGCAAAAATCAGGAAAACGCGGGTCTGGTTCATCAGCGTGCAGGCTCGACGGGGCCGGCACGCAATGCCGGCTCGGACTGGGAAAGGGGTGCAACGCCCAGGGGCGGCGGCATTGTGCCGTCCGCGCCCGGCATGGGCAATGCGCCAAGGCGGCGCAACAGGCGTTCAAACGCCTGGCGGATATCTGAATTGCTGGCGGTACGGGCGGCACTGCGGGCAACGACGACGTAATCGCCGGCACTCATCCACGGCCGTACGTGGCGTGTGGCATCGCGCAGCACACGCTTCACTCGGTTGCGACCCACGGCTCGGGGATCGACTTTGCGCGACACCGCAAGACCCAACCTGGCTGGCGTATCGCTCTTCAGCCAGTGCAGGGTCATCAGCGGATCGGATACACGGCGGGCGCCGTTGAAGACCGTTGTATATTCGGCACGCGTACGAACCCGCGCAGAGCGAGGAAATCGCTTGCACGGGTCGGAACTGCTCACAGTCAGGATTGCGTCTGCCGCGGAAAGCGGCATTGCAATCAAGCGCTCAGGACTTTACGGCCCTTGGCGCGGCGACGCGACAGGATCTTGCGGCCGTCAGCGGTCTTCATACGGGCACGGAAGCCATGGTCGCGCTTACGCTTGAGGTTGCTGGGTTGGAAAGTGCGCTTGGTGGCCATGCGGGCCTCTATATGAAGGGGACGGAAAGAACCGGAAATTCTATAGACCTCATTGAGGTCCCGTCAAGTGTCTGTCACTAAGGGAATTCACCGGGCTGTGCAATAGCTGTGGATCGTTTTGTGAATAACTTTGGGACAACCATTCCCGGCCCCCCTCGTCGGTGGTAGTCTGCGCCATCCATTCTTCCCCCCTTCCGGCCTGCGGTGCGGCGCTTTTGTTCGCCTATCCGCTGGCCCCAGACGATTATTGCCGATGGATGCCTGGTCTCGTTCTCTCGAACGCCTCGAAGCGGAGTTTCCGCCCGAGGATGTTCACACCTGGTTGAAGCCGCTGCAGGCAGATCTGCGCGCGGACAGCCTGGTGCTTTATGCGCCAAACGCCTTCATCGTCGACCAGGTGCGCGAGCTGTATCTGCCGCGCATCAAGGAACTGCTGGCGCACTTCGCCGGTTTCGGCGACGTTTTTCTTGAAATCGGCTCGCGTCCGCGTCCGGTAGAGGCGCAGATCGGGCCGATTCCGGGCCTGTCCGCACCGGCGGCGCCGGCCGAACCCCTGGTGCCCTTCGCCGGCAACATGGATTCGCACTACACCTTCGCCAACTTCGTGGAAGGCCGCAGCAACCAGCTGGGTCTGGCCGCGGCGTTCCAGGCGGCGCAGAAGCCGGGCGACCGGGCCCACAACCCATTGCTGCTGTACGGCGGGACCGGCCTGGGCAAGACCCATCTGATGTTCGCGGCCGGCAATGCGATGCGTCAGGCCAACCCGGCGGCCAAGGTGCTGTACCTGCGTTCGGAACAGTTCTTCAGCGCGATGATCCGTGCGCTGCAGGAAAAAACCATGGACCAGTTCAAGCGCCAGTTCCAGCAGGTGGACGCGCTGCTGATCGATGACATCCAGTTCTTCGCCGGCAAAGACCGTACCCAGGAAGAGTTCTTCCATACGTTCAACGCCCTGTTCGACGGCAAGCAGCAGATCATCCTGACCTGCGACCGGTACCCGCGCGAAGTCGAGGGGCTGGAAGCACGGCTGAAGTCGCGACTGGCCTGGGGCCTGTCGGTGGCGATCGAGCCGCCGGACTTCGAGACGCGCGCAGCGATCGTGCTGGCCAAGGCTCGTGAGCGTGGCACCGATATCCCCGACGATGTGGCGTTTCTGATTGCCAAGAAGATGCGCTCCAATGTCCGCGACCTCGAAGGTGCGTTGAATACCCTGGCCGCACGCGCCAACTTCACCGGCCGTGCGATCACCACTGATTTCGCCCAGGAAACCCTGCGCGACCTGCTTCGCGCCCAGCAGCAGGCGATCAGCATTCCCAACATCCAGAAAACCGTGGCCGACTACTACGGGCTGCAGATCAAGGATCTGCTGTCCAAGCGTCGTACCCGGTCGCTGGCCCGTCCCCGTCAGGTTGCCATGGCCCTGACCAAGGAACTGACCGAGCACAGCCTGCCGGAAATCGGCGACGCCTTTGCCGGCCGGGACCACACCACGGTGCTGCATGCCTGCCGGCAGATCCGGACGTTGATGGAAGCGGACGGCAAGTTGCGGGAAGACTGGGACAAGCTGATCCGGAAGTTGAGCGAATGATGCATGTACGCCGCTAAGGCGTCATCGCATAAAACGGTGCAGAATCCGGTAGTAAGCGAGGTATAGGTTGTGGATAAAAAAGCCGGCGGATTCGACGGTAAAGTTATCCACACCTTTCCCCACCCCTTGGGGGCTAGTAATGCAGAGGGTTTCGCGGTCAAAAACCCTAATGTTTACAAAGGCTTAGTCGTGTTTTCCCGCGATTCTGGCCCTACCAGCACCACCAAGCTTTTGATTTATTCCACATTTTTTTAAAGCATAGGGGCACGGAACCACATGCGTTTCACACTGCAGCGCGAAGCCTTTCTCAAGCCGTTGGCACAAGTCGTCAACGTGGTCGAACGCCGCCAGACCCTGCCGGTTCTGGCTAATTTCCTGGTTCAGGTCCAGAACGGACAGCTGTCGCTGACCGGCACGGACCTGGAAGTGGAAATGGTGTCGCGGATCGCGGTGGAAGATGCCCAGGACGGCGAGACCACCATCCCCGCCCGCAAGCTGTTCGAGATCATCCGCGCCCTGCCTGACGGCAGCCGGATCACCGTCTCGCAGACCGGTGACAAGATCACCGTGCAGGCCGGGCGCAGCCGCTTCACCCTGGCAACGTTGCCGGCCAACGACTTCCCGTCTGTCGACGAAGTCGAAGCGACCGAGCGCGTGGCCATCGGCGAAGCGACCCTGAAGGAACTGATCGAACGCACCGCGTTCGCGATGGCACAGCAGGACGTGCGCTACTACCTCAACGGCCTGCTGTTCGACCTGCGTGGCGATGCCCTGCGTACCGTGGCGACCGACGGTCACCGCCTGGCGCTGTGCGAAACCGAGCTGGAAAAAGCCAGCGCCGCCAAGCGTCAGATCATCGTGCCGCGCAAGGGCGTGACCGAGCTGCAGCGCCTGCTGGAAAGCGGCGATCGCGAGATCGAGCTGGAAGTCGGCCGCAGCCACGTTCGCGTCAAGCGCGACGATGTGACCTTCACCTCGAAGCTGATCGACGGTCGCTTCCCGGATTACGAGGCCGTGATTCCGATCGGTGCCGACCGCGAAGTGAAGGTGGATCGCGAAGCCCTGCGTGCCTCGCTGCAGCGCGCCGCGATTTTGTCCAACGAGAAGTACCGCGGCATCCGCGTGGAAGTCTCGCCGGGCAACCTGAAGATCAGCGCGCACAACCCGGAGCAGGAAGAAGCCCAGGAAGAGATCGAGGCCGATACCACGGTCAGCGATCTGGCCATTGGCTTCAACGTGAACTACCTGCTGGACGCGTTGTCCGCCCTGCGCGACGAGCATGTCGTGATCCAGCTGCGCGATTCGAACTCCTCTGCCCTGGTCCGTGAGGCCAGCAGCGAGAAGTCGCGTCATGTGGTGATGCCGCTGCGTCTCTGACCGGAGACGTGCAGGTTCCACGTGGAACCGAGTGGTGTTGAGAAGCCCGGCATTGCCGGGTTTCTTTTTGGGCGGGAGAACGATGTTCCACGTGGAGCATTTGTTTTGCGGTTGAGCTTTGGCTGTAGCCGGACTGTTCGTCTGATCCTTTGCCGACCCAGCCCAACTCTCGTGAGACCGATGCCAAGCAGCGAGTCGGCGGTTGGGAAACGAGCCCCAAGAGGTGATGACCCCGTTTTGCGCCCCTGGTCCTTCGGTTGGTGCGGCACCCGCGGGGTCAGCGGATGACTGGCGATGGACCGCTGCTGTGCGTGTCGATTCTGCATGCGTCAACCGAGCCAAAGGCGCGAATTGCTCGTCGGCTCCGAAGCACTGCGGTACCCGGCGTTTTGACCGCTGGATCACAGCTCTATGCTTTTAAAAACTGTATATAAATCTAAAGCTTGGTGGTGGTGGTAGGGCCAGATTTGGTTGAAAAGTAGGTTAAGTGGTTGGTTTTAAAGAAGAATATAGGCTCGAAACCCCCGGTAAAACAGGGTCTGAGCCTGGGGGTGATCCTGTGGATATCTTTCGAGGCAGTTCAAGAGGCCTTTTTTATCCACAGATTGCCCAGAGGCTGTGCATAAGCCATACAGAGCGGGTGTGGACAGTCTCGTTTGGGTCTGCGCGCGTTGCTCGGGTTCTACGCTGGGGCGATTGAACCTCACCTCCAGATTTAAAAAAAAACAGGGCACCGGCCGCGTCCTCGCTCGCAAGGCGGGCAAAAAACGGTGCGAATTCGTTGAAATCTGCAGCACCTCAGTGCTGCGCAGGTCGCAGATTTGAAGAAATTCAACCCCTCCGGCGGGCCATGCGGCGGTAAACGGAGGTTTCACGTGGCGGTCCTGGCCGCGGCGCTGACGTCGGCGGCCGACATCCGGCTTGTCTGGCCCAATGACCGTTGGCGCCACCCGAAATGGACGCATGGCAGACCGAGCCGCCACCGCGCGGAACACCGGGACAGGCCGATCCGCTCCTTCCGCCTTCGGCGACGGGTCCGGTACCCACTCGCGGCGCGCGGCGCATCCGGCCACGTGGAACCGGGGCAATGCAGTAAGCTGATCGATTCCCCTACCCCTCTGCCGCCCCGTGCGGCGTTGATCGTCCGCATGCACATCCGCCGTTTGTCCCTGCACCAGGTCCGCCGCTTCGATACCGTCGAACTGGCACCACAACCGGGCATCAACCTGATTACCGGTGACAATGGCGCCGGCAAGACCAGTGTCCTGGAGGCGTTGCACGTCATGGCGTACGGGCGCAGTTTTCGCGGCCGTGTCCGGGATGGCCTGGTGCGACAGGGCCGGGAGGCGCTGGATGTGTTCGTGGAATGGGATGAGCAGCGCGAAGGTGCCGATACCCCGACCCGTCGCAAGGCCGGGCTTCGCCACAGCGGCCAGGAATGGAAAGGCCGACTGGACGGGGAAGATGTCGCTCAGCTCGGGACGCTTTGTGCCGCACTGGCGGTCGTGACCTTCGAACCCGGTAGCCATGCGCTGGTAAGCGGCGGTGGCGAGCCCCGCCGACGCTTCCTGGATTGGGGTTTGTTCCACGTGGAACCAGACTTCATGGGTCTGTGGCGGCGGTACTCGCGGGCCCTGAAGCAGCGTAACGCCCTGCTCAAACAAGGTGGGCATCCGCACGCGCTGGATGCATGGGATCGCGAGCTCGCGGAGGCCGGCGAACCGCTGACCACCCGCCGCCAGCACTACCTGGAGCGGCTGCAGGAACGAACCGTGGAACTGGCGGCCGTCTTGGCCCCGAATCTGGGAATCCAGTCACTCAGTCTCAGCCCTGGCTGGCGGAAGCAGGAGGTATCGCTGTCGGATGCCCTGCTTTTGGCCCGGGAACGTGACCGCATGGCCGGCTATACCTCGGTCGGTCCGCACCGGGCGGACTGGAGCGTCGGATTCGAGACCATTCCGGGCCGGGATGCACTCTCGCGTGGCCAAGCCAAGCTGACCGCCCTTACCTGCCTGCTGGCGCAGGCCGAGGACTATGCCGAGCAGCGTGGCGAGTGGCCGGTGATCGCGTTGGACGATCTGTCTTCAGAGCTGGACCGGCATCACCAGGCGCGGGTGCTGGAACGGCTGAAGGCCGGCCCGGCGCAGATCTTCATTACCGCCACCGAGGTACCGGCGGCGCTGGTCGACGCGACAGATATCACCCGGTTCCACGTGGAACATGGACAGGTCCTGCCTGTGCCATAGTGGTCCCCCAGGGGCCACGGTGCCCGGCTGGTATAATTGCTGTTGCAACCCCTTATTACTCGGCGCCCCGCCTCACCGCGGCGGCCCGACCTGCGGAGCCTACGGCAAGCGCAATGACTGAAGAACAGAACATCCCCGCAAACAGCGGCAACTACGACGCCAACAGCATCACCGCCCTGGAAGGCCTCGAGGCTGTCCGCAAGCGTCCTGGTATGTACATCGGCGACGTCCATGACGGTACCGGTCTGCACCACATGGTGTTCGAGGTCGTCGACAACTCCATCGATGAAGCCTTGGCCGGCCACGCCGACAATGTCTCGGTCATGATCCACGCCGATGGCTCGGTGTCGGTCTCGGACAACGGTCGCGGCATCCCGACCGGCAAGCACGAGCAGATGAGCAAGAAGCTCGACCGCGAAGTGTCCGCGGCCGAGGTCGTGATGACGGTCCTGCATGCCGGCGGCAAGTTCGACGACAACAGCTACAAGGTCTCCGGCGGTCTGCACGGTGTGGGTGTCAGCGTGGTCAATGCGCTGTCGCAGAAGCTGGTCCTGGATATCTACCAGGGCGGCTTCCACTACCAGCAGGAATTCGCTGATGGTGCCGCGGTCAACTCGCTCAAGCAGGTCGAAGCCAGCACCAAGCGCGGCACCACGCTGCGCTTCTGGCCGTCGGTGAAGGCCTTCCACGACAACGTGGAATTCCACTACGACATCCTGGCCCGCCGTCTGCGCGAACTGTCCTTCCTCAACTCCGGCGTCAAGATCGTGCTGGTCGACGAGCGCGGCGATGGCCGCCGCGATGACTTCCATTACGAAGGCGGCATCCGTAGTTTCGTGGAGCATCTGGCGCAGCTGAAGACGCCGCTGCACCCGAACGTGATCTCGGTGACCGGCGAGTCCAACGGCATCGTGGTGGACGTGGCGCTGCAGTGGACCGATTCCTACCAGGAAACGATGTACTGCTTCACCAACAACATTCCGCAGAAGGACGGCGGTACCCATCTGGCCGGCTTCCGCGGCGCGCTGACCCGTGTGCTCAACAACTACATCGAGCAGAACGGCATCGCCAAGCAGGCCAAGATCAACCTGACCGGCGATGACATGCGCGAAGGCATGATCGCGGTGCTGTCGGTGAAGGTGCCGGACCCGAGCTTCTCCAGCCAGACCAAGGAAAAGCTGGTCAGTTCGGATGTGCGCCCGGCGGTGGAAAGTGCCTTCGGCCAGCGCCTGGAAGAATTCCTGCAGGAAAACCCGAACGAAGCCAAGGCGATCGCCGGCAAGATCGTGGACGCGGCGCGTGCACGTGAAGCGGCGCGCAAGGCGCGCGATCTGACCCGCCGCAAGGGCGCGCTGGATATTGCCGGCCTGCCGGGCAAGCTGGCCGACTGCCAGGAAAAGGATCCGGCGCTGTCCGAGTTGTTCATCGTCGAGGGTGACTCGGCAGGTGGCTCGGCCAAGCAGGGCCGCAACCGCAAGAACCAGGCGGTGCTGCCGCTGCGCGGCAAGATCCTCAACGTGGAACGTGCCCGCTTCGACCGCATGCTCGCCTCGGATCAGGTCGGTACGCTGATCACCGCGCTGGGCACCGGCATCGGTCGGGACGAGTACAACCCGGACAAGCTGCGTTACCACCGCATCATCATCATGACCGATGCCGACGTCGACGGCGCGCACATCCGTACGCTGCTGTTGACCTTCTTCTACCGTCAGATGCCGGAGCTGATCGAGCGCGGCCACATCTACATCGGCCTGCCGCCGCTGTACAAGATCAAGCAGGGCAAGCAGGAGCTGTACCTGAAGGATGATCCGGCGCTGGACGCGTACCTGGCCAGCAGTGCGGTGGAGAACGCTTCGTTGATCCCCGCCGAAAGCGAGCCGGGCATCGAAGGCGTGGCCTTGGAGAAGCTGCTGCTCTCCTACGCCTCGGCGCAGGAAACCATCGCGCGCAACGGCCATCGCTATGATCGCCAGGTGCTCGAAGCACTGATCGATTTCACGCCGATGGATCTGGAGCACCTGCGCAAGGCCGGCGCCAACGAAGGTCTGGCCGCGCTGGCAACCCGCCTCAACCAGGGCAGCCTCGGCTCGCCGCGCTATACGCTGGAACTGCAGGAACCCACCGACGAGCGTCCCGCCGCTGTGCTGGTCACGCGTCGCCACATGGGCGAACAGCTGATCCAGGTGCTGCCGCTGGGCGCATTTGAAACCGGCGAACTGCGTGCCCTGCACCAGTCTTCCCTGCTGCTGCACGGCCTGGTCCGTGCCGGTGCGAAGATCAGCCGCGGTGCCAAGTCGGCCGAGATCGGCAGCTTCGCCGAGGCGCGCAACTGGTTGCTGGATGAGGCCAAGAAGGGCCGCCAGATCCAGCGATTCAAGGGTCTGGGTGAAATGAATCCCGAGCAGTTGTGGGACACCACGGTCAATCCCGACACCCGCCGCCTGCTCCAGGTGCGGATCGAAGATGCCGTGGCCGCCGATCAGATCTTCAGCACGCTGATGGGCGACGTGGTGGAACCGCGCCGCGACTTCATCGAAGACAATGCGCTGAAGGTCGCCAACCTGGATATCTGACACAATCGGGGAAGGGCCGGCCCGGATGCGACCTGCATCCGGCCGGCCACCGCTCCCCGATGCCAGGAATCCGATGTCTGCTACCCCCCCGGCGTCCATGACGCCTCCGCTGCCTCCGCTGCCTCCCGCCGTCCCGTCGTCACCGCGTAAACCGGGCTCCCCGCTCGCGGGATTCTTCATCGATCTGGGCATCGGCATCGCAGTCCTGTTGTCACTGAGTCTGATCGGTGGCCTGATCTGGGGGCTGTATCGCGGTGCGATCATCGGGTACCAAGCGGCTCGCGACGGCGCCGATGCCTCCGCCGTAGCCGGCCTTACCCAGCAGCTGGGCCAACCCGGTGCCCTCGCCCAGATCCTGATGGCGCTGAGCGCTACCGGCGGCGCTGCGCTGGTGCTGTACTTCTTCCGCCGCCGGGCCACGCCCGCCGAACGTGCGTTGTCCTTCCAGGCCGCAGGCCGCCCCTCGACCTGGGGCTGGACGTTGTTGGTCGCCACCGGTGTAATCATCGGCAGCAACCTGATCGCGTGGCTGGCCAAGCAGGCGGGCATCGAACCGGTGCCGACCAACCTGGCGCTGATGGAACAGGCGATGACGCGCTTCCCATGGTTTCTCGCGCTGTTCGCTGTGGTGCTCGCCCCTGCGTATGAAGAGCTGTTGTTCCGCCGCGTGCTGTTCGGCCGCCTCTGGCAGGCGGGTCGCCCTGTGCTGGGCATCGTGCTGAGCAGCCTGGCCTTTGCGCTGGTGCATGAAATCCCCGGCACCAGCGCCAACGGCCCATGGGAAATCGCCCAGTTGTGGCTGGTCTACGGCGGCATGGGCGCCGCCTTTGCCTGGCTCTACCAACGCACCGGCACTCTGTGGGCGCCGATCGCCGCGCATGCACTGAACAACGGCATCGCCCTGGCAGCGCTGATGTTTCTCGGCGTGCAATGATCGATCACGCGGCTTGACGAAAATTTACGTCGCCACGTTCCACACTGCCTACATGAACACGGGGGAGCGCACATGAAACCAGTGCTGTTGGGAATTGCCATTGCCATGCTGGTGAGCGCGTGCGCCACCACCACCTCGCCAACCGGCCGTCGTCAGATGGTCGGCGGTGTCTCGCAGGCCGAACTGGATCAGCTGGGCGCGCAGGCGTTCACTGAAACCAAATCCAAAGGCACGCTCAGTACCGATCCGAAGCAGAACGCCTACGTGCAGTGCGTAGTGAATGCGCTGGTCGCCCAGCTGCCTGCTCAGTACCGTGGCGTACGGTGGGAAACGGCGCTGATGGTCGACAAGGAGCCCAACGCGTTCGCCCTGCCCGGCGGTAAGGTCGGGGTCAATACCGGCATCTTCACCGTCGCCAAAAACCAGGATCAGCTGGCTGCCGTGATCGGCCATGAAATCGGCCACGTCATCTCGCGGCACCACGAAGAACGCCTCACCCGTCAGATGGGCGCGCAGACCGGCTTGTCGGTTCTGGGCGCGCTGGCGGGCGCCGCCTACGGTGAGGGCGCGGCCAGTACCGTCAGCCAGCTCGGTGGCGCTGGCGCCCAGGCCGCCTTCCTGCTGCCCGGGTCGCGGACCCAGGAAAGCGAGGCGGATATCGTCGGTCAGCGGTTGATGGCCGAGGCCGGCTTCAATCCCGCCCAGGCGGTGGATCTGTGGCAGAACATGATGGCCGCCAGCGGCGGGCGCTCGCCCCAATGGCTGTCCACCCACCCCGACCCCGCCAACCGCATCCGTGAACTGCAGCGAGACGCGCCGTCCCTGAGTGGTGTATACCAACAAGCCCAAGCGGCCGGGCGCAGGCCAAAGTGCGGTTGATGCGCCCGGATACGACCAAAAGATGCTGTATTGCAGCATCGGAAACGATTTCTCACGCCATCAGTTTCTGATACGTTTGGCGGCTCAGATTTTTCTGACAGTCCGTTTTGATGCCGCCGCGGCGGTTCGATCGAGGTGAAAGATGATTTTCAGCAACCACAAGCAAGCCGTCCTTTCCGTCCTCATCGCGACCGCTATTGGTGGCGCCATGGTCACCGATGCGTTCGCCCAGTCCCGCTCGTCGGAACGTGGCAACCGCGGCGGCAAGCAGGCGAAGGCCGAAGTGCTCTACCCGAACGCGACCCGTCAGGAGCCGGAGCAGAAGTCGTCGCCCAAGGTCGGCCCGAAGCTGCAGAAGCTGATTGACAGCTACAACGACCAGAAGTTCCCGGAGACGCGCGCGCAGGCCGACGAAGTTCTGGCCAATCCCGCCGCCAATAACTACGACAAGTCACTGGCCGCGCAGCTTGCCTCGCAGGCTGCCTATCAGCTCGACGACGTCGCCGCTGCCAAGAAGTACCTTGAGCAGGTGTTGCAGCTCGGTGGCCTGGACAACAACGGCCACTACCAGTCGATGCTGATGCTGGGCCAGCTGCAGCTGCAGGACGACCAGATCAACGAAGGCCTGGCGACGCTGGACAAGTACTTCGCCGAAACCAAGTCCACCAAGCCGGAAGAGCTCGTGGCCAAGGGTCAGGCGCTGTACCAGGCCGAGCGCTACGCCGAAGCGATCCCGGTGCTGCAGCAGGCCATCGCCGGCGCGACCGAGCCGAAGGACAGCTGGAACCAGCTGCTGATGGCCGCCATGGCCGAAGCGGGCCAGACCGGTGAAGCGGTCAAGCAGGCCGAGGCGCTCGCCGCCAAGAACCCGAACGACAAGAAGGCCCAGCTGAACCTGGCCAGCATGTACATGCAGGCCGACCAGATGGACCAGGCGGGCGCGATCATGGGCAAGCTCTACAGCGCCGGCCAGCTGACCGACGAGCGCGAGTACAAGCAGCTCTACTCGATCTACGCCAACAGTGAGAACAAAGAAAAGGACGTCATTGCCGTTATCAATGATGGCTTGCAGAAAAACATCCTGAAGCCTGATTATCAGGTGTACCTGGCGCTGGCCCAGGCGTACTACTACTCGGATCCGCCGCAGGCAAACAAGGCGATCGAGGCGTGGCAGAAGGCTGCCCCGCTTTCCAAGGACGGTGAGACCTACCTGAATCTGGCACGCGTGCTGCATTCGGAAGGTCGCATCCCGGAGGCTAGGCAGGCCGCCCAGCAGGCGCTGGCGAAGGGTGTGAAGAACCAGGCGGATGCCAAGAAAATCATCAACCTGAAGTAAGTAGGAATAACGCCTGAACGCCTGCATTAGTGATGCGCAGGCGCTCAGGATTGGTATAAGCTTGGAGGTTCCTGCGGTGTCATGCACCGCTGATCATGGGCTACCTGTCCTCGGGTACCCGGCCCCACTAATGAGCTCTTGGCGCATGACGGAACAACTAGTCGTTCACAGGTACGAACAACGCGATGACACCGGCCTCTCCTGGCCGCGTATCGTGGGTATCGCTTTTGTAATCGCACTGCATCTCGCCGCCTTCATGATGCTTTTGATCCCGGCTGTGGCCCCCAAGGCCGCTGCGGAGAAAGAACGCAACATCATGGTGACCCTGGTCGACGCTCCGCCGCCGCCCCCACCGCCGCCGCCGCCGCCGCCGCCGGATGACACCCCGCCGCCGCCGGTGAAAAACCTGTCGCCGCCGAAGCCGTCCCCGGTTCCGCCGCCGCCGCAGGCCCCAGTGGTCGATATCCCGGACCCGCGTCCGACCGACATCGTCACGCCGCCTTCGCCGCCGTCGCCGCCGCAGCCGCCGAGCACCATTGAGGCAAGCGTCGACATCTCGTCGAAGAACATGAACCCCCCGCGTTACCCGCCGGCCGCGTTCCGTGCTGGTATCCAGGGTGAAGTCATCCTGATCATTGATGTCGATGCCAATGGCAACGTCACCAATGTGTCGGTCGAGAAGTCCAGCCGTAACCGTGACCTCGATCGCGCCGCCATGGAAGCAGCTCGCAAGTGGAGCTTCCGTTCCGCGGAATCGGGCGGGAAGAAGGTCGCAGGTCGCGTTCGCGTCCCGGTCAACTTTGCGCTGAACTGATAGTGGGCGGTGGCCCGCCGGCCACCGCTTCTACCGGTTATTTCTAGCAATACCCTTTATCACCACACACAACAAAGGTAAGCGTCATGCTGCAGGAACTTTTCATCGCCGCTGCTGCCGGGGGCAACTCCAACGCCCTGTCGCAGATGGGCTTCGAGCACCTGATCCACGAGATGACCACCCAGCCGGGTGACTTCGCCGTCTCCTGGGTCGTGCTGCTGACCCTGATCATCATGTCGGCCATGTCCTGGTACTGGACCGTCATCAACATCTTCCGTGCTTCCCGTCTGAAGGCTGCTGCCGACAAGGTCGTGAGCCTGTTCTGGGATACCCCGAACGCCCAGGACGCCATCCGTGCGATGGAAGAACAGCCGGCTTCGGAACCCTTCTCCAAGATCGCTCTGGACGCTGCACAGGCTGCTGCGCACCACCAGCGTTCGGAAGGCGGCGCCACCGGTGGCCTGGGTGAAAACCTGAGCCGTTCGGAGTTCGTCGATCGCGCCCTGCGTCAGGCCGTGACCCGCGAAAGCAACAACCTGCAGTCGGGCATGACCCTGCTGGCCACCGTCGGCGCAACCGCTCCGTTCGTGGGTCTGCTGGGTACGGTGTGGGGCATCTACGGCGCGCTGATCAAGATCGGTGCCACCGGTTCCGCCTCGATCGACGCCGTTGCCGGCCCGGTGGGTGAAGCACTGATCATGACCGCCATCGGTCTGTTCGTGGCTATCCCGGCCGTGTTCGCCTTCAACTTCTTCAGCAAGATCAACAGCGCCACGATCAGCAAGTTCGATACGTTCGCTCACGACCTGCACGACTTCTTCGCCACCGGTTCGCGCGTTCGCTAATAGCGACGCGCGTCACCCAGCGAGAACGTAGTCAACACGATCTAGACGGAGCCCGTTATGGCTTTCAGTAGTGGTAACAGCGGCGGCCCCATGGCCGACATCAACGTTACGCCCCTCGTGGACGTGATGCTGGTGCTGCTGATCATCTTCATCATCACGGCGCCCCTGATGTCCCACAAGGTCAAGGTGGATCTGCCTGAGGCCAACCTGGTGCAGAATCCGGAAGACGCTGAAAAGCGGGCGAGCCCGATCACCTTGGCAGTCAAGGAAGACGGCTCGATCTACTGGAACGACGAGGAAATCGACAAGCAGACTCTTGAGTCGCGCTTGGCGACCGCCGCCCAGCAGACCCCGCAGCCGCCCCTCAACCTGCGTGGTGATCGCACCACCAAGATGCGCGTCATCAATGAGATGACGAAGGTCGCGCAGGAACAGGGCATGCTCGACGTGGGCTTCGTCGCCACCAAAGTAAAGGGGCAGTAAGCCATGGCGTTCAGTACTGGTGGTAACAAAGGCCCCATGGCCGACATCAACGTCACGCCCCTGGTGGACGTGATGCTGGTGCTGCTGATCATCTTCATCGTCACCGCGCCGATCATGACGTACCCGATCGCCGTTGACCTGCCGCAGCGCGTGCTCAACCCACCGCCGGTGACGGTCGAACCGCCGCCGCCGATCGAGCTGAAGGTGGACGCCAGCAACCAGGTGTCGTGGAACAACAGCCCGGTGGCTGTGGGCGAACTGCAGCAGCGTATGGAACAGGAAGTGCAGCGCGATCCGACCAACCAGCCGGAACTGCGCATCGATGCCAGCCCGGACTCCGAGTACGACGTGATGGCCAAGGTGTTGGCTGCCGCGAAGAATGCTCAGATGAAGAAGATCGGCTTCGTACAGCAGTAATACGCAAGACGCAGTCATGACGCGACTGGAAAACGCCCCTGGAAACAGGGGCGTTTTTTTTGTGCCGCCGGCCGTGGATACGCGCCATCGCCACGCCGCCCGCTATCATCCGGCCATGCTCGCAACCTTCGACGTCTTCGGGGACTGGCTCGATGCCATCCCCCACCTGCGCCCCCTGATGGTGGCGGCCTACATTCTCTATCTGCTGTGGCTGACCGGCTGGATCATGCTGCAGAAGCGCGAGCCGGTCGCCACGTTGAGCTGGATCCTGTCGCTGGCTGCCCTGCCCTACCTCGGGCTCTTCATCTATTACCTGCTCGGCCCGCAGAAGGTGAAACGGCAACGCCTGCGCCGCGGTCGTTCGCGCTCGGGCATGGAGCACTACAGCAGCGTCTGCCCACCGGACGCGGACTGCACCGAGCTGGCCAAGATCGCCCAGGCCACGACCGGGCTGTCACCCAGCTCGGCCACCGAAGTGGAGTGGCTGGTCGACGGTGCGGCCACCTACAGCGCGCTGCTCGCGGCCGTGGCCAAGGCGCAGGATCACCTGCACCTGGAGTACTACATCTTCAATCCGGACCACGCCGGCACCGCGCTGCGCGATGCGCTGACCGAGCGTGCCGCTGCCGGTGTACGCGTGCGGCTGCTGCTGGATGCGGTTGGTTCGTCATCCATCCGCAAGCGCTTCCTGCAGCCGCTGCTGGATGCCGGTGCCGAAGTGGTGTGGTTCCATCCCCGGCAGCTGCTCAAGCCGTTCAAGCGGCCGTGGTTGAACCTGCGCACGCACCGCAAGCTGGTCATCATCGATGGCCTGCAGGCGTTCACCGGTGGCATCAACATCACCGATGAGGAAGACGAGAGCGTCCGCCCGGATGCGTATCGCGACCTGCACATGCGCCTGCGTGGCCATGTGGTGCGCAGCCTGCAGCTGGTCTTCATCGAGGACTGGATCTACGCCACCGGCCAGGAGCCGGCGCGCTTCAACATCGCGCAGTTGTGGCCGGAGACCATGCCCAGCCGCAGCGAGGGCAGCATCAATGCGCAGGTGCTGGTGTCCGGTCCGGATTCGTCGTGGGAGACCATCCACCGGCTGCATGTGGCGGCGATCCACGAAGCGAAGGAGCGCGTCTGGCTGGTGACGCCCTACTTCGTCCCGGGCGAAGCCGCACGCATGGCACTGACGTCGGCCGCACTCGGTGGGTTGGACGTGCGTCTGCTGGTGCCGAAAATGAGCGACTCCTGGTTCGTCACCCAGGCCGCCCGCTCCTACTTCGACGAGCTGCTGCAGGCCGGGGTCAAGATCTACGAGTACGGCCCGCGCATGCTGCACACCAAGGCCTTCATCGCCGATGACGACGTCTGCATCGTCGGCAGTGCCAACTTCGATCACCGCAGCTTCCGGCTCAACTTCGAGCTCTCGATGATGATCAGCGATACCGGCCGCGTTGCCGCGCTGGCCGAGATCCTGCTGGCCGAATACAGCAGCGCCTCACCGGTCTACAACGACCGCCAGCGTTCGCTGTGGCGGCACCGTGTGCCCGAGGCGTTCGCCCGCCTGGCCTCGCCGCTGCTGTAGCCGTCACTTCCCGTGGAACCGCACCGGGCGCCAGCGCTACACTGGCCCGGTCAATCGGGGAGAACGACATGTACTGGCTGTTCCTGCTGTTCGCGCTGGCCTGTTTCGGCATGGCGCTCAAGACCCCCCACATGGGGCTGATGGCGCTGTCGCTGCTGGGCACCCTGGTGTTCCTGCTGGCGTGGGTCCGCGGCCTTTACGTGGCCCGCTTCGGCGATGTGCAGCCCACCCGCGCGGCCATCACCGATCCCAACGAACTCCGTCGGCTGCGGGAGCTCGCCCTCCAGGCGCGTACCCCGGCCGCTCAGGGCGAATCCGACCCCTCGTAGTGCCATGACCCAACTCAGCGTCAACGTGAACAAGATCGCCGTCCTGCGCAACTCGCGGGGTGGCACCGACCCGGACGTACTGCAGGCCGCCCGTACCTGCCTGGATGCCGGCGCGCACGGCATCACCGTGCACCCGCGCCCGGACCGCCGCCACATCCACGCCGAGGACGTGCTGGCGCTGTCTGCGCTGACGGCCGAGCGAGGCGTGGAGTTCAACATCGAGGGCAACCCGTTCGCGCCCCCGCGTGAGGGTTACCCCGGTCTGCTGCCGCTGTGCGCGCAGACCCGTCCCGCCCAGGCCACCCTGGTGCCGGACGGCGACGGGCAGCTCACTTCCGACCATGGCTTCGACTTCGGCCGTGATGCGCAGCGCCTGCGCCCGCTGATCGCCGAGTTGAAGGCGTATGGCTGCCGGGTCAGCCTGTTCGTGGACGCGGGCAATGCCGACATCGCCCAGGCCGCGGCCATCGGTGCCGACCGCGTGGAGCTCTACACCGGCCCCTACGCCGAGGCGCATGCCGCCGGCGATGCCTCCGCCATGCTGGCGGTGTTTGCCGATGCCGCCAGCCGCGCCCAGGCGGCCGGCCTGGGCGTCAACGCCGGGCACGACCTGTCGCAGGACAACCTGGCGGCGTTCCTGCAGGCGGTGCCGGACGTGCTGGAAGTCTCGATCGGCCACGCCCTGATCAGCGAGGCGCTGTACGCCGGGCTGGATGCCACGGTGAAGGGGTATCTGCGGCTGCTGTGATGCGGCGCACCCCTGCCACGTAAGGCGCGCCGCATCCGGTAGGAGCCGACCGCTGGTCGGCTCAGCCGCCGGGTGACATGGCACGCCAGGCACGCGCCCTGACCCTGTGGATAATCTGGGGGATCAAATCGGTCCCCACCTCCGGCGACCCTTATCCGGCGCGGGTTTCACTTCCAATCGCCCCTGTGGTTAGTAATACTACTAACCATGGATATCTCCCATCCCCGCCGTTCCGATGCCACAACGTCTCATTCCCTGAGACGTCCCGGCGATAGCCTTTGACGATGGGTATTGCGATCAAAGGCCGGGGCTCCCGCACGCACCTGGCGGGCCGCTTCGAGGTCACCGTCAGCGAAGCGATGGACGACGGCTGGGCGCCGGACGAGAGCGAGGAGTTCGCCGCGCCGCGGCTGCGTACCGAAGTGCGCGCCGAGACCGCGCGCAGCATCATCAGCCGCAACAAGTCGCCGGACGTCGGCTTCAGCCAGTCGGTCAATCCGTACCGCGGTTGCGAGCACGGGTGCTCGTACTGTTTTGCCCGGCCCTCGCACGCCTATCTCAATCTCTCGCCCGGGCTGGACTTCGAGACCAAGCTGTTCGCCAAGACCAATGCGCCGCAGCTGCTGCGCAAGGAGTTCTCGCGCCCCGGCTACGTGCCGCAGCCGATCGCGCTGGGCATCAACACCGACGCCTACCAGCCGATCGAGCGCAAGCTCAAACTGACCCGCCAGCTGATCGAGGTGATGCTGGAAACCCAGCATCCCTTCTCGCTGATCACCAAGAACGCGCTGGTCGAGCGCGACATCGACCTGCTTGCGCCGCTGGCCGAAAAGCAACTGGTCAGCGTGCACTTCTCGGTGACCTCGCTGGACCCGCATCTGTCGGCAAAGCTGGAACCGCGCGCCTCGGCCCCGCATGCACGGTTGCGCGCGATGCGTCGCCTGAGCGACGCCGGCATCCCGGTCGGGGTGATGGTCGCGCCGGTGATCCCGTGGATCAACGATGCCGAACTGGAAGCCGTACTCGAGGCCGCCCACGATGCCGGTGCCACCACCGCCGGCTACGTGCTGCTTCGGCTGCCGCTGGAAGTGGCGCCGCTGTTCCGCGATTGGCTCGACACCCACCATCCGGACCGCGCCACGCACGTGATGAGCACCATCAACCAGCTGCGCGGTGGCAAGGATTACAACAGCCAGTTCGGCACGCGCATGCGCGGCGAAGGCGTCTACGCGGATCTGCTGTCCAACCGCTTCAAGCTGGCCCGCAAGCGCCTGGGCTTCGATGCGCAGCACAGCCACTGGCCGAAGCTGGACTGCACCCGCTTCCTGCGGCCGTTGCCGCCGCGGGCGGAGTCACCGCAGGGCTCGTTGTTCTAGTCAGCGGCCCCGATGGACTTTAGGGCGCGCCCGCCCAACAATCGGGCCAAGGCACCGCGCCGCGGTGGCCTGACGTCCATATCGGATATCCAGGGGGAACCACATGTCATCGGCAGCCACCTCGGCCGCGTCGAACGCGGCCAACATCGCGATCAACGCCGCCATCACCGCCGCCATCACCGCCGCGGTGCAGCAGCAGCGCGACGCGTTGATCGCACACTTCACCGGCCATCAGGCGCTGTCGCCGCAGAGCGCGATCGCGGCGGACAGCATCGACCCTGCATTGCAGGTAGCGCTGAAGTACTACCGCGACAACGGCGTCATCCGCGACGCGGGCGCTGATCGTCTCTATCTCGATCTGGACGTGCTGGCCGGGTTGAAGGCGAAGGCGAAGCGCACCGGGCGCAATGTGCTGATCACGGTGATGGTGTTGGCCGTGCTGGTGGTGGTCGGTGCTGTGTTGCTGGTGTGGGCGCGCTGATCAGTTCCCACCAAATAATTTCTGAGCACTCTGGAAAAGAATCCAGCTCGTCGCAATGAACTTGTCCCCACCCTGCGGCCGGTTGCCCCGGTGCGTATGGGTGAACGCGGTCGGTGCGATCAACAGGCTGCCCGTGCTCGGCGCGACCTTGCGGCCCTGGAACAGGAACTCGGTTTCGCCCGCATCGAAATCGTCGTTGAGGTAGAGCGTCCACAGCAGGTGGCGGTGCAGTGTTTCGCCGGCCGGATCGCGTGGGTACAGCTCGCAGTGCCAGTATGGATAGCCGCCCTCGCCCGCCGCATACCATTGCAGATTGATGGCACCGGGCCGCAGGCAGGTGCGGGCCAGGTCGGACAGCGTGGCGTCGTCCATGTCGGGGAAATCCTCGGCGGCCAACCGGCGCGGTTGGCCGTCGCTGTCCTGGATCTGCAACATCAACGGCGAGATCAGGGCCTGTGGATAACGGCGTAGATAAGTCAGCAAACCCTTGAAAACCGCCTGCTGCAGCACCGCTTCCGCCTGTCGCCACTCGGGGCGCCCGCTGATGCGAAGATCCTTGCTGTGCTTGAGTTCCGGGAACACACCGCTGCCCACTTCGCCCGGCTGCAACTGCGCACTGGATCGCATCTGGGCCTGCAGGGCCGCGCAGACCTCGTTGGGGACGGCGTTGTGGATTACTTCGATGAAATCGAGCGGCGCGTCGGCAGTCATGGGATCGTCCGTGGGCACGAGTGGCCGATGGTGACCGCTGCCGTGGCCGATGTCACGCCGTTGCCACGTAACAACAGGGCTGACCGATCGGCCAGCCCTGTGTAGGAAATCAACCTGCCGCGCTGTCGTGTTCGCGGTGATAACGGGTGGCTTCTTCCACTTCATTGCGCGAGCCGAGGAAGACCGGCACGCGCTGGTGCAGCTGATCGGGCTGGATGTCGAGAATGCGCTCGCGGCCGGTGGTGGCGGCGCCGCCGGCCTGTTCGACCAGCAGGCCCATCGGGTTGGCTTCGTACATCAGGCGCAGCTTGCCGGCCTTGGACGGATCCTTGGTGTCCCACGGGTAGATGAAAATGCCGCCGCGGGTCAGGATGCGATGCACGTCGGCGACCATGCTGGCGATCCAGCGCATGTTGAAGTTCTTGCCGCGCGCGCCTTCCTTGCCGGCCAGCAGGTCCTGCACGTAGCCCTGCATTGGAGTTTCCCAATGCCGCTGGTTGGACATGTTGATCGCGAATTCCTGGGTGTCCGCCGGGATCTGCATGTCCGGCGTGGTCAGCACGAACTCGCCCTTCTCGCGGTCCAGGGTGAACGCGTGCGTGCCGTGGCCGACGGTGAGCACCATCTGCGTGCTCGGCCCGTAGATGCAGTAGCCGGCCGCGACCTGCGCGGTGCCCGGCTGCAGGAAGCTGGCATCGCTGGGCTGCTCGGTGCCCGGCGGGCAGCGCAGCACCGAGAAGATGGTGCCGACCGACACGTTGACGTCGATGTTGGAGCTGCCATCGAGGGGATCGAACAGCAGCAGGAAGTCACCGCGCGGGTAGGTGTCGGGCACCGGCTGGCAGTGATCCATTTCTTCCGAGGCGCAGGCGGCGAGGTGGCCGCCCCAGGCGTTGGCTTCCAGCAGGATCTCGTTGCTGATCACGTCCAGCTTCTTCTGCGCTTCGCCCTGCACGTTGCCGGTACCGGCTTCGCCGAGCACACCGCCCAGCGCGCCCTTGCTGACCGCGATGGAGATGCTGGTGCAGGCGCGGGCGACGACAGCGATCAGCTGGCGTAGATCGGCGTTGATGCGGCCGGCATGTTGCTCTTCGATCAGATAGCGGGTCAGCGACGTCTGGGACATGGAATCAGGCGGCCTTCAGAGGGGAAGCGCCTATTGTCGCCCTTCGCCGGAGCCATTACGAGGCGCGGGCGGCACCGCATAGCAGAACGGCCGCGCAGGGCGGCCGTTCTGCTTCACCGGGGCAATGGAGCTCAGCCCTTGCTGACGGTCGCCACGGCCTTGGCCACGTACTCCAGGTTGCCCTGGTTGAGTGCGGCCACGCAGATGCGGCCGGTGCCGACGGCGTAGATCGCGAACTCGTCACGCAGGCGGTCCACCTGGGCGCGGCTCAGGCCCGAGTACGAGAACATGCCGGCCTGGTCGTTGATGAAGGCGTACTCCGGTGCGCCGGCGGCGACCAGGTTCTCCACCAGACCATGGCGCAGGGCGTGGATACGCTCACGCATCTGCGTCAGTTCCGCTTCCCACACCTGGCGCAGCTCGACGCTGTTGAGCACACCGGCCACCAGCGCAGCGCCGTGGTTGGACGGGCTGGAGTAGATCGTGCGGATGATGCGCTTGACCTGCGACTGCACGGCCTTGGCCGCGTTCGCGTCCGGGGCGACCACCGACAGCGCGCCAATGCGCTCGCCATACAGCGAGAACGACTTGGAGTACGAGTTGGCGACCACGAAGCTGTCGATGCCGGCCTCGGCGATGATGCGCACGGCGGCGCCGTCTTCGCTGATGCCCTTGTCGAAGCCCTGGTAGGCCATGTCGATGAACGGGAACAGCTGGCGATCCTTCAGCAGCTCGGCCACCTGCTTCCACTGCGCGACGGTGAGGTCGGCACCGGTCGGGTTGTGGCAGCACGCGTGCAGCAGCACCACGGTGCCCGGCTGCAGCTTGCCGAGGTCGGCCAGCATGCCGTCGAAGTCCACGCCATGGGTGGCGGCATCGAAGTAGGTGTAATCGACCACGTCGAAGCCGGCCGCGCCGAACACCGCGCGATGGTTTTCCCAGCTCGGGTTGCTGATGGCGATGGTGGCGTGCGGCAGCAGCTTGTGCAGCAGGTCCGCGCCGATGCGCAGCGCACCGCTGCCGCCGATGGTCTGCGAGGTGGCCACGCGGCCGGCGGCCAGCAGCGGCGAATCCTTGCCGAAGACCAGCTCGCGGGTGGCCTGGTTGTAGGCCGGCAGACCGTCGATCGGCAGGTAGCCGCGCGGTTTGGCGTCATTGGCCAGCTGCTGTTCGATCGTGTTCACGGCGCGGAGCAGCGGGATGCGGCCGCTCTCGTCGTAATAGATGCCCACGCCCAGGTTGACCTTGATCGGGCGGCTGTCGGCGTTGTAAGCCTCGGTCAGGCCCAGGATCGGGTCGCCTGGGACCAGTTCCACATTTGCAAAGAAGGACACGGCGGTACTCATTCGGATGACGGAAGGGGGAGGGTGGCGCGACGCGGCGTTGGCGGCAGAATCAGCCAAAACCGACCCATCGTAACAAAGCCCTGCAGAGGGCGCCGAGGCTGTCGTCACGTCACCTTCCGTACCATGGCGTGCGGCACGCCCATTTACCGAGGATCCCGCCCCGCATGCTCCGTCTTACCCCGCTGGCCCGCCACTGTGCGCTGGCCTCGGCCGTGTTGCTGCCATCGCTGGCGCAGGCCCAGAACACCCCCGCCCCCGCTGCCTCGATCGAGCGGCTGCCCACGGTCCAGGTCCAGGCCGCGCGCGTGGCGCAGGTGGCCGATATCGATCTGCCGGCCTCGCTGACCACGGTCTGGGTGGACGAGGACCGCACCGGGCCGCTGGCCCAGCTCGCCGAGGCCCTCAACGGCATTCCCGGGGTGGTTGCCCGTGATCGGCAGAACTATGCGCAGGACACCCAGCTCTCGATCCGTGGCTTCGGCGCGCGCTCGACGTTCGGCGTGCGCGGCGTGCGGGTGCTGGTGGACGGTGTGCCGGCCACCATGCCCGACGGCCAGGGCCAGCTCTCCCACGCCAGCCTGCTCTCGGCGCAGCGCGTGGAGGTGCTGCGCGGGCCGTTCTCGGCGCTGTACGGCAACTCCTCTGGGGGCGTGGTGCAGGTGTGGAGCGCGGACGGCACCGAGGGCGACCCGTGGCGCCTGCGGCTGGATACCGGCAGCGACAACACCCTCAGCGCCGGCGCCCAGCTGCGTGGCATGCAGGGGCCGATCCGCTACAACGTCGCCGCCAACCACTTCCGCACCGATGGCTGGCGCGATCACAGCCAGGCCCGGCGCGAATCGGTCAACGCCCGCTTGGGCACGGATGTCGGCGGCGGCCAGCTGGATCTGGTCCTGAACTACTTCGATGCGCCCGACGCACAGGATCCGCTCGGCCTCACCCGTGCCCAGGTGCGCGAGAACCCGCGTCAGGCGACCGCGGTGGCCACCCAGTACAACACCCGCAAATCCGTGCGCCAGGCCCAGGCCGGGCTGGTGTTCACCCGAACCAAGGGCGCGCAGACCTGGCGTGCGATGGGCTATGCCGGCCAGCGCAGCGTGGAGCAGTACCTAGCGATCCCGCCGGCGCCGCAGCTCAGCTCGCCGCTGCACGCTGGTGGGGTGATCGATCTGGACGGGGCCTATGGTGGTCTCGACGCGCGCTGGGCGTGGCACGGTGACTGGGCCGGTCGACCGCTGGATGTGGTGATCGGTGCCAATGCCGACCGTCAGCAGCAGGATCGTCGTGGTTACGAGAACTTCGTCGGGGATCAGGTCGGCATCAAGGGCCGCCTGCGCCGTGACCAGAGCGACCGGGTCGAGAACGTGGACCAGTTCGCCCAGGCGTGGTGGCAGTGGGCGCCGCGTTGGTCGTTGCTGCTGGGGGTGCGCCACAGCACGGTCCGTTTCCGCTCCAACGACCACTACATCACCGCTGGCAATCCGGACGACAGCGGTTCGCGTCGCTACGAAGCGACCACGCCGGTGGCCGGCGTGGTGTTCCGCGCCAGCGATGCGTGGCGGCTGTACGCGTCGGCCGGACGCGGCTTCGAAACGCCCACCTTCAACGAGCTCGGCTATCGCGCCGATGGCCAGGCCGGGCTGGCGCTGGATCTCTCGGCGGCCCGCAGCCGCAACCTGGAAGTCGGCAGCAAGTGGCATGGACAGAATGGCGCGCAGGTCGAAGCCGCGCTGTTCCGCGCCGACACCGATGACGAGCTGGCCGTGGCGAGCAACAGCGGCGGCCGCAGCACCTACCGCAACATCGGGCGCACGCGCCGCCAGGGCGCGGAGGCCAGCTATGTGCAGCCGCTGGGGGCGCAGGCGGATCTTTCGCTGGCCTACACCTGGATCGAAGCCACCGTGCGTGATCCGTATGCGCTGTGCGCGGCCGCTGGCTGCAACACGGTGACCGCCGGCTCACGCCTGCCGGGTGTACCCAAGAAGCAGTGGAACGCGCGGGTGCAGTACCGCCCGGGCCCGTGGCACTGGGCCGCCGAGGTGGTGGCCTCCAGCGACACCGTGGTCAACGATCTGGCCACCGAGCGCGCGCCGGGCTACGCGCTGCTGAATCTGGACCTATCGCGGCGCTGGACCACCGCGCAGGGCACGCTGCGGGCCTTCGCCCGGATCGACAACGCCCTGGACCAGCGCTACATCGGCTCGGTGATCGTCAACGACGGCAACCAGCGCTTCTTCGAACCCGGCCCGGACCGCCGTTACAACGTCGGGCTGCAGTGGCAGTGGGCGCCCTGATCTAGCCCGGCGGCTTGGCCGGCACGAACGGTGAGGTCGGGTCGCTGGCCGGGAAGGTCTCTTCCAGCGCCTCGTCCTGGTTGTCGCTGGCGTGTTCCTTGCGCTGGCGGCGCTGGTATTCATCTTCGCGGCGATGATGACCGGCCGGGCCTTTCTCGCCGGCCGCCGAATCCTTGCGGTCGCGCGGGACCGAGTCCGGGGTGACCGCCACGGGCAGGTGATCGGGTGCGTCGTCGGGCACGGACATGCCGGCACCGCGGTCTTCGGCGTCCTGGTTGTCATGTTTGGCGCGCTGCTCGCCGGGGACTGGGGCGGTGGCGTCGCGCAGGGGATCGCGGGGCATGGGAGTTCTCCAGTAGCGGTGCCCTCCAGTACAGCGCGCGGCGGGTGAAGTCGCTGCGAATCCCGCCGCAGCAACGAATCTGTCACGGCTGGATAACGGCGGCGGGTCTATTCCTGCTTGCCCCGCCGCTGTCGGAGTCGTGTCATGCCCCGCCTGGACCGCCGTGCCGCACCCGCGTTGTTCAACGCCTACCTGCAGCCGGAACGGAGCGGGCGCCGTGCGCGCCGTGACCGTGCCGAGGATGCACAGGCGGTTGCACAGGACTACCTGCAGTACATGCGCAGCGATTACGAGCAGCGCCGCAGTCATGGCCGGCGCAGCTGGCGCGACCTCTATCCCGCTTACGCGTTCGCACTGACCACGCACTACGCGGACTGGCCGCGCGGTGCCGATGACACCGATGGCGAGCTGGCCGAGCACTGGGAACAGATGCGCGGGCAGTCGCGACTGGGCTGGCACCAGGCCCGCGCCGTGGTCGAAGACGCGTGGCTGGCGCTGGACCACATGCCGGCGGCGGCGGTGCACGGCCTGCTGCAGTAGCCGCGGCGTGCAGCCGGCCTGCACAGCCCGGACACAGGCGTTTCACGTGCTGCGCGGTACAGCTGCCCTCCCTGTAGTGTTGGAGTGGCGCCACCATGGCCCGACCGATCTGGACCGGCACGCTGTCATTCGGGCTGCTCAATGTCCCGGTGTCGCTGATGTCCGGCGAGCGCAACGTCGATCTGCACTTCCGGATGCTGGATTCGCGCGACCGCAAGCCGATCCGCTTCGAGCGCGTCAACGCCGATACCGGCGAAGAAGTGCCGTGGAAGGACATCGTCAAAGCCTACGAGTACGACAAGGGAAGCTACGTCGTGCTGGAAGAGGACGACATCCGCTCGGCCGCGCCGGAAAGCCATGAGGCGGTCGAGGTGGAGACCTTCGTCGATGCCGGCACGATCGATCCGCGCTACTACGAGAAGCCCTACCTGCTGGTGCCCGCAAAGAAAGCCGAGAAAGGCTACGTGCTGCTGCGCGAGACGCTGCGCAGTACCGGCAAGGTCGGCATCGCGCGGGTGGTGGTGCGCACCCGCGAGTACCTGTGCGCGGTGATGCCGCACGGCGATGCGCTGGTGCTGATGATCCTGCGCTATCCGCAGGAACTGGTGGACCCGGAGGACTACAAGCTGCCCAGTGGCAGCCTGTCCGAGTACCGCATCACCAGCAAGGAAACGGCCATGGCCGAGCAGCTGATCGAGTCGATGTCCGGCGAGTGGAAGCCGGACGAGTACCACGATGAATTCCGCGAGCGCCTGCACACGTTGCTGAAGAAGCGGATCAAGGCCAAGGGCGGCACCACCAAGGTGGAGGAGGAGCCGGTCCCGCGCGAGGACGATGCGACGAACGTGGTCGATTTCATGTCGCTGCTGCAGAAGAGCCTGGATGCCAAGAAGCGCACGCCGGCCGCCAGAAAGACAGCGGCGAAGAAGGCCACGGCCAAGGTCGCCAAACCCACCGCCGCCAAAAAGGCGACCAAGACAGCAGGCAAGGCGGCCAAGAAGACCCCCAAGCGCGCGCCTGCGCGCAAAGCCGGGTAAGCCGCCGTGTCCCTGCAGGAATACCGCCGTAAACGCCGTTTCGACGGCACCCCCGAGCCGGACGCCGAGCGCCGCGGTGCGCCGGCGCGGCGACCGATCTTCGTGGTGCAGCTGCACCATGCCAGTTCGCGCCATTACGACGTCCGGCTGGAAGCTGACGGCGTGCTCAAGAGTTGGGCGGTACCGAAGGGCCCCTCGCTGCGTGTCGGCGAAAAACGGCTCGCCGTGGAGGTGGAGGATCACCCGCTGTCCTATGCGACGTTCGCCGGCGATATCCCCAGCGGCCACTACGGTGCCGGGCATGTGGACGTCTACGACCACGGTACCTGGGCCTGCGATGGCGATCCGCTGGAGGCGATCGCGGCTGGCAAGGTGGACTTCGTGCTGCACGGTGAGCGGCTCAAAGGTGGCTGGAAACTGGTGCGCACCGCCATGAAGGGCAAGCAGCACCAGTGGCTGCTGATCAAACGCGATGACGATGAGGCAAGGGATATGGAGGCCGATGATCTGTTGGAGGCGCCACCGAAGGCCGCCAAGCGCACGGGCACCAGGAAGGCCGCCGCTGCCAACACAACGGAGGCCGCCCCGGCCAGGAAAACCGCCCCCGCCAAGGCGGTGACGACCCGTGCCGCACGCAAGGTCGATGCGCGCTGGTCCAAACGCGCGCTGGCGCTTGAAGGGGCACGCGAGAGGCCCTACCCGCATGATTTCAAGCCGCAACTGACCGACCACCGTGCCACCGCGCCGGACGGCGAGCAGTGGCTGCACGAGATCAAATGGGACGGCTATCGCCTGCTCGCCGACGTACGCGAGGGCGTGGTTGCGCTGCGCTCGCGCGGCGGGTTGAACTGGACCGACGATTTCCCCGAGGTGGTGCAGGCGATCGAACGGCTGCCGGTGCGCGATCTGCGCCTGGACGGTGAACTGGTGGTGCTGGATGCGCAGGGCCGCAGTGACTTCACCGCGTTGCAGAAGGTCATCGACGGCACCGCGAAACAGCCACTGCGCTATGTGGTGTTCGATATGCCGGGCATCGCCGGTGTGGATGTCAGCCGGGTGCCGCTGCTGGAGCGCAAGGCGCTGCTCAAGGACCTGCTGGGCAGCAAGCCGGACACCCTGGCCTACAGCGATCATGTGCGCGACCACGGCCCGGCGGTGTTCGCCGCCAGTGGCGAGGCCGGGTTCGAAGGCATCATCAGCAAGCGGATCGATGCGCCCTACGTCAACGCACGCTCACGCGACTGGATCAAGATCAAGCACGAGAACACCGATGAGTTCCTCATCGTCGGCTATACCGAGCCCAAGGGATCGCGCAGCGGTTTCGGCTCGCTGCTGATGGCCACACCGGACAAGGGCGGGTTGCGTTATGTCGGCCGCGTCGGCACCGGCTTCGACGATGCCGCGCTGCGCGCGCTGACCAAGCAACTCACGCCCCTGACCGTGAAGGACGCAGTGGTGGAGCTGCCCGCGCATGTGCCGTTCACCGCGCGCAGCGTGCACTGGGTGAGGCCGGCGCTGGTGGCAGAGGTCGCTTTCCGCGGCTGGGCCAAGGAAGGGTTGCTGCGCCAGGCCAGCTTCAAGCGGCTGCGCGAAGACAAACAGCCGAAGGATCTGGGCGCGGCAGCCACCGCCACTGCCGCTGCCACCGCCACGCCGGCCAGAACCAGCGGCCGGAAGAAGGCCGCGGCTGCGCAGGAAGAGAGCACCGTGGCGATCAGCCGTCCCCAACGCGTGGTGTTCGCCAAGGCGAAGATCACCAAGGGCGAAGTGGCCGACTACTACCGGCGCATGGCGCGCTGGATCCTGCCCGAGGTGGCGCACCGTCCACTGTCGGTGCTGCGCTGCCCGGACGGGGTCGACAAGCCCTGCTTCTTCCAGAAGCACCATGGCACCGGGCTGGGCGGTGCGGTCAAGGCGATCCCGCTGGAGCAGAAGCGCGGGCGCGAGGACTACCTGTACATCGAGGATGTGGAGGGGCTGCTGCAGTTGGTGCAGATGAACACGCTGGAGCTGCATCCCTGGGGGGCCACTATCGAGGATCCCGAGCACCCGGACCGGCTGGTGTTCGATCTGGATCCCGGCGAAGGCGTGAACTGGACCCAGATCAAGGCCGCCGCACGCGATGTGCGCGCCCGCCTGCAGGAAGCCGGGCTGGAGAGCTTCGTCAGGCTCTCCGGCGGCAAGGGCGTGCACGTGGTGGTGCCGCTGCAGCCCAAGGCCGACTGGGCGCACGCCAAGGACTTCTGCGAGGCCTTCGCGCAGGCCATGGCGACGCAGGCACCGGAGCGCTATGTGGCGACGATGAGCAAGGCCAAGCGCGACGGGGTGATCTTCATCGATTGGCTGCGCAATGCGCGTGGCGCCACCAGTGTGAGCTCGTGGTCGCTGCGGGCGCGGCCGGGTGCCGGTGTGGCGGTGCCGTTGCGTTGGGAAGAACTGGGTCGCATCGCGGCGCCGGACGCCTTCCCGATGGCGAAGGCACTGCAGCGCGCGGAGCGGTTGAAGCAGGACCCGTGGGCGGGCATCGCGCAGGTGAAGCAGGCGCTGCCCGGCAGCTGATCAGGCGCGCGCTGGCCGGAACCGCGTGCCCACCCACAGGCCCACGAATGCCTGCACCGGCAGCGAGACCAGCAGGATCACCACGAACCAGAACGGGAAATCGCTGCCGAAATCCCAGGCGGTGTAGATCGATGCGGCCGCGATCACCGCCCACACCACGCCGCCGTGGCTACGCGGCCAGGTCGGCGCATAACGGCTGGCAAAGGCGATCGCGGCGATGCCGCTGAGGATCGTCCAGGCCAGGTCCCAGGCCAGCTGCGGCTCGC
Organism: Stenotrophomonas sp. TWI819; assembly: GCF_039673075.1. Taxonomy (NCBI): domain Bacteria; kingdom Pseudomonadati; phylum Pseudomonadota; class Gammaproteobacteria; order Lysobacterales; family Lysobacteraceae; genus Stenotrophomonas; species Stenotrophomonas sp. TWI819. The sequence continues at coordinate 221,556 of NZ_JBDJKY010000006.1, read as the reverse complement.
CGCCCGGCGGAATGCGCAGTAATGGCACCAGCCACGAACCGAGGCTGTTGACCAGCACCATCACCGCGAACGCGAACACGACGGCCAGCACGGACAGCAGTGGATTCTTCAGGGCGGACCACACAGGCATGGCGGCGACATCACGGCGGGAGAGCCGCCATTATGGACGGGTTGCCGCAGCGTGTTTCAGACCCGGCCGGCGGCCTTGAGCCGGGCGAACTCCTCATCGCTGAACAAACGTGAGCGGACCAGGAAGCGCACGCCCTCGCCGTTCTCCAGCGAAAACATGCCACCCCGGCCGGGCACCACGTCGATGATCAGCTGGGTGTGCTTCCAGTACTCGAACTGCGCGGGGCTGATGTAGAACGGCGCCCCGCCGATCTCGCCCATGCGCACGTCACGGTCGCCGACGATGAAATCGCCTTGGGCGAAACACATCGGCGAGGAGCCGTCGCAGCAGCCACCGGACTGGTGGAACAGCAGGTCGCCGTGGCGGGCCTGCAGTGTCTCGATCAGCTGCAGGGCCGGGAGGGTGGCCATCACCTGGAGCGGGAGGTCGGTCATGATCGGGGTGCCATGGGCGCCGGTTACGCGCTCATGTCCAGCACCACGCGGCCTTCGATCTTGCCGGCCTGCATGCGCGCGAAGATGTCGTTGATGTTCTCCAGCGAATCGCTGGTGACCGTCGCGGTGACCTTGCCCTGCTCGGCGAACGCCAGCGATTCCTGCAGGTCCAGGCGGGTGCCGACGATCGAGCCACGCACGGTGATGCCGTTGAGCACCATCCCGAAGATGTCCAGCGGGAAGTTGCCCGGCGGCAGGCCGTTCAACGAGACCGTGCCGCCGCGACGGACCATGCCCAGTGCCTGCTCGAAGGCCTTCGGCGAGACCGCGGTGACCAGTGCACCGTGCGCCCCGCCGATCTCCTTCTTCAGGAACGCGGCCGGATCGGTGTTGCGCGCGTTGACGGTGATCGTCGCGCCCAGCCGCTCGGCCAGGGCGAGCTTGCCGTCGTCGATATCCACTGCGGCCACGTTCAGGCCCATCGCCTTGGCGTACTGCACGGCCATGTGGCCCAGCCCGCCGATGCCGGAAATCACCACCCACTGGCCGGGCTTGGTATCGGTGACCTTCAGCCCCTTGTAGACCGTGACGCCGGCGCACAGGATCGGCGCGACCTCGATGAAGCCCACGCCCTTGGGCAGCAGGCCGACATACGCTGCATTGGCCAAGGCATATTCGGCGAAGCCACCGTTCACCGAGTAACCGGTGTTCTGCTGGGCTTCGCACAGGGTTTCCCAGCCGCCCAGGCAGTGCTCGCAGTAGCCGCACGCCGAATAAAGCCACGGGATGCCGACACGGTCGCCTTCGCGGATATGGCTGACCCCGGCGCCGACCGCCACCACATGGCCCACGCCCTCGTGGCCGGGAATGAAGGGCGGGTTGGGCTTGACCGGCCAGTCACCGTCCACCGCATGCAGGTCGGTGTGGCACACGCCGCAGGCTTCGATCTTCACCAGGATATCGCCGGGTCCCGGACGCGGCACCTCGACTTCCTCGATGCGCAACGGCTTTCCGAATTCGCGGACAACAGCGGCCTTCATGGTCTTGTTCATGCGTGGATCTCCGTGGATTGCCAATCACTGCACTGTGGCGCCGGCCGCATGCCGGCGCCTTGATCGGGATCAAGCCCGGGGCGGGCTCAGAAGAAGCCCAGCTTCTTGGGCGAGTAGCTGACCAGCAGGTTCTTGGTCTGCTGGTAGTGGTCGAGCATCATCTTGTGGTTCTCCCGGCCGATGCCCGACTGCTTGTAGCCACCGAAGGCGGCATGCGCCGGATAAGCGTGGTAGCAGTTGGTCCACACCCGCCCGGCCTGGATGCCGCGGCCCATGCGGTACAGGCGCGAGGCATCGCGGCTCCACACGCCGGCACCGAGGCCGTACAGGGTGTCGTTGGCCAGCTCCAGTGCTTCTTCCTCGGTCTTGAAGGTGGTCACCGAGACCACCGGCCCGAAGATCTCTTCCTGGAACACGCGCATCTTGTTGTGGCCCTTGAACACGGTCGGCTTCACGTAGAAGCCGCCGGCCAGGTCGCCCTCGAGCTTGGCCTGCTCACCGCCGATCAGCACCTGCGCCCCTTCCTGCCGGCCGATGTCGAAGTAGGAAAGGATCTTCTCCAGCTGCTCGGAGGAGGCCTGCGCACCGACCATGGTGTTGGGATCGAGCGGATTGCCCTGCTTGATCGCGGCCACGCGCTTGAGCGCACGTTCCATGAATTTCTCATAGATCGATTCCTGGATCAGCGCGCGCGAGGGGCAGGTGCAGACCTCGCCCTGGTTGAAGGCGAACAGCACGAAACCTTCCACGGCCTTGTCGAGGAAGTCATCGTCCTCGGCCATCACATCGGCGAAGAAGATGTTCGGCGACTTGCCGCCCAGCTCCAGCGTCACCGGGATCAGGTTCTGGCTGGCGTACTGCATGATCAGGCGGCCGGTGGTGGTCTCGCCGGTGAAGGCGATCTTGGCGATGCGCGGGTTGGAGGCCAGCGGCTTGCCCGCCTCCACGCCGAAGCCGTTGACCACGTTGAGCACGCCCTTGGGCAGCAGATCGCCGATCACCTCCATCAGCACCAGGATCGACGCCGGGGTCTGCTCGGCCGGCTTGAGCACCACGCAGTTGCCGGCGGCCAGCGCAGGCGCGAGCTTCCAGGCGGCCATCAGCATCGGGAAGTTCCACGGGATGATCTGCCCGACCACGCCGAGCGGCTCGTGGAAGTGGTAGGCGATGGTGTCCTTGTCGATCTCCGACAGGCTGCCTTCCTGCGCGCGCACCGCGCCGGCGAAGTAGCGGAAGTGATCGGCCATCAGCGGCACGTCGGCGTTGAGCGTTTCGCGGATCGGCTTGCCGTTGTCCCAGGTTTCGGCATGGGCGAGCAGCTCGAGGTTCTCCTCGATGCGGTCGGCGATCCGGTTGAGGATGTTGGCGCGCTCGGTGGTCGAGGTCTGGCCCCAGGCCGTCTTGGCCGCGTGGGCGGCGTCCAGCGCCGCTTCGATGTCCTCGGCGTTGGAACGGGCGACCTCGGTGAACACCTTGCCCGTCACCGGCGTGGTGTTCTCGAAATACTGGCCGCTGCGCGGGGCCACCCACTCCCCGCCGATGTAGTTGCCGTAGCGCGGCTTGAAGATGGACTGCGGATCGGTGGCGTGCGGCTTGGCGGATGTGACGGCATTCATGGTGCATCTCCGGATGGCGGTGGACAGGCCCGATAAGGGTCTGTTCCATGGCGCAAGGACGATGCCAGGTTCCGTGTGGTGCAGTGCGGCAAGGCGTCACCCGGCGTACCGGTTGATGAGGGGCTCGGAAACTGATGCGGTGCACCACGGCAGGTCATTGCGCGGTAACGCCGGGTGTGGTGTTTATCGGAACAGGCCCCGCTACAACTGTCGCAGATTGCGACACTGGAGAATCCAGGTGTCCCAGCTCCCGCTCCAGCACCGTGTCGGCAATGCGCGACGCTCCTTTTTCGAGCGTGGCGCGGCGCCGGTCGGCAGCGTGCCCGACACCATCCTGCAGTCGTGGCAGCGCTGCCAGCGCGGCGGGCTCTCGGTCGATGCACAGCCGGACGTGGAGCCGCTGCCGGACGCACGCCTGCGCGAGCTGCGCCAGCGCCAGGAAACGCTGTGGCGGCTGGCGCGGCCGGAGCTGGACGGCCTGGCCGCCGACATCGCCGCGACCGGCAGCATCGCGCTGCTGACCGACGAAGCCGGCTGGATCCTGGATGCCGAGGGCAACCCCGCCTTCCTGGACAAAGCCGGGCGAGTGGCGTTGATGCCAGGCGTGCGCTGGGATGAAACCACGGTGGGCACGAACGCGATCGGCACCGCCATCGTCGAAGGTCGCTCGGTGGAGGTACGTGGCGGCGAGCATTACTTCGCTCCGCACGCGATCCTGACCTGTTCGGCGACGCCGATCTTTGACCCGTACGGGCAGCGTGTGGGCGTGCTCGACATCTCCGGCGACGCGCGCCAGCAGCATTTGCACGCCCGCGTGCTGGCCCGGCAGGCGGTGGCGCATATCGAGCACCGCTACTTCGAGGCGGGACTGGGCGATTGCGAGGTGGTCCGCCTGCATCACGACGCCGGCCTGCTCGGTACCGCGCGCGAAGGCGTGCTGGGCTTCCGCAATGGCCGCCTGGTGGCCGCCAACCGTGCCGGGCTGGCCCTGTTCGGGCTGGACCACGGCGACATCGGCAGGGCGCCCTACGAGGCGCTGTTCGATGGTCCGCTCTCGCGGCTGCACGATGATGGCGCGCTGGTGGATCGCCAGGGACGCGCGCTGTACGGCCACGTGAGCCCTGCCGGCGGCGCCACGGTCCGCTCGCCGCTGCCCGCGCGTCCGACCCCCGCCGCACCCGCGCGTGCCGCCGCAGCGGCGGCGCGGGTGGATGCCAGCCCCCTGTTCGATGCCGCCCAGCAGCAGGTGCTCGAGCGGGCCTGCCGCGTGCTGGACGCGCAGCTGCCGGTGCTGCTGCAGGGCGAGACCGGCACCGGCAAGGAGGTGTTCGCACGCGAACTGCATCGGCGCAGCACGCGTGCCGACAAACCGTTCGTGGCGGTCAACTGCGCGGCGCTGCCGGAAGGCCTGATCGAAGCCGAGCTGTTCGGCTACGAGGAAGGTGCCTTCACCGGTGCGCGCAAGAGTGGCAATACCGGCCTGCTTCGCCAGGCCCAGGGCGGCGTGCTGTTCCTCGATGAGATCGGCGACATGCCGCTGGCGCTGCAGCCGCGCCTGCTGCGGGTGTTGCAGGAGCGCACGCTGTCACCGCTGGGCGGCGGCAAGCCGGTGCAACTGGATTTCGCCTTGATCTGCGCTACCCACCGCGATCTCGATCAGGCGATGGCCGCCGGTGACTTCCGCAGCGATCTCTACTACCGCATCGCCGATCACAGCGTGCGTCTGCCCGCCCTGCGCGAGCATGCCGACCGTGCGGTACTGGTGCAGGGCCTGTGGCAACGCCTTGGCCAGGGCCGACAACTGGAGGCCGCCGCGCTGGCCGCGCTGGCCGGCTACACATGGCCCGGCAATGTGCGGCAGCTGTGCTCGTGCCTGCGCACGCTGGTGGCGCTGAGTGATCCGGGTGAGGTGATCCGGCACGGCATGCTGCCGGCCCATCTGCAGACCGCGCCCACACCGGCCCTGCCATCCACCGCGGAAGGGTTGGAGGCAATGACCGAAACCGCGATGCGCGAAGCGCTGCGCGCCAGTCAGGGCAACGTCGCCCAAGCGGCCCGCGCGCTGGGCATCAGCCGCAGCACGCTGTACCGCCGGGTTGGTGCGACAGCCCGCCGCCACTGAGGCGGCAGGCCGTGCGGGATCAGCCGACCAGCGCCGCCGAATCGCGTGCCAGCTGCTCGATGCCGGTCCAGTCCTTGGCCTGCAGCAGGGCCCGCGTGGTGAGCCAGGAACCGCCCACGCACAGCACGTTGGGCAGGTGCAGGAAATCGCGCGCGGTCTGCGCGCTGATGCCGCCGGTCGGGCAGAACCGCACATCGCCGAACGGGCCGTTCCATGCCGACAGCATGGCCGCGCCGCCGGCCTGCACCGCCGGGAAGAACTTGAAGGTATCCAGGCCGTGCTCCAGGCCGAGCATCAGCTCCGAGGAGGTCGCCACGCCCGGCAGGAACGGCAGATCGGTATCGCGGGCGGCGGCGTACAGGCGCGCGGTCGCGCCGGGCGACACCGCAAAGCGCCCGCCCACCTGCTTGACCTTCTCCATCTGCGTGGCGGTCAGCACGGTGCCGGCGCCGATCACGGCATCGGGCACCGCTTCGACCATGGCCTGGATCGCGTCCATCGCCATCGGCGTGCGCAGCGTCACTTCGATCACCGGCAGGCCGCCGTTGAACAGTGCACGCGCGACCTCGACGGCATCCTCGACGCTTTCCGGGGTGAACACCGGAATCACCGGGGCCAGTTTCAGGACTGCGCGTACGCGCGGATCAGCGCCGGACATCGAATCGCTCCTCGCCCGTCAGGGCCATGATGTCAGCCTCGCTGACAGGGTTGAAGTCGCCGGGGATCGAGTGCTTCAGACAGCCTGCGGCCAGGCCGAAGCGCACGATCGCGTCCGGCGCGAAGCCGCGCATCATGCCATGCAGGATGCCGGCGGCGAAGGCGTCGCCACCGCCGATACGGTCCACGATGCCGAGCATTTCGCGGGTCGGTGCCACCGCGCGGGTGCCGTCGCGGCCGATCAGCATCGCCCCGAGGGCGTGGTTGTCCACACTGTGCGGCGTGCGCTGCGTGCAGGCCATCCACTGCAACCGCGGGAACGCGGCGAAGGCCTGCGCGGCGGCCGCATCGACACGCTCACGCACGTCGGCCTGCTCGAATTCACCCCCGAGCACCACGCCGATATCGCGGTAGTCAGCGAAGACCAGATCGGCGCAGGCGAACAGCTCGCGCAGGATGCCGGGTGCATCGCCCTGCCAGCGTGCCCACAGCGACGGGCGGAAGTTGCCGTCGAAGGACACCTTGACGCCACGCGCGCACGCCGCGCGTGCCGCGGCCAGCGTCGCCTGGGCCATGGCCGGGTTGAGCGCCGGGCTGACCCCGGACAGGTGCAGCCAGTCAGCGCCGGCCAGCAGCGCGTCCCAGTCGTAATCGGCGGCGCTGCTGTTGGCGAAGGCCGAATCGGCGCGGTCGTAGACCACCTCGCTGGCACGCTGCACGGCGCCGGTGGTCAGGAAGTACAGGCCCATGCGGCCGTCGCTGCGGCGCACGGCGGTGGTGTCCACGCCGTGGCGGCGCAGCTCGCCCAGCGCGAAGTCGCCCAACGGGTTGCACGGCACCGTGCTGACGACCGCTACCGCGTGCCCCAGGTGCGCCAGCGACACACCGACATTGGCTTCCGCGCCGCCCGCGTGGACCGCCAGCTGGGCGCTCTGCAGCAGCAGCTCGCGACCGGGTGCGCTCATGCGCAGCAACAACTCTCCGAAACAGACAACACGACTCATGGTCCTGGATCCTTGTGAGGGCTGCAGACGCCGCAGGGACGCACAGCAGCAATGGCTAGCGGTGTCATTCTAGCGATGGACGACCGCCCGTCCACCGGTCCTGAATGTCGGAAGCATTGTCCCGCAAGCGTCTAAGGGACAATAAAAGTCTGTTGCGGTGCAAGATGCCGGATCGGTAACGGGCTGTTAACGTCCGCCCTGACCAGCGGTGTCATTGCACTGACATGTCGTTGGATAGCTGTTTCATGTAGCACCTTGGGAGAGGGAAAACATGCAAGTCCAGAACACGAAGAAAAAGACACCGGTTACCTTGCTGGCATTGTCGATCGGCCTGGCGCTGAGTGGTACCGCGCTGGCCCAGGATGCGGGCACCAACCCCACCGACCTGGATACCGTCACCGTCACCGGCTATCGCGCCAGTGTCGAGAAGGCGCTGGACATCAAGCGCGGCGAAGCCGGCGTGGTCGATGCCATCGTCGCCGAGGACATCGGCAAGTTCCCGGATCTGAACCTGGCCGAATCGCTGCAGCGCATCCCCGGCGTGGTCATCACCCGTGAAGCCGGCGAAGGCCGCAACATCTCGGTGCGTGGCCTCGGCCCGGATTTCACCCGCGTGCGCATCAACGGCATGGAAGCGCTGACCACGGTCGGCGCCGGCGACCAGAGCGGCGGCACCAACCGCGGCCGCGGCTTCGATTTCAACGTGTTCGCCTCGGACCTGTTCTCGCAGCTGCTGGTGCGCAAGACCGCCTCGGCCGATGTCGAGGAAGGCTCGCTGGGCGCTACCGTCGACCTGCGCACCGCGCGCCCGTTCGACTATGACGGCTTCACCTTCGCCGCCAGCGGCCAGGCCGGCTACAACGCGATGGCCGAGAAAGCCGATCCGCGCATGGCCGCGCTGATCTCCAACACCTTCGCCGATGGCACCTTCGGGGCGCTGTTGTCGGTGGCCTATTCCGAGCGCCAGGCGCTGGAAGAAGGCTCCAACACCGGCCGCTGGGCCAACGGCCCGAGCAACGGCAACTTCAATGCGGCCTCGCCGTTCGCCGCCGCGCGCTCGGCCAACGTCTACCACCCGCGCTTCCCGCGCTACGTGCAGATGGAACATGAGCAGAAGCGCCTGGGCGTGACCGGCACCCTGCAGTGGAAGCCCAGCGATGCCACCGAGTTCTCGCTGGACGCGCTGTACTCCAAGATCGATGCGACCCGCGACGAGCACTACATCGAAGCGATCTCCTTCAGCCGTGGCGCCAACACCGCGCAGCCGCGCCTGGCCGGCAAGCCGGCGATGGTCGTCAAGAACGGCGTCATCGAGAACAACGCGCTGGTCTACGGCGAATTCGACAACGTCGACATCCGCTCGGAAAACCGTCACGACGAGTGGAGCACCGAATTCAAGCAGCTCAGCCTCAACGGCCAGCACCGTTTTGGCGACGACTTCACTTTGTCCGGCAAGCTCGGCATCTCGCGCTCCAAGCACGAAAACCCCGTGCAGACCACCATCATCATGGACAAGTACGACGTCGACAATTACAGCTACGACTACCGGGGCAACAGCCGGTTCCCGACGCTGAACTACGGCATCGACCCGACCAACCCGGCGGGCTGGGAACTGGCCGAGATCCGTCTGCGCCCGCAGTACGTGGACAATGACTTCGATACCGGCCAGCTGGATTTCAACTGGAACATCAGCCCGGGCTTCCGCCTGAAGGGTGGCGTGCTCGCCAAGGATTACACCTTCAAGACCACCGAGCTGCGTCGCGCCAGCGAACTGGCCGTGCCGACCTTCCCGGGTGGCACCCGCATCGTGCCGGTGGACATGACCGAGCAGGCCGGCCTGAAGGGCATCAACGGCAGCCCGTCCAACTGGGTGGTGCCGGATCTGAACGCCATCGCCGATCAGTTCGACATCTACAGCAACAGCGGCATCTTCGCCGTCGCCCCGCGCGCCAACAACGTGCGCAGCGTCGAAGAGAAGGACCGTGGCGCTTACCTGATGGGCGAGTTCTCCACCGAGATCGGCGCGCTGCCGCTGTCGGGTAACGTGGGTGTGCGCTACGTGCGCACCAAGCAGAGCTCCACCGGCCTGTCGACGCTGGCCACCGGTACGGTCTCCACCACCGAGAACCGCACCTACAACGACACCCTGCCCTCGTTCAACCTGGTGGCCGAAGTCAGCCCGGACTTCCTGATCCGCCTCGGCGCGGCCAAGGTGATGAGCCGCCCGGGTTTGGGCAGCCTGACGCCTGGCGCAACGGTGGCCGTGGCCGGTGGTGCTCGCACCATCTCCAGCGGCAACCCGGATCTGGAACCGATCCGCGCGACCAACGTCGACCTCGGCTTCGAGTGGTACTTCTCCGAAGGCGCGATGGCCGGTATCGGTCTGTTCTACAAGGACATCGAGAGCTTCGTGCAGACCACCCGCGAAGTGCGCCCGTACTCCGACAGCGGTCTGCCTGCGTCGCTGCTGATCGGCACCGGCGCCTCGCCTACGGATGACTTCACCTACAGCCGTCCGGTCAACACCCCGGGTGGTGAACTGCACGGCGTGGAAGCCAACTACACCCAGCCGTTCACCTTCCTGCCGGGCAAGTGGTCCAACCTTGGCGTGCAGTTGAACTACACCTGGGTGGAATCGCAGATCCAGTATCTCAACGCCGCTGGCCAGCCGGTGATGAAGACCGACCTGACCGGTCTGTCCAAGTCCTCCTGGAACGCCACGCTGTTCTACGAAGGCAAGGTCTTCTCCGGCCGCGTCTCGGCGACCAACCGCGATGACTACCTGACCCAGGCACCGGGTACGGAAACCGGCTTCAACCTCGACGGTTACCACGGCATGACCGGCACCACGGTCATCGATGCTTCGATCCGCTACACGATCAGCGACCAGCTCGAACTGAGTCTGGAAGGCATCAACCTGACCAACGAAGCCTCCGACGAGTGGGTCTACTCGCCGGCCACCGGTCAGCTGCCGCTGCAGTACACCGAAACCGGCCGCCAGTTCCTGCTCGGCGTGCGCTACAAGTTCTGATTCAACGGCACTACCCACCGGCGGCGTGAGCGATCACGCCGCCGGCTGCGCGCACGCCGCCATCGCTGCCATCCACGACCCTCATGCCACCTCGGCGCGCTGTTGCGGCGCAAGATGCCGCCGCGTGAAGGGTTTGTTACGTTCTGGATGACCAGCGGTATCACTGCGGCACATGCGCGACAGACGTTCCGGGGAGGCCGGACGTCCATGACTCATCTACATCACGGTCGCATGGCGGCGAACCCTGGGAGGGGGCTTACACACGATGGAACGACTCACTGCCCGTAAAAAGACTCCGGTTACCTTGCTTGCGGTCTCGATCGCGTTCGCGCTGCAGAGTGCCGCTGGCATCGCCGCAGCACAGCAGACGCCCGAAGCGGCCGCCTCACTCAACGCGGTGGATCTGGACAAGGTCGAGGTCAAGGCGACCTACCGCGAAAGCCTGCAGCAGTCGCTGGATGAAAAGCGCTACAGCGTTGAACAGGTCGATGCGATTTACGCCGAAGACATCGGCAAATTCCCGGATCTGAATCTGGCCGAGTCGATGCAGCGCATCGCCGGCGTCTCGATCGATCGTGAGGGTGGCGAAGGCCAGCAGATCTCCGTGCGCGGCTTGGGCTCGGATTTCACCCGCGTGCGCATCAACGGTCTGGAAGCGCTGTCCACCGCCGGCAGCGGCACCACCGGCGTCAACCGCAGCCGCGGCTTCGACTTCAATACCTTCGCCTCGGAGCTGTTCAGCCGGGTCAAGATCAACAAGACCCAGTCGGCGCAGACCGACGAGGGCTCGCTCGGCGCCACGGTCGATCTGCGCGGCTCGCGCCCGTTCGATTTCGAGGGCTTCCAGGCCTCGCTCGGTGGCCAGTACGGCTACAACGAGCTGTCAAAGAACAAGGATCCGCGCATCTCCGGCCTGATCAGCAACACCTGGGCCGATGGCCGGGTGGGTGCGTTGATGTCGGTGGCCTACAGCAAGCGCACCATCTTCGAGGAAGGCTACAACCCGGTCCGCTGGGAGCACGGCAACTACCGCAACTCCAACCAGAGCACCGCGGCCAACAATGGCACCTACGGCTTCTGCAGCCCGGCCGGCTACAACCCGCAGACGCCGCGCAATCCGCTGGCCAACGAGACCGCCGCCGGTGTCGGCAGCGCCGCCAACCAGGCGCGCAGCAATGGCTGGGGCAGCTACGGCATCGATGCCACCCACTGTGGCCCCGGCCTGGACCGCCCCGCTGCGACGGCCGAGAACATCGCCGCCTACGAGACCGCGACCAACGCCTGGATCCCGCGTTACCCGCGCTACATCCGCACCGAACACGAGATCGAGCGCCTGGGCGTCACCGGCGCGCTGCAGTTCAAGGTCAGCGACGATACGCAGCTGAACCTGGACATGCTGTATTCCAAGCTCGACAAGAACGTGCGCGAAGATTCCATCGGCGCCAACCTGCACCGCACCGCGCAGTACGGCGGCAAGACCCAGATCGTGGTCCGCGAAGCGCAGGCCGATGAACAGAACCGCCTGACCTACGGCGTGTTCGACAACGTGGATTTCCGCACCGAATCCACCGCGATCGAAGAGAGCACCGAGTTCAAGCAGTTCAGCCTGAACCTGGAACACCGCTTCAACGACGCGGTGCGCCTGGATGCGGTGATCGGCCACTCCGAATCCAACTACGAGCGGCCCGTCTTCTCGATGGTCAGCTTCGACAACAGCAACCTGGATGGCTTCGTGCTGGACATGCGCAACGGCAAGGTGCCGGCGATGTCCTTCCCGTTCGATCTCAACGCCGTGGACAACTGGAAGTGGCTGGGCTACGGCAGCACGCCGGTCAATGCCAACGGCACGGCGCGCGGCGGCAACATCAGCGAAGTGCGTTTGAACCCGCAGTACGTCGACAACGCCTTCGATACGGCCAAGGTCGACCTCACGTTCAACATCAACCCCACCTTCACCCTGCGCGGCGGTCTGGCCTACAAGGACTACGACATGAGCACGCAGGAGTTCCGCAACATCAGCTACGGGCGCCTGTCGCAGGCGCTGCCGGCCGGTGTGGGTGTGGGTGACCTGAGCAACACGCTGAGCGGCTTCGGCAAGGGCATGGACGGCAACCTGCCCAACGCGTGGCTGGTGCCGGACTTCAACCAGATCGCCAAGCTGCTGGACATCTACTGCAACTGCAACACCGGCACGCTCGGCGGTGATTACCGCCTGGCCAGCGTCGGTCACTTCGGGGCGTCCAACAACAACTTCGACGTCAACGAGAAGAGCTACGGCAGCTACCTGCAGCTGGACTTCAACACCGACCTGCTGGGCCGCGCGTTCCGCGGCAACCTGGGCGTGCGCTACGTGCAGACCCGCATCACCGCCGATGGCTATGCGCCGTGCACGGCCACCAACGCGAACGATCTGTCCTCGGCGTGCGAGCCGTTCTTCGGGGTGGCCAGCGCCACCGCCGATCCGGGCGAGCGCCTGCAGGTCGGCACCCGGGTCGGCCACAAGTACGACGACTGGCTGCCCTCGTTGAACCTGGCCTGGGACCTGAGCGACACCTTCGTGCTGCGCTTCGGCGCGGCCAAGACCATGGCCCGCCCGACCCTGTCCAACCTGTCGCCGAGCGTCAGCGGTGGTCCCACCGCCTACTTCGATGACGACCGCAGCTACTCGATCAACCTGGGCAACCCCAAGCTCGATCCGTTCCGCTCGACCAACTACGACCTGAGCGCGGAGTGGTACTTCGACGAAGGCGCGCTGCTGTCGGCCGCGGTGTTCTACAAGGACATCGAGAGCTACGTGCAGCGCACCCGCCTGCTCACCACGTGGGCGGACATGGGCTACTCGCTGGACCTGCTGCCGACCGGCTTCAGCCCGGACACGGTGTTCAACGTGCAGAGCTACTTCAACACCCCGGGCGGCCCGCTCAAGGGCTATGAGGTGTCCTACCAGCAGCCCTTCAGCTTCCTGCCCGGCGTCTGGAAGAACTTCGGCGTGCAGCTGAACTACACGCACGTCGAGTCCAAGATCAAGTACATGTTCAGCTCCGGAACCGGCAGCACGATCGTCACCACGTACACCGAGAACGACCTGCTGAACCTCTCGCCGAACTCGTACAACGCCACGCTGTACTACGACGACGGCCGCTTCAGCGCCCGCGTCTCCACCAGCTACCGCGACGCGTACATCAGCACCATCCTGTCGCAGGAGAACGTGTGGGACCTGGACGGCAACCAGTTCGCCACGGCCGATGTGCAGGGCAAGTACAGCGTGGAGAACGTGGATTTCAACATGTCCTACAAGGTCAACAAGAATCTCTCGCTGACCTTCGAGGCGATCAACCTGCTCGACACCGCCGATGAGCGCTATGTCGATTCGGCGTTGTCGCTGCCGGACCGCTACACCCACACCGGCCGCCAGTACTACCTCGGCCTGCGCTACAAGTTCTGACCGTGCTGCGCCTTCCGCCACCGCTATCGCGCCCGTCCCCGTCCTTCTCTCCGGGATGGCGGGCGCGGTGCCGGGGCGGGAGGCCACCATGAGCGGCTGACCCCCGCTGCTGGTTCCGCTGTACTGTTTCTGCTGTCGAAAGGAAGGTCTCATGCATCGCGTTGTCGCCCCCTCGATCCGCCCCTCCCGCCTGTCCGCCAGCGTGCTGGCGCTGCTGCTTGCGGGCAGTGGCACCGCCTGGGCGCAGACCGCGCCGCAGCTGCTGTTCCACGTGTCGGCCGACCAGAGTCTGCAGGCCGATACCGCCGCGGGTGATCCGGTCCCGAATTTCCAGGACAAGGTGAAGCGGGTGCCCAACGGCGCGCACGGCAGCGCGATCGAATGGGCCGATGACGGCGTGTTGTCGTGGAACGCACCGGGCAACATCCAGGCCCAGCGCGGCACACTCGGCTTCTTCTGGCGCTCACGGTATGCGGTGGGTGAAGCGCCGTTCGTGATCTTCCGGGTCGGCTATGCCGACCACAGCAGCTGGGACATGGCCTGGCTGCGCATCGACTGGAATGGCCACGGCTTCGATGCCTTCGTCACCGATACCAACCTGGCGCGCACGCGCGTGTCGTTCAAGCTCGACCAGAACCCCTCGCCCCAACAGTGGCAGCACATCGCCTTCGGCTGGGATGAGAACCACGGCGTGCGGCTGTACGTGGATGGCAAGGAGGTCGCCCGCCAGGAGACCACCGCCGACTACGACGCCGCACTGGATCAGCTTGGCCTGGCCGGACGCGTGATGGCGCCCTACCAGGTGCAGAGCCGCTACAACTTCCTGCGTGGCAGCGATTTCGACGAGATCCGCGTCTATGACCGCCTGCTCGACCCGGCCGGCATGGCCGCGCTGGCCCGCAATGCCGCGCCCCGCACGGCGGTGGCCGAGCCGGACCCGATGCGCGCCTGGCGCCATCGCCATGGCTGGGACGCTGCGCCGCCGCCGGCGCTGACCGCGCCGACCACCACGATCCGCAAGATCGAGTTCGCCGATACCAAGGACCACAAGCAGTGGATGTGGAAGGCGACCGACGGCATCGCCGAGACCACCTGGCCGGGCGTGTACAACCGCTCGCGGCTGGCCGGGCGCGATGATTACTTCCAGCTGCCCGATTGGAACACCTACGTTGACGGTGGCCAGCAGCTCGACCTGACCCTGCCGGCCGGCGAGACCGTCAACCGCATCGAAGTGCGCGGCGCCGCCTTCGGCGGGCTCAGCCACAGTGGGGACGGCCAGCCCGCGCAGACGCTGTTCGAGCGTCCGCAGGGTGTGGTGCGCAGCGTCGACACGATTCCCGCGCAGGACGGTGGCGTGCTGCATTTCCGCAACACGGCGCAGGAAACCCCGATCCAGGAGATCTGGGCCTACCAGGTGAGCGATGCCGCCGAGCCGGAGGGCACGGTCAAGCAGCGCTACCTGATCGACAGCCAGGCCCTGCCGGACTACACCAACATCGCCGCGCTGCGCGAGTACATCGACGGCCGCTACCCGGCGGCCGAACGCAGCACGGTGATGGCGCTGCCCAAGGGCGCCGGCTCACGCAAGCGCACGGCCGACACACTGCCCGCGCAGCCGTTGCCGATCGTGCACGTACTGATTCCCTCCGGCGTGAGCGACGCACCGGCCGCGCAGCCGCTGATCCGCAGCTGGGCGCACAGCTGGGAGAACATGTATGACGGCCTGGACGGCATCGCGATCGATCTGCCCAAGCTGGACCTGCCGGCGACCCATGACGGCCTGATCCCGCTGAACATCCGCATCAAGGACCCGCTGTGGCCGGCGCGCGACATGATCGACGTGTCGGTCTCGGTCAAGCCGGGCCAGAAGCGCACGCTGTGGCTGGACCTGCGCGATCGCATCCTGACCGCCGACAGCCTGTGGATCTCCGTCGCGTCGGCCGCACCGGGGTTCAACGCCACCTCGCTGGACGGTGCGGAAATCCGCATGGTCTACAAGGACCGCGACGAGGCGAAGAAAGAACACATCGCCGACCGCTTCAACCAGGTGCGCGACAACTGGGGCTTCCTGGTCGAAGAACACACCACTTCCAAGCGCCAGCGCCTGTACGCGCGCGTGTACGCCGATCTCAGCGACCTGCTGCGGGTGGACCCGGACCACGAGCTCGGCCGCCTGTACTGGAACTACATCAGCTACAACAGCCAGGGCAAACCGCCGTTCACCCAGCCCGAGGCGCCCAAGGGCGTACCGCTGTGGGCGTTCCGGCAGACCGAAGACCTCACCTACGTGCGCCGCTTCATCGAGTGGTGGATCGACAACCGCCAGATCGCCTACGGTGATTTCGGCGGCGGCATTTCCGACGATTCCGATCTGACCCAGCAGTGGCCGGGCCTGGCCTTGATGGGCGTGCAGCCGGACAAGCTCAATGCCTCGCTGACCGCGCTGTCCGATGCGGTGTACCGCAATGGCATGTTCAGCAACGGCTTGAGCACCATCGAAACCGATGAGCTGCACGCCTACGAGGAAGGCATCAACACCAACAGCGCGATGCTCTACCTCAACTGGGGCGATCCGCTCACCGTCGAGCGCCTGATGGAAACGGTGAAGGCCTTCGACGAGCGCATCATCCTGCCCAACCCGCAGGGCCATCTGCTGTTCTCCAGCAACTGGTTCGGCGGCAACAAGGTCTACCGCGAACCGAACTGGCAATGGCAGAAGCCGTATTCCTTCCCGGTCCTGCACCCGGCGTTCCTGATCGGCCAGTACAACGCCGATCCGACCGGCCGCAAGCTGGTTACCGGGCTGGCCGATGGCTACCTCGCCCACGCCTACACCGACGACAAGGGCCGCTGGGCACTGCCGAACGAGATCAACTGGGCAACTGGCAAGACCCGCGGCGGTGAGCTCAACAATGGCTCGGGCAGCGGCGACATCATGCACACCTTCTGGGCGGCATGGCGCTGGACCGGCGATGAAAAATACCTCAAGGCACTGGACTACCGCGTCGAGCGCGGTGGCCCGGGCGCCTTGTCCAACCTGGGCGAGAACTATGTCGAGGCCCTCGGCCGCGGCGCCGAGTGGAACCCGCGCTTCATCAGCGATGCCGACAGCGGCAGCACCGGCTTCGCCAGCCTGATGGCGTGGCAGGCCACCGGCGACAAGAAGTACCTGGAGGCGCTGCATGCCGATGGCATCCAGGCCAAGGCGCAGCGCGAATACATGAACACCGAAGGCCACTGGTGGTCCGACCGTGTCGAAGCGCCAAGCGAATTCCTGCAGCGTGCACGCCTGGGCGGCATCGCGCTCAAGCGCAACCAGAGCTGGCCGGGCCACACCGTGAGCTGGCGCTTCGCCCAGCCGCAGGCCGCCGAGCAGGTCGCGCTGCTGGTACATGCACCCTCGCCGGACCGCTTCAAGGTGATCGCCTACAACCTGGGCAAGCACGCAGTGGATGCGGAGATGAGCACCTGGAACGTCACCGCCGGGCAATGGCGGATGACCAGCGGCGTGGACCGCAACGGCGATGACACCATCGACGGCAAGGCCACCACGCGTGAGCTCACCCTGGAGCGCAGTGCCTCGACCACGCTGCGGTTCGTACCGGGCCAGAGCCAGGTGTTCGAGTTCGAGCTGGTGCAGGCCGGCACGCCGGTCGAACAGCGCGCCGACCTCGGCATCGGGCGGGGCGATGTGCGCGTGGACGGGCGTCAGGTGCAGGTGACCGTGCACAGCCTGGGCCATGTCGCGACCGGTGTGGGCGTGGCCGTGCTGGAAGATGCCAAGGGCCGTGAGCTGGCCCGCGTCGAGATTCCGAGCCTGGCCGCGCCGAGCGACCTGCTGCCGAAGACCACGATCGTCAGTCTGCCGTTGCCGGCCGGGGATCGCGGTGGCCTGCGCGTGCGTGTCATGCAGGCCGATGGTGCGGCGGAAGTGACCCAGCGCAACAACGTGGTGGCGCTCGACCCGTAGCGCCATGCCATGCAGGGCTGCTTCGGCGCCGGCACCCCGCCGGCGCTAGGCCGCGTCGGTTTCCATCACCTGCACGCGGCGTTGGTACCAGCCGTCGGCCTCGGGCTCGAAGATGGCGCTGCGGGTCATCTCGCCCTGGTAGACGTGCACCGAGATCGCCAGCTCATCGTCGCTGGTGTTGCGGATGGTGTGGTACTCGTGCGGCGGGATCAGGCTGCCGGCACTGCCGCAGTCGCCCAGCACGGGTGGCTCCGGGCGGAAACGGAAGCGCTCGCCGTCGCGCTCCAGCAGCTGGTACTGGGTGATCTCCAGCTGGCCCAGCCAGACCCCCTCCACGCACCACAGCCCGCTGTGGTCGTGCAGCGGCGTGCCCTGCCCCGGCCCCCAGCTCATCGCGACGATGCTGTAGCCGTGCACCGGGCTGCGGTACAGCTCGCGGCGGGCGTAGTGATCCTCGATCGGGTGGTGCACGCAGGCCGGCAGCTGGATGCGGCTGTCGGCGATCGCCTCGC
This sequence comes from Stenotrophomonas sp. TWI819, assembly GCF_039673075.1. NCBI lineage: Bacteria > Pseudomonadati > Pseudomonadota > Gammaproteobacteria > Lysobacterales > Lysobacteraceae > Stenotrophomonas > Stenotrophomonas sp. TWI819. The sequence goes on along the minus strand of NZ_JBDJKY010000006.1, from coordinate 203,583 downwards.
GCAACGCCGCGCGCAGCGTGGCGGCGATCTGGTGCGCGTGCTCGTGCTGGACGGCATGGTCGACGGCGGCGATCAATCGATCACGGCCATGGAACGGAGGAAACGGGTTGCATTGCTCTTGCATGCCCCGAGTCTAGGCGATCCCGGTGAACAGCGTGTTTGACCTGAATCACATCCAATCGACCCACGATCCCCGACGTAGCGATCCATTCGAGAGTGTTCGAAGGGTCTGCCTATCGATCAGGGAATCAGCAGCGGTCGCAACGACGGGACTTGCCGGGCCAGTTCCTCGGTGACCAGCGTGGCGAACAACGCTGCGCCGTCGGGGCCCAGATGGGTGTAATCGAAGGCGACCTTGGCCTGCCCCATGGGCTCGGTGACGGCGTTGTTCTGCGCAGCCGGTGCGCCGGCCATGGGGGCGGCGCCCACGGTGGTCCCGCCCAGCGCCGCGCTGACCTGGGCGGGCGTGGCGGCCGCCTGCGCCAGCGGCATCGAAGCCACCGGCCCCAGCGCCTGCACCACCGCGCGGCTGCGCGCGTGCAGATCGACCAGCGGGACCTTCATCTCGCGCGCCACGGTCCGTACCGCCTCGGCCCACGGCGCCAGGTCATCGATCAGGACGCCATCGGCGAACTGGCGGCGGGTCAACGGGGTCAGCAGCACCGGCTGCGCACCGGCGGCCCGGATCTCATGCACATAGCGGCGCAGGTTGTCGGGGAACTCGCGCTGCAGATCGGTGGAACGGCCCGGCTTGCCGGGCTGGTCGTTGTGGCCGAACTGGACCAGCACCCACGTGCGCGCATAGCCGGGTGTGCGCATCTCGGCCTCGGCCAGTGCCCACGAGCCTTCGGCGCGGTAGTTGTAGGTACTGCGGCCGCCACGGGCCAGGTTGGTGCAGGTCAGGAACGAGGTCACGTGCCGGGCGCAGAACGCAGGGCCCCAGCCGCCCTGCACGGCCGTGGTGGAATCACCGACCAGCACGATCTTGCTGGCCCGGATCGGGGTCGGTGCCGGGCGATCCAGCACCGCCGGATCCACGGCGGCCTGCGCCGCGCTCATCAGGCCGAACAGCGCGCTGCCCAGCAGCCAGGACGTACACCGCATCAGAACGTACCTCGTTGAATGAAGGGGGCCTGCTGATACAGGCGACGCTCGCCACCGCGGGGGTCGTCAGCCTGCTGCGAGGGGGTATCGAACAGCATCGTTTCGCGGCGGGCGAGCGAATAGGTCTGCCAGCGCGGCAGTCCGCCATGATTCGGATCGCCATGGCGGGCGAAGGCGATCAAGGCCTCGCTCATCGTGGCCGCCACGCGGGTCGCCGCTTCGCTGTCACCGGTGCGCGAGCCGGGCCGATCGGTGGTATCGAACACCAGCGGGATATCCAGCGTGTGGAACGCGCCGAACTTGCCGCCGTCCAGCGGCGAGCCCCAATCGAGTTGATAGGCCCAGGTGGGTGCGCCCTGGCGCGCACGCGCCTCCAGTTCCTCCACCGCACCGCGCCACGAACGACCGGCGGTGGTGGCCGCGAAGAACACCTCCGATGGCGTGTAGTGCGGATACAGGCGGCGGTACTCGGCGATCACCACCGAGGGCAGCAGGTCTACGTACTGCTCTTTTTCCAGCTTGGCCGGCAGCGTCTCCCAGGTCAGCGCGAAGTTGGCCGGGTCGTTGCCGAGGAAGGCGCGGGTCTCATCGTGGGTGTTGCCGATCACCATCGGAATCCCGACGGACTGCGCGGGCGCCTCCGGCCAGAACGGATGCACCGGCAACGAACGCCCGTCGAGCACCGGCCCGACATACAGGCTGCTGTTCTCCACGCGCGAAGGGTCGCGCGCACGGGTGGCGGCCAGCAGTGCTTCCATCGGCATCGTGCGCAGCGCCTCGGCATCGGCCGCCCCGACCGCGTGCATCGCGATCTGCGCGCGCTGGGTGGCCGCCCGTGGGCCGGCGGCGGTCACCTGCTGCCCGCTCATGGTCCACGCCCGCTGGAACAGGCCACGCGCGGCGGGCATGGCCATCAGCGTGGCGATCTTCGCGCCGCCGCCGGATTGCCCCACCACGGTGATGTTGCCCGCATCGCCACCGAACTCGTGTGCATGCTGGCGAACCCACTGCAGCGCCTGGACCAGATCGAGCTGGCCGACGTTGCCGGAATCGGCGAAACGCGCATCGCCCAGCTGCGCCAGGTACAGATAGCCGAACACATTGAGGCGATGGTTGACCGTGACCACCACCACGTCACCGCGCCGGCACAAGGCACTGCCGTCGTACAGCGGGTCGCTGCCCGAGCCGTTGTTGTAGGCACCGCCATGGATGTAGAACACGATCGGGCGCTTGCCGCCATCGCGCAGTGCCGGGGTCCACACATTGAGGTAGAGGCAGTCTTCGCTGCCCGGCCCTTCGCTGCCGCCCTGCGGTGCGGCATTGCCGTACGCCAGTGCATCACGCACGCCGCGCCAGGTCGATTCCTGCACGGCCGGCTGGAAGCGCCGGGGCGCGGTATCGGCGCCGTAGGGAAGGCCGCGGAACACGTGGATGCCCTGCTCCAGCTGCCCGCGCACGCGTCCACCGCGCACGCGCGCCAGCGGCGCGGCATCGTGGCGCGGGCCGGGCACGCCGGCGAAGGCGGGCAGCAGCGGCAGGCTGGTCGCCCCCAGCATCAGCGCATAGCGCGCGCTGTCGCGCAGGAAACGGCGCCGCTGCAGATCGGCGGGAGAATCAGTCATGGCGCGCAGGCTCCGTGTGGCGCGAGGGTATCCAGCGCAGGGCCAGCGTGGGCCACTGCGCGACGGTCAAACCGGCCGGGATGCGCACGCCGAAGCCGTGGCCGCCGAACGGGAACAGGTGCATTTCAGCGGTGACGCCGGCGCGGAGCAGCGCCTGGTAATACACCAGGCTGTTGTGCACCGAGACCACGTTGTCGTCCTGCGCATGCACCAGGAAGGTCGGCGGCGTATCGACGCGGACCTGATCCTGCATGGAAAACTGCTGCTGCAGCGCCGCATCCGGATGCGGCCCGAGCAGACGGGTACGCGAGCCGGTATGCGCATGCGTGCCCATGTCGATCACCGGGTAGATCAGCAGCGCGACATCCGGCCGCGCGCTGAGCGCATCGATCGCATCGCGATGCGGGTAGGCCGGTGCATCGAAGCCGTTGCTCAACCGCGCGGCGACGTGCCCGCCGGCCGAAAAGCCCATCACCCCGACGCGCTGCGGATCAATCTGCCATCGCGCGGCATCGGCGCGGATCACCCGCATCGCACGCTGGGCATCGGCCAGTGCGGCCTGGCGATCACTGCGGCCGGCGGGCAGCCGGTAGCGCAGTACGAACAGGGTGACGCCACCGTGCTCCACGAAGGCCGGCACCAGGGCGGTGCCTTCCTTGTCGAGCACGATGCGTTGGTAGCCACCGCCGGGTACTACCAACAGGGCGCTGCCATTCGGACGCGTCGGCCGGTACACCACCAGGTAGGGTGCGCTCACGTTGTCCATGTAGCGGTCCGGCAGTGCCGGGTCGGTGCTGCGCTCGATCACCTCGGGCACGGTGGCCTGGCCGGCTTCGCCGGGCACCTGGCCGTCCGGCCACAGCGCAATGCGATCGGGGGCACCGGTGCCCGGTTCGGTCTCCGGCACGGCGCGCTCGGCGGCGTAGGTCGTGCCGCTGGTCAGCAGCACGAGGGTCAACAGCGGCATCAACACGGCGCGGGGTATCCGCATAGGTCCTTCCGGGCAGAGGGGAACGGGCATCGTGCCCGACCGGCAGCACTTCTGATGCGCTGCACATTGCCAATGACACCGGTTTACCATATACAGCACATCCAGCCACTGTCGATTGGCAGTGCAACAATTTTTCCGGGAGACCCGCTTGAGCAACGAACACGGCAAACAGGACCTGCAAGACCAGGGTTTGGGCGAGATCGCCCGCCACTTCGTCAGCGCCCGCCAACATGGCCAATCCCTGCCGGATTTCCCGGGAAACATCCCCGAGGACCTGGTCACCGCCTATCAGGTCCAGGACCAGGCCATCGCGTTGTGGGATGACCAGGTGGTGGGTTGGAAGGTCGGCTATATCGCTGCCGAACGCCGCGACGGCTCGGGCGACGACCGCCTGCTGGGCCCGATCTTCTCCCGTCAGCTCTGGAATGCTACCGGTGGAACACTGGAGATTCCGGTGTTCGTCGGCGGTTTCGGCGCAGTCGAGGCGGAGTACGTGATCCAGCTGCAGGAAGACGCACCGGCGCACAAGCTGCACTGGACCCCGGAAGAAGCCGAGGCGCTGGCCGCCAAGCTCTTCATCGGCGTGGAAGTGGCCAGCAGCCCGCTGGCGACGATCAACAAGCTCGGCCCGCGTGTGGTCGTGTCCGATTTCGGCAACAACAATGGTCTGGTGCTCGGCCCGGAGATTCCCGACTGGACCACTCTGGATGACGCGGACCTGCGTGCGGAAACCCGCATCGAGGGTGTGGTGGTCGGTACCGGCGGCGCGACCCTGCTGCCCGGCGGCCTGCGCACCGCCTACGCGTTCGCACTGGGCCGTTCGGCGCAGCGTGGGCGGCCGTTGAAGGCCGGCGATCTGATCGCCAGTGGCAACGCCACCGGCATTCACGATATTGCCGTGGGCCAGGAAGCATTGATCCGTTTCGTCGGTTACGGCGACATTACCTGCAAAGCCATCGCCGCCGGGTAAGCCCGCGGACATGGCGAACACGCTTGGGAGGGCGCAGATGTTCACTCGTAGAAATTTCCTGGCCACCAGTCTGGGCGCGCTTGCCGCGCCCGCGCTGACAGCCTGTTCGCGGTCATCCAACGCCGCACCGGCAGGCGCGCAGCTGTTGACCGCTACTGATGTCCACGTCGCCGACTACCCCACCGTGACCGCGGTGAAGTGGATCGGGCAGACCCTGGAAGAGAAGACCGGCGGCCGGCTGCGCCTGCGCCAGTACCACTCCGGCCAGCTCGGCCGTGAGTCCGAAGCGATCGACATGGCCCGCTTCGGCGCCATCGACATCACCCGCGTCTACTCCGGCGCGCTGAACAATGCGTTCCCGCTGACCCAGGGCCTGTGCCTGCCGTACGTGTTCGAGTCGGTGGCGCACATGCGCCGCGCCCTCGATGGCGGCGTCGCCGATACGGTCCTGCAGGGCTTTGAAACCCGTGATCTGGTCGGTCTGGCGATCTACGATTCCGGCGCGCGCTGCTTCTACAACACCAAGCACCCGATCGTGGAGCCCAAGGACCTGCACGGCCTCAAGCTGCGCGTGGCCTCCTCGGACATCTTCATCCAGCTGATGCGCCTGCTCGGTGCCAACCCGACCCCGATGTCGCTGGGTGACACCTTCTCGGGCATGGAAACGCACATGATCGACGGTGCGGAAAACAACATGCGCAGCTTCCATTCCAGCCGTCATTTCGAGGCCGCGCACTACTGGTCGCAGAGCGATCACTCCTACGCACCGGACGTGCTGCTGATGTCGCGCCAGAGCTTCGATGCGTTGAGCCCGGCCGACCGCACCCTGGTGATCGAGACCGCCCGCGAATCGGTGCAGGTGATGCGCGAGCAGTGGGATGCCTCGGAAAACACGGCCCGCCAGGCCGTGGCCGATTTCGGCATCAAATTCAACGAGGTCGACATGCCGGCCTTCCGCAAGGCCGCCGATCCGCTGCTGCAGCGTTACCTGCAGCAGCCGGAGCTGGCCGCCCTCACCCGTCGCATCCGCGACTTCGCCTGAGGCCCCGACGCGATGTCCGACTCGACTTCCGAAACCGTCATCACCCCCACCGCGCCACAGCGCCTGCTCAACGTCATCGCCGATGTGGCGATCTACATTGCCGTCATCGCCCTGCTCGGCCTGGTGGTGGTGCAGGGCTGGCAGGTGTTCGCCCGCTATGTGATCAATGATTCGCCCAGCTGGACCGAGCCGGTCACGCTGCTGCTGCTGGCCACGGCGATGAGCCTGGGTGCGGCCACCGGTGTGCATACCCGCCGCCACTTCGGCTTCTTCCTGCTGGCCGCGCACATGGGCCCGGGCCTGCGCCGCGCCGTCGATGTGTTCGCCGCGCTGGTGGTGGCCGTGCTGGGCGTGGTCATCGCCTGGTGGGCGGCCGTGCTGCTGATGGACGGCCTGGATATCAAGGCCGCCGGCGCCAACCTGCCGCAGAGCATCAACTACCTGCCCCTGTCGATCGGTGGCGCCTTGATGGCGATCTTCGCCGTGAACCAGATGGCGCTGGCTGTACGGCCGGCCGATGCCGTTGCCGAGGGAGATCGCTGAGTCATGGGTATTACCATTCTTTTCACCGTGTTCGCGGTGCTGTTGCTGCTCGGTGTGCCGGTTGCGTTCGCGCTGGCCGCCGCCGCCCTGGCCACCCTGTGGTACCTGGATCTGCCGACGCTGGTGCTGGTCCAGCAGATTTCCGCCGGTACCGGCTCGGCTTCACTGATCGCCATTCCTTTGTTCATCTTCGCCGGCGAAATCATGATGCGCGGCGGCATTTCCGAGCGTCTGATCTCGCTGGCCTCGTCGCTGGTCGGTCGCATGCGCGGTGGCTTGGGCCAGGTCTCGATCCTGTCCTCGCTGTTCTTCGGTGGTGTGTCCGGTTCGGCCATCGCCGACGTCTCGGCGGTCGGTGGCACGATGATCCCGCAGATGGTCAAGCGCGGTTACGACCGTGACTTCGCGGTCAACGTCAGCATCACCGCCGCGCTGGTCGCGCTGCTGGTGCCGCCGTCGCACAACCTGATCCTGTTCTCGGCCGCCGCCGGTGGTGGGCTGTCGATCGCCGATCTGTTCGCGGCCGGTATCGTGCCGGCGCTGCTGATGACCGTCGTCCTGATGATCACCGGTTATCTCGTGGCACGCCGCCGCGGTTACGGCGTGGAGATCTTCCCGGGCTGGCGTGCGGTGCTGCTGCGCCTGGTCTCGGCGCTGCCTGGCCTGGGCCTGGTCGCGCTGATCTTCATCGGTATCCGTGCCGGCATCTTCACCGCGGTGGAGAGCGCGGCGATCGCCGTGGTCTACGCGCTGCTGGTGACCACCGTGCTGTACCGCCAGCTCGACTGGCGTGAGTTCCTCGGCACGGTCACCCATGCCGCGCGCAGCACCGGCGTGATCCTGTTCGTGATCGCCACGGCGGCCGTGTTCGGCTGGCTGCTGGCGTACCTCGAAGTGCCGTCGGCCGCGGTCAACTTCCTGCAGTCGTTCGCGCACAGTCAGTTCATGGTGCTGTTGATGATCGTGATCATGCTGTTGCTGCTGGGCACCTTCATGGATCTGGCGCCGATGATCCTGATCTGCACGCCGATCTTCCTGCCGGTAGCCAAGGCCTACGGCATCGATCCGATCCACTTCGGCCTGGTGTTGGTGCTGACCGGTGGCCTGGGCCTGGTGACGCCGCCGGTGGGCTCGGTGCTGTTCATCGGTACCGCGATCGGCAAGATCAGCGTCGGTGAGAGCATGCGCTCGATCTGGCCGTTCTGGTTCGCCGCGCTGGGCGTGCTGTTGATCGTCACCTTCTTCCCGGAAATGTCGCTGTGGCTGCCCGCCCTGCTGCGCGCGTAAGCGTGCGGCGGTTGGCGGCCCTGCTGTGGATCGCCCTGCCCTGCGCCGTCATGGCGCAGGGCCAGGACATCCCGCTGCGCGGCTTCCAGGATGGCATCAACCATTGGCAGAGCGGGCACGGCACGGACTACCCGCGCTATGCCCCCGATCAGTACCGGCAGATCGCCGACACCCTGGTCGCACTGCAACGCCATGGCGGCGGCTGGGCGGTCAACCAGGATCCGCAGCGGATTCTCGACGATGCCGCCAAGGCACAGGTGCTGGCCGACCAGGCCACCCCCGGCGGCAGCTTCGACAACCGCAACATCTACACCCAGGTCAGCTACCTCGCCGAGGCCTTCGCGCGCAGCGGCGATGCCCGCTACCGCGACGCGGCCGTGCGTGGCCTGGACTTCATCCTCGCCGAGCAGATCCCCCGCTGTGGCGGCTGGCCGCACTCGGTGCCCTCGCGTACCTCGTACCACGGCCACATCACGTTCGCAGACGACGTCACCAGTGGCGTGCTGACCACGCTGCGGCGCATCCAGCGCGAGCCGGCGTTCGGGTTCGTCACTGCCGATCAGCGTGCCCGCGTGGACGCCGCCGTCACTGCCGGCGACGCCTGTCTGCTGCGCCTGCAGGTGCGCCAGGACGGCGTGCCGACGATCTGGGCCGGTCAGTACGACCGCACCACCCTGCTGCCCGCACAGGGAAGGAAATTTGAACTGCCGGCGCTGGTCACCGACGAGAGTGTCGGCGTGGTCCGCTACCTGATGTCGATCCCGGATCCTGCGCCGGAGGTGGTCGCCTCGGTCAACGCCGCGATGGCGTGGTTCCAGGCCCACGCGTTGACCGGGTGGCGGCTGGAGACCTTCGAGACGACGCCGGAACAGTTCGCGTTCCACCGCACCACGGTCGACCGCCGCCTGGTCGCTGATGCAGGCGCGCCGCTGCTGTGGGGCCGCTTCCACGACCTGCGCGACAGTTCGGTGCTGCTGGCCAACCGCGAGGGTGAACGCGTGGCCACGTTCAACGACATCCCGCGCGAGCGCCGCACCGGCTATCACTGGTACGGCACCTGGCCGCAGGCCCTGATCACCACCGAGTACCCGCGCTGGCAACAGCGTCTTGCCGGGCCCGGGGCGCGCTGAGCGCGGCCGGCCCACGATACGTTCTAGGGAGAAAGACGATGCACCTGAGGAAGACCCTGGCGAGCTTCGCCACCGCCTGCCTGCTGCTGGCCGGCGCCGGCCACGCCGCCGAGCCGGCCACCGCCTGGAAGCGCGGGATCGAGAACCAGCGCCAAGCCGATCTGGGCAATGGCACCTTCCTCAACCCGGTGTTCGCCGGTGATCGCCCGGACCCGTCGGTGCTCAAGGATGGGCAGGACTACTACCTCACCCTGTCTTCGTTCGATGCCTACCCCGGCCTGCCGATCTGGCACTCGCGCGATCTGGTCAACTGGCAGCCACTGGGCCACGCGATCACCAAGAACGTGGGTGCGATCTGGGCCCCGGACATCGTCAAGCACGGCAGCCGCTATTACATCTATTTCCCGGCCCGCACCGGCGAGACCCGCAGCAACTTCGTGGTCTGGGCCGACAGCATCAAGGGCCCGTGGAGCGAGCCGATCGACATCGGCCTGGGCGGCTACATCGATCCCGGCCATGCGGTGGGCGAAGACGGCAAGCGCTACCTGTTCCTCAGCGGTGGCGACTACGTGCAGCTGGCCGGTGACGGCCTGAGCGTGGTCGGCACGCCCAAGCACGTCTACGACGGCTGGAAGTACCCGGAAAGCTGGGACGTGGAGGCCTATGCGCAGGAAGGCCCGAAGATCAACTTCCGCGATGGCTGGTACTACATGACCACCGCTGTGGGTGGCACCGCCGGCCCGCCGACCGGGCACATGGTGATCACCGCGCGCTCGCGCTCGATCCACGGCCCGTGGGTGAACGCGCCGAACAACCCGATCATGCGCACCCAGTCGGCCGCCGAGCCGTGGTGGTCGCGCGGCCATGCCACGGTCATTGAAGGCACCGACGGGCGCTGGTGGATGATGTATCACGGCTACGAGAACGGGTACTGGACGCTGGGCCGCCAGGCGCTGCTGGAGCCGATCGAATGGACCGCCGATGGCTGGTTCGTCGCCAAGGGCGGCGACCTCGGCCAGCCGCTCGCCAAGCCGTCGGGGACCTCGGTCGGCCAGCACGGCATGGCCTTGTCCGACGATTTCCGCGGCAGCACGCTCGGTGCGCAGTGGTCGTTCTTCAATCCGGCCCAGGACGAGTACAAGCGCCTGCAGTTCACCGGCAAGGGCCTGGTCCTGCAGGGCAAGGGCGAAACCCCGCGCGACAGCTCGCCACTGACCGCCATCGCCGGCGACAAGGCCTACCAGTTCGAGGTCGAGATGGAGATCGCGCCCGGCGCGGTGGGCGGCGCCCTGCTCTTCTACAGCGACCGCCTGTACGTGGGCGTGGGCAGCAACGGTGAGAAGTTCATCATGCACCGCTACGGCGAGGAGCGCCCCACCCGGCTGGCCCCCAGCGCCACCGGCGGCAAGCTGTGGCTGCGGGTGACCAACAACCGCCATATCGTCACCATCCACTCCAGCACCGATGGCAAAACCTGGCAGAAGTACCCGGTTCAGATGGAAGTCTCCGGCTACCATCACAATGTGGCGGGCAAGTTCCTGGCCCTGAAGCCGGCGATCTATGCTGCCGGCGACGGCAAGGTCCAGTTCCGGAATTTCCGCTACCGCGCCCTCGATTGAGCTCCCCGCTAGAATCCCTTGACTCATCCCCGGTTTGAACGACATGTCATTGCGCAGCAAAACCGATCCGTCGCCGCACGGATTGACCAAAGGCAAGGCCGCCACGATCAACGACATCGCGCGTCTGTCCGGGGTATCGAAGAAGACCGTCTCGCGCATCATCAACAACTCGCCGCTGGTGCGTAAGGACACGCGCGAGAAGGTCGAAGCACTGATGCGCGAGGTCGGTTACACGCCGGACCCGCTGGCCCGTGGGCTGGCGTTCCGGCGCTCGTTCCTGATCGGGATGGTGTACGACAACCCGACCGCGCAGTACATCGTGGACATGCAGTACGGCGCGCTGGATGCGCTGCGCGGCTCCAGCTTCGAGCTGGTCGTGCACCCCTGCGATTCGCGCAGCCCCGGCTACATCGATGGCGTGCGCCGTTTCGTGCAGCAGCAGAAGCTGCACGGCGTGATCCTGGTACCACGTGCCTCCGAAGACCAGGCGCTGGTGGACATGCTCGATGAGATCGGCTGCCGCTTCACCCGGATCGCCTCGCTGCCGCTGGACGAAACCTCGCAGATGGTGGTCACCCACGACCGCGACGGTGCCGCCGAAGCGGCCGATTACCTGCTCTCGCTGGGCCACCGCGATATCGCCCTGGTCACTGGCCCGAGTGCCTACCGCTCGGCGCACGAACGCACCGCCGGCTTCATCGATGCCCTCGCCAAGCGCGGCATCGAGCTGCCGCCGGCACGCATCGTGGAGGCCGGGTACACCTTTGAATCCGGTGTGGCCGCGGCCGAGAAGCTGCTGCTGGGCAAGCAGCGCCCGACCGCCATCTTCACCGGAAACGATGAAATGGCCGCCGGTATCTACAAGGTCGCGCTGCGCGCGGGCATCAACATCCCGCGCCAGCTCTCGATCATCGGCTACGACGACAGCCCGCTGGCCTCGCGCCTGTGGCCGTCGCTGACCTCGGTGCGGCGCCACACCCGCGACACCGGCCGCACTGCTGCGGCCATGCTGATCCAGCCCGATGGCCAGGCCGTGATGCAGCACGCCAGCGTGCGCCCGCACCTGATCGTGCGCGATTCCTGCCAGCCGCCCGAGGATTGATATCCGCGGGAGATTCCGCCCGCCGGGGCCCGCCCCGACCTATCGTGCGCTGCAAAATGACACCGGTTTACCAACTGGCTACAATCAGCTGAAATCGTGCCGGGGCCGACCCATCGCCCCACCCCTGCTCTGGAGACGCCATGTACTGCAAGACCCATTACGCCACCCATCCCGACGCCATCAAGGGCGCCAGCAATGACGACCTGCGCGATCTGTACCTGCTCGACGGTCTGTTCAACGCCGATGCGGTGACCCTGAAGTACACCCACTACGAGCGCTTCGTGCTCGGCGGTGCGGCCCCGGTCAACGGCCCGGTCTCGCTGCCCAAGCAGACCGAACCGGCCTCGGCCGCCGGCCATGCCTTCCTGGAACGCCGCGAACTGGGCGTGATCAACGTCGGCGCCGGCAGCGGCACCGTCACGGTCGATGGCACCGTGTTCAAGCTCGGGCCGAAGGATGGCCTGTACGTGGCCATGGGCAGCACCGAGGTGGTGTTCGCCTCCGATGACGCCGCCACCCCGGCCCAGTTCTATCTGGCCTCGACCCCGGCGCATGCGCGCTTCGAGACCAAGGCGCTGTCGATCAAGGACGCTGTGGCCCTGGACCGTGGCGCGCTGGAAACCAGCAACGAGCGCACCATCTACCAGTACATCGTGCCGGCCACCTGCCAGTCCTCGCAGCTGTTGTTGGGCCTGACGGTGCTCAAGCCGGGCAGCGTGTGGAACACCATGCCGCCGCACCTGCACGACCGCCGCAGCGAAGTCTATTTCTACTTCGATCTGGGTCAGAACGACCGCGTGTACCACTTCATGGGTGAGCCCGAGGCGCAGCGCCACATCGTCATCCAGAACAACGAAGCCGTCGTGTCGCCGCCGTGGTCCATCCACATGGGCGCCGGCACCAGCAACTACGCCTTCATCTGGGCGATGGGCGGCGAGAACCTGGATTACACCGACATGCACGTGCTGGACATCTGCCAGCTCAAGTGACCCCGACGCGCCGCCGGCATCGCGCCGGCGGCGTCTGTTACGCATTGGACAAGGACTACATACGCAATGGCTAATCCGTTCAGTCTGGAAGGCAAGGTCGCCCTCGTCACCGGTGGCAACACCGGCCTGGGCCAGGGCATCGCGGTCGCATTGGCCCAGGCCGGTGCCGACGTCGCCGTGGCCGGCATCGCGCCCCCCACCGAGACCATCGCCAAGATCACCGCGCTGGGCCGCCGCTGCCTGGCGGTCGAAGCGAACCTGATCAGCATCGAGCCGGTCGAGCGCGTCATCCGCGAAACCATCGAAGGCCTGGGCGGCCTGGATATCCTGGTCAACAACGCCGGCCTGATCCGCCGCGCCGATGCCGTGGAGTTCAGCGAGCAGGACTGGGACGACGTGATGAACGTCAACATCAAGTCCGCGTTCTTCATCTCGCAGGCCGCCGGCAAGCATTTCATCGCCCAGGGCCGCGGCAAGATCATCAACATCGCCTCGATGCTGTCCTTCCAGGGCGGTATCCGCGTGCCGTCGTACACGGCCAGCAAGAGCGGCATCGCCGGCATCACCCGCCTGCTCGCCAACGAGTGGGCGAGCAAGGGCATCAACGTCAACGCGATCGCCCCCGGCTACATGGCGACCGACAACACCGCCGCGCTGCGCGCCGATGAGGACCGCAACAAGTCCATCCTTGATCGCATCCCGGCCGCACGCTGGGGCACCCCGGAAGACCTCGGCGGCACCGCCGTCTTCCTGGCCTCCAGCGCCTCGGACTACGTCAACGGCGCGGTCCTGCCGGTCGACGGTGGTTGGCTCGCCCGGTAACACCCTCGCTACGCGCTGGCGCGCCCACGATCTGCGCTGCAGATCGTGGGTGCCGGTAGTGCCGGCCGCCGGCCGTCAGCTCTCCACCCAGGAGCATGACCATGCTGCGTTTGCTGCTGTCCCTGTCGCTGCTGCTCGCGGCCCCCAGCGCGCTGTGCGCCCCGCACCGCATCTTCATTGCCGGGGATTCCACCGCCGCCGAGTACGGCCCGGAGCGCGCGCCACAGGCCGGCTGGGGCCAGGCCCTGCAGAGCTATCTCGATCCCGCTGTGTGGGAGGTCCGCAACCACGCCAAGGGCGGCCGCAGCACGCGCAGCTTCATCGATGAGAAGCGCCTGGACGCGATCGCCGCCGAGCTCCAGCGCGGTGACGTGCTGCTGATCCAGTTCGGTCACAACGACGCCAAGTTCGAAGATCCCACCCGCTATACCGATCCCGCTACGGCGTACCCGCAGTTCCTGATGCGCTATGTGCAGATGGCCCGCGACACGGGTGCCACGCCGGTGCTGATCACCCCGGTGGCGCGGCTGCTGTATGACTTCGGTTCGCTGCTGGATACGCACGGTGTGTACACCCAGGCGGTGAAAGCGCTGGCGACCCGCGAGCAGGTCGCGCTGATCGATCTCAACGACAGTTCCACGCGCTGGATCCGCGGGTTGGGCGAACAGGGCGCCAAGCCGTACTTCATGTTCGTGCCCGAGCAGAACAAGGCCGATGGCACGCACTTCAGCGTGGCCGGTGCGACGGCGGTGGCGTGCCTGGTGATGCGCGACTGGGTGGCGTTGCAGCCTGAACTAAAGTCGGCGCTGAGGCGCGATATCGACTGCGAGGTGCGCAGTGCAGGGCAGGGCAGTGATGCGGCGAAGCCCTCGCGTGTCGTGCACGAACGCGACATCGCGGTGACCCAGCCCGGCCCGCATGGTGGAGCGGGGCCGACCACGGCGTATCCGTTTTTCGCCGAGGACACGGACCTCCCGTTCGTGCTGCGCAAGCGCGTGCTGCACAAGGGCGCGGGGATCGGCCTGCATCCCCAGCACAAGGACGAGATCTACTACATCGTCAGCGGACAGGGCAGCTACGTGCTGGATGGGAAGCAGTACGACGTGGCAGCGGGGGATGCGCTGCTGACGAGAACGGGCAGCTCGCATGCGCTGCAGCAGGTGGGGGAGAGGGATCTGGTCGTGCTGCTGGCGTATCCGCGATGAAAAGCAGCAGCGCATGACCCGGCTCCACCCATTGCCAACCTTCAAAAGCTCCCGAAGCTTTTGAAGGTTAGGTGTCTAAACTTCAACCGCCCCGGTGAATTGCGTCACGACGTTACACGTCGCCGCCGTCTTCCCAGCCTTCGCCCGTGCCCTTCTGGAACACGCGGTCACCGTCCTGCACCTCACCGGCCGGCAGATGCTCCTTGGCCTCCAGCGCAGCATAGATCGGGGTGAAGTCCGGTGCGGTCGCCTCCATCAACTGCTCGAAGCTGTCGATGACGAAGTAGGTTTTCTGGAAGGTGTCGATGCGGTAGCGGGTGCGCATGATCCGCTCCAGATCGAAGCCGATCCGGTTCGGCGCCGCCGACTCCAGCGAGTACAGCGATTCGCCCTTGGAGGAGACGATGCCGGCACCGTAGATGCGCAGGCCTTCGTCGGTGTTGATCAGGCCGAACTCCACCGTGTACCAGTACAGGCGGGTCAGGTGCTGCAGCGCCTCCGGGCCGATCGCATGCGCCTTGACGCCGCCGCGGCCGTAGGCGGCCATGTAGTCGGCGAACACCGGATTCATCAGCAACGGCACATGCCCGAACAGGTCATGGAACATGTCCGGTTCGGCGATGTAGTCGATCTGGTCCGGGCGGCGGATCCACCACGTCACCGGGAAGCGCCGGTTGGCCAGGTGATCGAAGAAATCCAGCTCCGGCAGCAGGCCTTCCACCCCGACCAGGGTCCAGCCGGTCGCCGCGCCCAGCACCTCGTTGAGCTGGTCGAAGCGCGGGATCATGTGCGCACTCATGCCCATCTCGTCCTGCGCGTGCAGGAACTCCTTGCTGGCGCGGCCTTCCAGCAGCGCGCGCTGGCGCTGGTACAGCGTGCTCCAGGTGGCGTGGTCGTCGGCGCTGTAGCTGTCCCAGGGCTGTTCCACGATGGCGGTGGTATAGACCGGCACGTATCCCTTGTCGGTCTGCTGGTGTTCGACGCGGCGGGGGGCGGTGGCGGTTTCCATCGTGGTGGTCTCCTGGGAAGTCATCTGTCGATGCTAGGGCAGGGCACGCGCAAGAGGTTTGCAAAGTTGCGCGGATACGGGCTTCTGGCGCAAGATCATTGCGTCCACCTCATGTTGCGGGGCAGCAATGGCCGGAGATACCCAGTTCGACCGCACGGATCTGCGCTTGCTGGCGGAAATCCAGCAACACGGGCGCGCGACCAACGCCGAGTTGGCCGCCCGGGTGAATCTGTCCCCGTCGGCCTGCCTGCGACGGGTCCAGCGTCTGGAGAGCGAGGGCGTGATCGCCGGGTATGGTGCCCGGCTGGAGCCGCGCCAGATCGGCCTGGGCCTGCAGGCCTTCGTCCGGGTGCAGCTGGAGAAGCACGACCAGCACGCCATCGGCGTGTTCGCCGACAGCGTGCTGATATGGGATGAGGTGGTGGCCTGCCATGCGCTCACCGGCGACATGGATTACCTGCTGCACATCTACGTGCGCGACCTGGAGCACTTCTCCAGCTTCCTGCTCGACAAGCTGCTCAATGCCGCCGGCGTGGCCGACGTCAATTCCAGCTTCGTGCTGCGCACGGTGAAGGACTTCCGCGCGCTGCCGCTGTCGCAGCTGGAGTAAGGCAGCCGGGCAGCGCTTGGCGCTACCGGGTTACACGCACTTTTCCTTGCGCCCCATCAGCTTGCCCACGCGCGAAGGCTCATCGCACTTGGGCGTGGGCGGCGGCGGGGCCAGCGCGGCGGCACGCGCCTTCTGCAGCTGCTGGACCTTGGCGCGGATCTGCGGCATCGCCGCCATCGCGGCCTTCTCGCCTTCCAGGATCGCGTTGTTGCGCTGGCCGAAATCGGCGGCGCCGATGTCCAGCACCTTCGGCCGGATGATCACGTCCGCGCGCGCCAGTTCCTGCTCGCCCAGGCGCTGGCCCATGATCGAGATCGACTGGTTGACGATGCCGAGCATGCCGGTCGGCGCCTTGCCGCTGGCCTTGCTGGAGATGTCCACGGCGATCACGATGTCCGCGCCGAGCTGGCGCGCCGCATCCACCGGCACCGGGCTGACCACGCCGCCGTCGATGTAGTTGTACTTGCCGATCTTCACCGGCTCGAACACACCGGGGATGCTGCTGGAGGCGCGCACCGCCTGGCCGACATTGCCGCGCACGAACACGGTGCGCTCGCCGGTTTCCAGCTGGGTGGCGACCGCAGCGAAGGGCTTGCTCAGCTTCTCGGCCGGGCGGTTGTCGACCTGTGCGTTGACGTAATCCTGCAGCTTCTGGCCCTGCACCAGACCGCCGGAGAACAGCCGCACGTCGCGGATGCTGGCTTCATCCAGGGCTACCGCCTTGGACTGCATCTGAAACGCGTCCATGCCGCTGGCATACAGCGCGCCGACCACACTGCCGGCACTGGTGCCGGACACCACCACCGGCTCGAAGCCGTTGGCCTCCAGCATCTTGATCACACCGATATGGGCGAAGCCCTTGGCCGCGCCGCCGCCGAGCGCGATGCCGATCTTGACCGGCTTGGCCGGAGTCACCGGGATCGCCGCCGGCGGCGGGGTCGGGCGCACGGGATCACCGCCGCAGCCAGCCAGCAGGCCGAGCAGGGCAACGGACAGCATCAGGCGAGTACGGCGCAGTAAGGTCATCGGCGTGGCAACGTGAATGGGCATCGAGGGCCGCCAGCATACCGAAGCGATGGCGCGCCCGGCAGGACAGCGGGCAGGGCATTCAGGCCGTGACCGGGGAGGCCGGGCCGCGACCGGCGTCACAACGCGCGCTCCCGGAAGGGGGTAATGAATAGCGATTGTTTGCGGCTCTGTTGCTGTACTGCAACAATTGTCTGGTAGCGCCGGTCCACCACCCCTCCCAACACAGCCTAAACGCCATGTTCCCGAACCGCACTGCCCACGGCCGTTTCCCGTCCGTGCACCCGCTCGTTGTCGCCCTCGCCGCCCTGCTGCCATTGACGGCCGCAGCCCAGGACGCCCCCGCCACCAAGGATCCGGTGGCCCTCGATACGCTGCAGGTCACGGCGCAACGCCGCGTCGAAAACGCCAAGGACGTTCCGGTGTCGATCTCGGCCATCCAGGGTGAGAAGCTCGACGTGCTCGGTTCGGCTGGCGATGACATCCGCTTCCTGTCGGCGCGTGTGCCGAGCCTGAACATTGAATCGTCCTACGGTCGTGCCTTCCCGCGTTTCTACATCCGCGGCCTGGGCAACACCGATTTCGACCTCAATGCCTCGCAGCCGGTCTCGCTGGTGTATGACGATGTGGTGCAGGAAAGCCCGCTGCTGAAGGGCTTCCCGCTGTTCGACCTGGCCGGTGTGGAAGTGCTGCGTGGCCCGCAGGGCACGCTGTTCGGCCGCAACACCCCGGCGGGCGTGGTGAAGTTCGATTCGGCGCGTCCCTCGCAGGATGCCGACGGTTACATCAAGGTCGCCTACGGCAGCTACAACACCTGGAACACGCAGGGCGCCTATGGCGGCCCGTTGACCGACCGCTGGTCGGCGCGCGTGTCCGCGCTGTACCAGCGCCGCGACGATTGGGTCACCAACACCCGCCAGGGCGCCCCGGCGCAGGGCTTTGAAGGCTACGACGAAGCCGCCGCCCGCGTGCAGTTCCTGTACGAAGGCGACGACGTCGAAGCGCTGTTCAACCTGCACAAGCGCAAGCTCAACGGCACCGCGCGCCTGTTCCGCGCCAACATCCTCAAGCCGGGCACCAACCAGCTGGTCGAGAACTTCGACCGCGATGAAGTCTCCACCGATGGCCAGAACTTCTCCGACCTGGAAACCTGGGGCGGCAGCGCGCGCCTGAAGTGGGATCTGGGCCGCGTGACGCTGCACTCGATCACCGGTTACGAGACCGCCGAATCGCTGAACCATGGCGACATCGACGGCGGTTACGGTGCCAGCTTCCTGGGCGCCGGCAACTACGGCCCGGGCAACATCCCGTTCGCCTCCGAATCGGCCGATGGCCTGCCGCACCACCGCCAGTGGACCCAGGAATTCCGCGTGGAATCCAATGAGTGGGGCCGCTTCGACTGGCAGGCCGGCGTGTTCTACTTCGATGAAGATGTCACCATCGACAGCTTCAACTACGACTCGCTGACCCCGGGCAATCCGCAGACCGGTCACGCCGTGCAGCAGCAGCGCAACAAGGCGTGGGCCGCGTTCGCCTCCGGCGATTTCGACGTGACCGAGCGCTTCAAGCTGCGCGGTGGCGTGCGCTACACGCAGGACAAGAAGGACTTCAGCGCCAGCGTGCTGCAGGCCGTGCCGTTCGGCACCCCGGTCAGCGGCCCGTACATCGCCAAGACCGACGTCAACGACGTCAGCTGGGACCTGAGCGGCGTCTACCAGATCACCGACAACCTCAACGCGTATGCCCGCGTGGCCAAGGGCTTCCGCGCGCCGTCGATCCAGGGCCGCCTGGCCTTTGGTGGCGTCTCGCAGGCGGATTCGGAGAAGGTGATCTCCTACGAGGCCGGCATCAAGGCCGACCTGTTCGACCGTCGCGCACGCCTGGGCTTCAACGTGTTCCGCTACAACGTTGATGGTCAGCAGCTGATCGCCGTGGGTGGCACCAACAACACCGCGACCCTGCTCAATGCCGACAAGACCCTCGGCCAGGGTGCGGAGCTGGACTTCGAAGCCTACCTGACCGACCACGTCCTGCTGACCCTGGGCAGCAGCTACAACGACACCGAGATCAAGGACAAGGATCTGGCGGTGGCGATCTGTGGCGGCGGCTGCACCATCACCGACCCGACCACGGTCATCGATGGCGGCACCTACGCACTGGTCAACGGCAACCCGCTGCCGCAGGCGCCGAAGTGGATCCACAACCTGACGTTGCGCGCCGGCTTCCCCGTCAACGATGCCAGCGAGTTCTACGTCTACACCGACTGGGCCTACCGCAGCGAAGTGAACTTCTTCCTGTACGAGTCGCCGGAGTTCCGCAGCCGCTCCTCGCTGGAAGGCGGCCTGCGCCTGGGCTACAACTGGGATTACGGCCAGTACGACGTGGCCGTGTACGGTCGCAACCTGACCGACCAGGTGCGCGTGGTCGGCGCGATCGACTTCAACAACCTGACCGGCTTCCTCAACGAGCCGCGCACGTTCGGTCTGGAGTTCACCGCGAAGTTCTGATGCACGTCATGCGGTAAGTGCCCACCGTTGGTGGGCACGTTGAAAAACGAAAACGGCGCGGAGAAATCCGCGCCGTTTTCTGTTCTGAGCTGATGTTGTTGAACGCGGATGGGTAGTGCCGGCCGCTGGCCGGCTCCGCATCGTCCTGATCGAGATCGCGGAGAGCCGGCCAGCGGCCGGCACTACCCACAATGCCATCGACAGGTGGCGCCGCCTTACAACGCGCTTGCCGGCCGCACCTTCAATACCGCTTCCTCAGCCGCACAATCCCGCGCCGAATGCAGCCCTGCCTTTCGCGCCGCCGCGATCTCCTTGCGCGCCGCCAGCAGGTCACTGTTGAACGCGGCGTTGTCATGCAGGCGTGCCACAGCAGCGGCGCCCATGAAACGGCCTTCCAGGATGTCGCTCTGCCAATGCACGTTGCAGACCAGGCGGCTCTCGCCGTAGTTGCGGCCGCGTGCCTGGATCGCATCGGCGCGGTCCGGGGCGATCTCCGAGAGGATCAGCGCCCAGGCCCAGCCGATTGAGGTGTGGCCGGACGGATAGGAGCCATTGCCGCGCAGGTCCTGCTCGTCTTCCGGCGAGCAGGTGGGCTCACCATTGACCATGAACGGCCGCGCGCGCTGGTAGTGCTTCTTCGCGGTGCGGGTGGCCGCGCTGGCATCGATCCGGCTGCGTTCGAGCAGGCGGTACAGGGCCGGCGTCTTCACCGCATCCACGTCGACATCGATCGCGCAGGAGAACTGGTTGGCACCGGCCGGGAAGGCGAGTTCCGCATCGCGGTGGGCCTGTTCGAAGCGCGGGCTGCCGCGCAGGGCACGGGCTTCACGGCTGACCTGTTCGTCCAGTGCGAAGCCGGCAGAACCGGCGGCCGGCGGTGACGGTACCAGGGCCAGGCTGTCCGGTACGGCCGTGCTCTGCAGGTAGCCGACCGCCTTGGTCGTGACCGAGGCCTCCACCGCCGTGGTGCGCGGTGCGGCCGTGGACGCGCAGCCGGCGAGCGCGGCGAGCAGGGCAGTCACCAGCAGCGGGCGAGCGGCAGCGGAGCGCAGGGACGAGGACATCGGCAGGTCTCGAAGAAGAGGGGAGCGGCATGATCGCAGCTTCATCCTTCAACGACAGCGGCCGTTCGTCATCCGGCCAGATCCGGCATGGCCGTGCCCCGGATGACGGAAACCCGCGACTGGTTCACGGATTTCATGGATCGCACGACATAGCGTCATCGCAGGCGCCATCGTTCGTCATATCTGCATGGATACATGCACCCCATGGCAACGCGGCAGCGCCGGTCATCAGGGGGATCACCTGCAAGGAGACAGCGGATGCGAAGCAACGCAGGAAGGTGGGGTGGCGGTATCGCCCTGGGAGTGATGCTGGCGTGCGGCAGTGTTCACGCGGCCGATGTGGTGGGGGTGGCGTTCGTGCATGGCACCGGCAAACAGACCGATGCGCGCGTGGACTACTGGCAGCCGGGCATCATCGATACCGTGCGCCAGGGATTGCCCAACAGCAGCAACTACACCGTCATCAACTGCGATTTCGAGCAGTACATGTGGAAGCCGGAGGCAGCCGGCTGCCTGGCCGGGCAGCTGACCAGCTTCATCAACAGCCGTGGCATCACCAAGCTGGTGGTGATCACGCATTCCAACGGCGGCAACGTGGTGCGCTGGATCCTGTCCAACCCCACCTATGACAGCCGTTATCCGAAGATCATCCAGACGGTCAGCAAGGTCACCGCCCTTGCGCCGTCCTCGGCCGGTACGCCGCTGGCCGATGCGGTGCTCAATGGCAACATGTTCGAAACCTCGGTGGGCTGGCTGCTGGGCTACAAGAGCGATGCCGTGCGCCAGCAGCAGGTGGGCCACATGGCCACCTACAACGCGCAGAACCTGTATGGCACGGCCGGCCGGCCTGCATTGCCCAGGCCGTTCCGCGCGGTGGTCGGCTCGGATGTGGAATCGGCGGTGTGGGACAGCAACAGCTACTGCGGTGGCTATGCGCAGAACGTGGGCCTGGAGTTCACCCAGAACTGGTTGAACAGCTGCTCCGATGGCTTCCTGGAGTGCAGCAGCCAGAAGGCGGCCGGCACCACCTGGTTCACCGACACGCAGCGCACCAAAGGCGCCGAGCCACTCAGCCACAACCAGAGCCGGCGCGAGTGCTTCGGCCTGGGCACGATCCTGCGCAACGACCTGACCCTGTGAGGAGCCCCCCGATGATGCGACAGACGACGATCGCGGTGGCCCTGCTCGCCGCCCTGGCAGCCCTGCCACTGCAGGCGGCACAGCCGCTGCTGGCCGCCCGCGCCAGCGACCAGGTGCCACGCGCGGTGGAGCGTGCGCCCTTGCCGGCCGGGCCGGTGGAGCAGGCGCCGGTGAGCTTTGCCTGGGCGCTGGATCCGACCCAGGCGCTGACCCCTGCGCCGGTCTTCATGGCCAGCAGCCGCAGCTACTGGGAGATGGTGGACGCACCGGCGCTGCAGCAGGGCCTGGTGTTGCCGCTGACCGCGCCCGACGCGGTGATCCAGCTCAGTCCGGTGCAGGGCGCGCGTGCGCTGGATACCACCCAATGGCAGGTACGTGACCCGGCCGGCGCACTGGCGGTGGCCAAGGTGGTCGATGACCAGCAGCTGCGCGCGGCCGGGATGTCGGTCGGCACGGGCACGGCCATGCTCCGCACGGGCATCACGGCGGCGGTGGGCGACTACCGCCTGCAGAGCACGCAGGCCCAGGGCCGCTATGTGGTGCAGGTGCTCGAACCCAACAGCCTGATCGCCCTGCAGCTGCAGGCGAGCGGCGAACGGGTGCTGGCCGGTGGCACGCTCACGTTGAGCGCGCGTCTGGTCAACGACGGCGGTGCGGCAGCGGCGCAGCTTGGCCGTGCCAGCGCGCGGCCGCTGCCGGCCGTGGGCGAGGCCCTGCTGGTGGCGCCCGATGGCCGCAGCTGGCCGGTGCCGCTGGTCGCTGGCAAAGACGGTCTGCGTGCACAGGTGACCGTGCCGCAGGACATCGGCACGGCGCAGGGGCTGTGGGAACTGCAGGCCTTCGTCAGTGCCGACGGCGTGCAGCGCGATGCCAAGGTGGCGTTCGCCGTGGCGCAACCGACGGCGCGCTTCCAGGGCCAGGTCGAGGCGGATGCCAGCCGCCGCGAGCTGCGCCTGCCGTTGCAGATCGGTGCGCCCGGCCGCTACGAGGCGCGCGGCACGCTGTATGCCACCGGCCCCGACGGGACGCTGCGGCCAGTGGCGCAGGCACACAGTGCGGCGTGGTTCGCGACGGCGGGGGCGGGTGAGCTGCGGCTGCCGTTCGCCAGCGTGGCACTTCCGCGTGGCTATGCCGCCCCGTTCGAAGTGCGCGACCTGCAGTTGCAGGACCAGAGCCGGATGGCCCCGATCGAATCACGCGCGGTGGCGGTGAGGTTCTAGGCTGCGTGACCTAACCCGCGAACGCACTCAACCGGCCGGCCTGATCCACCACGCGGATCGGGCCGCCGAACAGCTCGGACAACGGCGCATCGCGCAGCAGTTCCGCGCGCGGGCCATCGGCGAGGATCTTGCCACCGCGCAGCATCACCACCCGCTCGATCTCGGGAATGATCTCCTCGATGTGGTGGGTCACCAGCACCAGGGTGATGCCCTGGCGGGCGAGCTCGCGCATGGTGGCGATCAGCTGCTCGCGGGCGATGAGGTCCAGCCCGGTGGAGGGTTCATCCAGCAGCAGCGCCTGCGGCCGGTTCACCAGCGCCCGGGCGATCAGCACGCGCCGGGTTTCGCCGGCCGAGAGTTCGGCATAGCCGCGCTGCAGCAGGGGCAGGGCACCGGTCATCGCCAGGGTTTCACGCGCGCGTTCGCGCATCTCCGGGCTCACCTCGCGGAAGGCCGGCACCACGAAGCTGGCGAAGAAGCCGGTCAGCACTGCCTCTTCCACGGTCAGCCCGGGCATGTCCGAGAGGTTGCTGCTCAGGTCCCCGGTGACGATGCCCAGCTGCGAGCGCAGCCGGTCCACCTGCCAGCGGTTCTGGCCGAGTACGCGCACCGCCACCGTGCCATCACCGTGCGCCAGCGGGTAGAGCTCGCGGGTGATCAGCTTGATGAAGGACGACTTGCCGCAGCCATTGGGGCCGAGCAGGGCGGTGTGCTGGCCCTGTTCGATGCGCAGGCTGAGATCGTGCAGGACCCGGACCTGGCCGCGGATGACACAGGCGCGGTCGAGCTCGATCAGGGGGACGGAGGAGGCCGGCACCGCCGGCGAGGCTGCGACTGTCATGAATGCGGGGGCATGCTCACGAAGGTAAGGGGAGAACTGAATGACTGCGCAAAAATGGCATCGAAGGGATGAAGTTTGCAACGTCTGGCCCCATCATGTCTGGAGGTATCCCTGTTTCCTTGACGGCCGACTGCGGCCCGGAGTCCTGCGATGTTCGATACGCTCCTCAACTTCCTGACCGGCGGTGTCGTCGGCCTCGGCTGGTGGGGCATGGGCCTGGTGCTGCTGGTGTTCACCCAGCTGACCATCTTCGCCGTGACCCTGTATCTGCACCGCAGCCAGGCGCACCGCGGGGTGGATTTCCACCCGGTGATCGCGCACTTCTTCCGGTTCTGGACCTGGCTCACCACCTCCATGATCACCAAGGAGTGGGTGGCGATCCATCGCAAGCACCACGCCAAGGTGGAAACCGATGAAGACCCGCACAGTCCGGTGACCAAGGGCATCGGCATGGTGTTCTGGCGGGGCGTGGAGCTGTACCGCGAGGCCCGCGCGATGCGCGCGGATATCGAGCAGTACGGCCGGGGTGCCCCGGACGACTGGATCGAGCGCCACCTGTACACCCCGCACGCCAATCTCGGCCCGGTCGCGCTGCTGGTCATCAACAGCATGCTGTTCGGCCTGCCCGGCGTGGCCCTTTGGGCGATCCAGATGGCGTGGATCCCGTTCTGGGCGGCCGGCGTCATCAATGGCCTGGGCCACTGGTGGGGCTACCGCAACTTCGAATCGGCCGATACCTCCACCAATCTGACGCCGTGGGCGTTCTGGGTGGGCGGTGAAGAGCTGCACAACAACCACCATGCCTTCCCGAGCTCGGCCCGCTTCTCGATGCGCCGCTGGGAGTTCGATATCGGCTGGGCGGTGATCCGCGGCCTGCAGGCGGTGCGTCTGGCCAAGGTGCTGCGCGTGGCGCCGAGCATGGACGTGCGGCCGAACATCGCCGTGCCGGATGCGGAAACCCTCAAGGCCCTGCTGTCGCACCGTTTCCAGGCGATGACCGATTACCAGCGCAACGTGTTCGTGCCGGCCCTGCGCGAAGAGGCCGCGATGGCCGGCGCCAAGCTGCGCAAGCTGCTGCCGCGCCGCATGCGCCGCGGCCTGGTCAACGACGGCCGCTGGCTCAAGCCGGATTGCCGCGCCCAGCTCAGCACGTGGGTCGAACAGCGCCCGCGCATCCGCGTGCTGGTGGAACACCGCGCCCGTCTGGCGGCCCTGCTGGAAGCGCGCGGCAATGACGCCGCCGAGCGCCTGAAGCTGCTGCAGGCCTGGTGCCACGAAGCCGAAGCCAGTGGCATCGCCGCGCTGCAGAACTACGCCGCGCGCCTGAAGGGCTACGCACTGACGGCGCACTGATCGATGCGCTTCCCAACCGGGAACGTCTCCGCGAAACGCCGCCTTGTGCGGCGTTTTGCGTGTCTGGGCCTGGCCGTTGGCGTGCTGGGCCCGACGGCACAGGCGCAGGTCACCGACACCGGCAGCTATCTGCAGCGGATGGACACCGACGGCGACGGCCGGGTCAGCGTGGAGGAATACGTGCAGTGGCTGCTGTACGCCTTTGATCGCATGGACCGCAACGGCGATGGCGTGCTCAGCGCCGATGAGCTGCCCGGTGGCAAGGGCCCGCCGATCACGCGGGAGCAGCAGCGGCAGACGCTGATCCAGCGGTTCCACAAACAGGATGCCAATGGCGACGGATATTTGAGTGCGCGCGAGTTGGCTGCGCCGCCGCGATGAGCTGAGCTGAATTGCCGCCGTGACGTTGTAAATACGGTCGGGAATGTGACGCTGATCTCATTTCTGCCGCTCCGCTGAACGAACCCGTGCTTTACATTTCATTAACTTTTGGTAGGTTGCGCCCATTGGCAGACGAACGCGAAGCGTTCCCCATCGCCTCCAACCTGGTACTTCAGCACGGTGTTGGGAGCGGATATGTGTTCCGGAGGCGATGCCGAGGTACATGGAGCTGCACGCAGGCAATGGAAGGCAACACAGGCAAGGCAAGAGCGGGTTGCAGTTTGACTTCGCAGTTCTCGCACATTGACAGGCAACGCTCAGGCATGGGGCTACACCTTCATGCTTGCCGACGTCCAATGGCTTGAATGGCGATGGCAGCCTGGTACAGGGGGCAGCACTGAAACGGCGGTCCATCGATGGCACCGCGTGCGCAGACTGCTGAAACATCACAGTCCCGTTGACATGGCAGTTGAACGAGGTGCGTTGCACGCTTGACCTGTAGGCCGCGGAAAAGGCGGCGGAAAGGACACGGATGTCGTGCAGTACACCCGCGAAGGTGCCCATGAACGGGGCTTCGGTTGGATGGTCTGATTGAATGGATGCAATTGCAGTGTCATCGCCACGGCGCCTGAGTGCGTTGTTTTTCGTTTTGATCCTGGGTCTGACGGCTCCCGTTGCGACGTTGGCGCAGGCGGGTCAGCCAACGCTGGCCGATCAGCAGGAACTGCGCGACCGTGCCGAGCGCGAAGCGCGTGAGCGCGCTGAACGGCAAGCGATTCCTGAAGTTGTAGGCCCTGCCGCACCAGCTGCCGCCAACTACCATTCCACGGACCTGCCCGACGAATCGCCCTGCTTCCGCATCGATGCCATCGTGCTCGATGGAGCGCATCGCGACCGGTTTGCCTTTGCTCAACGCTACCTGGACAAGTACCAGGGACGCTGCATTGGCCAGGAGGGCATCGCGCAGATGGTGCGCAGAGCATCGGACCTGATCCTGGCCAAGGGCTATGTCACCACCCGCATCGGCCTGCCCGAGCAGAATCTGGGCGCAGGCACCCTGCGCCTGCAACTGGTAGCGGGCACCATCCGTCAGATCCGTTTCGCCGATGGCCCTCCTCGCGATGCCATGTGGAAAAGTGCCTTCCCGGCGCGCGCTGGCGATGTGCTCAACCTCCGCGCGCTGGAGCAGGGCCTTGAGCAGCTCAAGCGGGTGCCATCGCAGGATGTGGAGATGGAACTGGTGCCCGGCGCGCAGCCTGGCGAGTCGGACGTGGTGATTACTCTGAAGGCCACGCGGCGCTGGCGCAGTGCATTGTCGCTGGACGATGGGGGTAGTGAAGGTACCGGCAAGCAACAGGCCGGCACCACCGTATGGGCCGACAACCTGCTGGGCATCAACGACCTGTTGAGCATGGGCATCAACAGCGATGGCAGCGCCGAGCACGGCAAGGGCACGCATGGTTACAACGCATCCTGGAGCGCGCCGCTGGGCAACTGGCGTTTCTCGACCAGCACGTACGGCTCGCGTTATGCGCAGATCATTCGCGGCAACAACGACGACTTCAGCAGCACCGGCCGTTCGCGCAGCCTGGATCTGACGGTGGAACGCCTGCTCACGCGCGGCCAGAGTTATCGCACCGCCATGGAGCTGCGCCTTGCCCAGCGCCACTCGCGTAGCTTCGTCGAAGGCGTTGAACTGCGAGGCCAGCGCCGCAGGACCACCTCGGCGGAACTGGCCCTGCTGCATCGTCAGTACGTGGGCAGCCTGCAGGCAGATCTGCGCCTGGCCCACCGACGTGGCCTGCCGTGGCTGGGCGGCGATGACGATGGCCCAGGACGCGATGACGAAGCCCCCACCTTCCGTTACCGCATCACCACGCTGGATATCGGTGTCGGCGCTCCGGTGCTGCAGGGCCCCCGCCCAATCTATTGGAACAGCGCGCTGCGCTATCAGTGGACCTCCGACCCGCTGTACGGCGCCGAATTCATCAGCATTGGTGGCCGCTACACCGTCAACGGCTTCGACGGCGAAGTGATGATGGGTGGGGCGACCGGTGGCTACTGGCGCAACAGTCTCAACTTCAGCCTGCACCGCCGCTTCTCGCCTTACGTCGGCGTGGATGTGGGCCATATCGCCAGCAATGCGGTGCAGGGAATCGCCGGTGGCGACATGGTCGGTGCCCACGTAGGCGCCCGAGGCCAGGCGCTCAGCCTGGACTGGGATGTCTTTGTTGGTTTTCCGCTGGAAGCGCCACGTGCGATCCGCGCGCAGAGCGATGCGCGGGTAGTCGGGTTCCGGCTCGCAACACAGTTCTGAAAACGAAGTACCTCGCCTTACACATGGATGACCTGTCATGAAGACCCGCCTCGTTGACGTCCGTCGCACTGTTGCCCGTCCCATCTCCAGCTCCCGCTGGCGGATCGGCCTGCTGGCCGCCGTAGTGACCGTTGTTTTCGGCGGGCCCTTCAGCTCGTTCGCACAGGTGCAGCCGCAGGCCGGCAGCCAGGCACGGCAGGAGCAGGCGGCCAACGGCGTCCCGGTGGTCCAGATCGCCGCGCCGAACGCCGCCGGTGTCTCGCACAACCAGTACGAGCAGTACAACGTGGGGCGGCAGGGACAGGTACTCAACAACAGCGCGACCACCACACAGACCCAGCTGGCCGGCTATATCCAGGGCAACGCCAACCTGCAGCCTGGGCAAGCGGCGCGGCTGATCCTCAACGAAGTCACTTCCAGCAATCGTTCGTTGCTGCAGGGCCACGTGGAAGTGGCCGGCGCGGCCGCGCAGGTGATCATCGCCAATCCGAACGGCATCACCTGCGACGGCTGCGGCTTCATCAACACCACCCGTGGCGTGCTTACCACCGGCACGCCGCTGTTCGGCGGCGACGGGAGCCTGTCGGCGTTCCAGGTTGGCCGCGGCAGCATCCGCATCGAAGGCGCGGGGCTGGATGCAGACAACCTGCAGCGTATCGACCTGCTTGCGCGCGCCGTGGAAATCAACGCCGGCCTGTGGGCCAAGGACGCCAACGTGGTGGTGGGTGCCAACCACATCGACTACGACAGCCTTGCCACGCGCGCGATCCAAGGCGACGGTGCGGCACAGGGCTTCGGCCTGGACGTCGCCGCGCTGGGCGGCATGTATGCCGGCAAGATCCGCCTGGTGGGAACCGAGGCCGGCGTCGGCGTGCGCAGTGCGGGCGCACTGGTCGCCACGGGCGGCGACTTCGTCCTCACCAGCGCGGGTGACGTGCAGCTGACCGGTCGCACGGCGGCGGCAGGCAACATCATCGTCGACAGCGCTGGCACCCTCGCCGCCACGGGCGCGACGCAGGCCGGTGCGGACATGCGGCTGAGCGGTCGCGACGTACAGCTTGCGGGGACCGCATACGCGGCAGGCGTGCTCGATGCCCGCGCATCGCAGACCCTGGACGCCTCGGGCAACCTCCTTGCCGGGCGCCTGCAACTGGCTGCCGATGGCAACCTGCGACTGGCCGGGCAGGCCGAAAGTCGCGGCGACATCGACCTGCGCGCGGGTCAGCAGCTGGAAAATACCGGGCAGGTGATTGCCGCAAACCAGTTGCAGGCGCGTGCCGCCAGCATCGTGCAGCAGCAGGGCGCGCGACTGGCGGCGCAGGGCGCGCTGCAGTTGCAGGCGAACGGCCACATCGACAACGCCGGCGTGGTGATCGGCAGCACCGGCACCCGCATCGAGGCCGGCAGCCTGGCCAACCGGGGACAGCTCTACGGCCAACGGGACGCCACGCTGGCGGTCAGTGGTCGGATCGACAACAGCGGGCTGATCGGCGCCGCGCAGACCTTGACCGTCACCGCCGTCGAGCTGCAGCAGGCCGCATCGGCCGAGCTTTCCGCCGGCACCGACGTCACCCTGGATGTTACCGGTGAGCTGGCCAACGCCGGCCAGCTCATCGCCGAGCGCACGTTGACCGCACGGGCAGACCGCCTGACCAACACCGGCACCACGGCCGCCAGTGACACCCGCCTGACCGTGGGTGCACTCGACAACCGCGGCCTCGTGCTGGGCTCAGGCACGTTGGACGTCGATGCATCCCGTCGCATCGACAACGCGGCCGCCGCGCGCCTGCGCGCCGGCCAGACGATCAATCTGCGTGCCGCGCAGCTGGACAACGCTGGCGAGATCATCAGCGACGGCGACCTGCGCATCCGTGCGGACACCATCGCCAACCGGCAGCGGCTGGAAGCAGCGCAGCAGCTCCAGCTCGATGCGCGCACCCTCAGCCAGACCCGGGATGGCCTGGCGCTGGGTCGCCAGCTGACGGCCACCACCACCGGCCAGCTCGATAACGCCGGGCGTCTGCACGCTACCGAGCGCATGACGCTCAACGCGGGCGCTCTGGACAACACCGGTACCGTCTACAGCGCCCGAGACCTGCGCCTGGACAGCAGCGGCATCCTGCGCAACGCGGGCATCATTGCCAGCGACGCGGCGGTCACGCTGCGTGCGCAGACGCTGGAAAATCTCGCCGACGGCGACATTTCCAGTGCGGACCTGTTCGACATCGACGTGCTGCAGGCCGCCAGCAACGCTGGCAACCTTTACGCACGGCGCGCGCTGGAACTGCGTGCCGCGCGCATCGACAACAGCGGCGCCGTCTACAGTGCAGGACGTGCCGACTTGGTGGCCAACGACGTGCTGACCAACCAAGGCAGCCTGGTGTCCGTGCAGACGCTGGACGTGCAGGCTGCCTCGCTGGACAGCAGCGGCGATCTCGGCAGCGAGCAGTCCGACGTGCGCCTGACCACCACCGGTGATCTGGCCCTGACCGGCAAAACCATCGCCGCCGGACAGCTCAACGCCGAGGCGGGCGGCACGTTGCGCCAGAGTGGCAAAGCCTACGCTGCCACCGGCGTGACCCTGCGCGCCCAGCGTGACCTGCAGTTGGCGGGCAACCTGGACAGCAGCGCGGACATCACCCTGCATGCCGGCCAAGCACTTACCAGCGACGGCGATGTATACGCTACCGGTGGGATCAGCGCGGATGCGGGCACCGTCCTGCGCAACGCCGGCAGCATGCAGGCCGCCGCTGTCACCCTGCAGTCCGCTGCGGTTGAGAACCGTGGCCGACTGCTGGCCAGCGGCAACGTCACCGTCAGTGGCGACACCGTCGACAACAGCGGCCAGATTGTGGGCGGCCTTGCGGCAAATGGCGTCTTGGGCAGCACCGGCCAGGTCAGCCTGACCGCGAACACCCTGCTGTTGCAATCCGGCAAAGTGCACGCCGGCCAGCGCGTGGCGCTGCAAGGCAGTGGCTTGGACCTGCGCAATGGCCTGGTGTGGTCCGGTGGCGAGCTGGTGGCACGCGCCACCGGCGGCACGCTGGACAACAGCAACGGCACCCTGGTCGCTACAGGCACGCTGCAGTTGGAAACCACCGGCGAACTGATCAACCAGGGCGGCTCGTTGCAGGCAGCGCGCCTTGGCATCCTGGCCGCAGCGCTGGACAACCGCGCCGGCGAGCTGATCCAGACCGGCAACGACGCATTGACGCTCGCCTTCAGCGGTGCGCTGCGCAATGACGGTGGCCGCATTGCCGCCAACGCAACTGACCTGACCTTGGAGGTGGCGACCCTCCTCAACAACGGCGGGCGCATCGAGCACGCCGGCACCGGCACCGCGACCGTGCGCGCTGGCGCGCTGGGCAACACCAACGGCGGCCTGATTGTCGGCAACGGCGCCGTGTTGGTCGATGTCTCCGGCGACTTGACCAATACCACCGGCAGCCAGATCAGTGCCGGCCGCGGCGCCGATATCCGCGCGCGCCAGATCGACAACAGCGGCGGCCGCATCGATGCCGTCGGCAACCTGCAGCTGCGCGCCACCGAAGCCCTTCAGAACGTGGCCGGCACGCTGGCCCAGCGTCAGGCAGGCACCCTGCAGATCCAGGCGGCCAGCGTGGACAACCGCACCGGCCTGATCGGTGCCGAGGGCAATGCAAGCGTCATCACGGCCAGCCTGGGCAACCAAGGTGGCAACCTGTACGCCAAGCAGAATCTGACGCTGGACATCAACGGCGACCTGCGCAATGGCGGCGGTCTGCTGTATGCCGGCGGTCAACTGCAGCTGGACGCCGAGGGCGTGCTCGACAACCAGAGCGGCAGCATCGAAGCCTATGCAGCGGCCGGCATCACGGCGGGTGCGGTGGACAACCGCAGCGGTCGCCTGGTGGTGGATGGCAGCAACACGCTGGCCGTCACCACCGGCGGTGCGCTCGACAACAGCGATGGTGTGCTCGGCAGCACCCAAGGCAACATCGCGCTCAGCGCCGCCACCGTCAACAACCAGCGCGGCAAGCTGGTCGCGGGCCAGAGCGCCACCCTGCAGACCACCCAGCTGGACAACCGCAGCGGGCGCGTCCACGCCGGCGCCGACCTGACCTTGGACAACGCATCGGCCACCGTCCTCAACGGTGCGGGCGAGCTTTCCGCAGGCAATCTGTTCACCCTGCGCGCCGCCAGCCTGGACAACACCGGGGGCCGCCTGATTACCCGCAGTAGCACCCTGTACCTTGGGGCGCTGAACAACGGCAATGGCGAAATCAGTGCCTACCAGCAGTTGTGGGCACAGCTGCAGACCTTCCAGGGCAACAATGGCCGCCTGTTCGGCGGCGCCGACCTGGAACTGCACCTGGCCGGGGACTACCTGCACCAGAACGCACAGCAGCTGCAGAGCAACGGGCGCCTGGCGCTGAACGTTGCGGGCACGCTGATCAACCAGGGCCGCATCGAGACCAGCGGCACCCTGGAGCTCAATGCCACGCAGATCGACAACACTGCGGCGGGCACCATCAGCGCCGGCAACGGCGCCGGTACGGCCAGCGCGACGCTCACCGCCAGCCAGGGCATCAACAATGCCGGCCGCATCGACGGGGACCGTGTGCAGGCCACCAGCAGCTGGTTCACCAACACCGGTACGGTGATGGGCGACCAGGTCACGCTGAGCGCCGGCACTGTCACCAACGGTCGCGAACTGGGCAGTACCGTGCCCGTGCGCGACTACAACGAGGGCCTGCTTGCCACCACCGGTACATTGGCCATCAACGCCGACGTCTTCAACAACCTCGACGGCGAGCTGTACAGCATCGGCGACATCCGCATCGGCGGCCGCTGGGGTGGCAACGCGCAGCAGATCGTGAACCGCTCGGGCCGCATCCAAGCCGAACGCGACCTCGTGCTGCTGGCGCTGGGCGTGCGAAACGAGCGGCGTGTGCTGCAGTACGAACAGAAGACGTACACCGCGGAGGATCAGGCGGGGGATCCGGATGCCGGCCGGTTCGACGGTGGTGGCACGCCGTATGAAATCTACCAGCGGTACTGTGGCAATTCACAATCGCCCTGTTTCATCTGGCGTGACCACGGCGTCACCAACACAGATACCGTACTGCAGGGCACGCGCATCACTGCCTTCACTGCGGCCGGCCAGTTCCTGTCCGGCCGCGACATGCTGATCAGCGGCGGGAGCGTGGACAACATCTACTCGTCCATTGCCGCCGGCACCAACCTGACCATCAATGGTCGCGGTTCATCCAACAGCGACAATCCGGCCGATTGGGCGGGCGTGGTCAACAACGTCGCCCTCACCGCCACCAAGACCATCCAGCGCGTCTCCGAATATGAAGTGGAGTACCAGACCTGCCGTGCCGGCCTGACCTGCCACGAAGAGCCACGGTGGGCAAATGGTGTATTGAGCACCACTACCGTCACCAAGGAAGTGGCCGTGCCCGGCGGCAACGCCAGCATCACCGCCGGCCGCAACGTCGTCATTGAAGCCCGCGACGTCAACAACACGGTGGTCAACGCGGGCAGCGGCGGCGGGCCAGCCGACATCGGCGGCTGGAACGGCGTGGGCGCGTATGTGCCCACCCTCGGCAACGGCAGCCAGGCCGGCGCGGCCACCGGCAACGCCGGCGCACCGGACCCGGTGACCGGCATTGCCACCGGCCCGGCCATCGGCACGGTCGGCGGCAACGGCCAGGGCCCGAACGTCGGCGCACCGGCACCGGGCACCAGCGGCGTGGTCAAGCCGCCGCAGGTGTTGGGCACCGCGCAGAATCCGCTGCCGGGCCTGCTGGCGCCGGATAGTGGCCTGTACACCGTGAACCCGGGCAACCAGCGTTGGCTGGTGGAAACCGATCCGCGCTTCGCCAATTACGGCCAGTGGCTGGGCTCGGACTACATGTTCGCCAAGCTCAACCTCAACCCGGACCAGCGCCTGAAGCGCCTTGGCGACGACTTCTACGAAC
The DNA here is from genome assembly GCF_039673075.1 of Stenotrophomonas sp. TWI819. Classification (NCBI taxonomy): domain Bacteria; kingdom Pseudomonadati; phylum Pseudomonadota; class Gammaproteobacteria; order Lysobacterales; family Lysobacteraceae; genus Stenotrophomonas; species Stenotrophomonas sp. TWI819. The sequence goes on along the minus strand of NZ_JBDJKY010000006.1, from coordinate 169,723 downwards.
AGCGCCTGGTGCTGGAACAGATCACCGGCCTGACCGGCCGCAAGTACCTCGATGCCGACCTCGACAACGGCATGGACCAGTACCGCGCCATGATGGATGGCGGCGTGTCCGAAGCCGGCCGCCTGCAGCTCACCGTCGGTATCGCACTGTCGGCCGAGCAGATGGCCGCGCTGGACGAAGACATCGTCTGGATGGTGGCCCAGAACGTCGGCGGCCAGCAGGTGCTGGTGCCGGTGGTGTACCTGAGCCAGGCCACCGCCGACCGCCTGCAGCTGGGCGGCGCGGCGATTGCCGGCGAGAGCGTGGACATCCGCGCCAACAACGTGAACAACCAGGGCATGATCACGGCGGATTATCGGCTGTCAGTCGACGCCGGCAGCCTGCTGAACGACCGCGGTGCGGTCACCTCCGGCGGCAGCCTGCGGGTGTCTGCGGTTGAAGACATCATCAACAAGGACGGCCTGATCCAGGGCGGCAGCATCAGCCTGGTCGCCGGCCGCGACCTGCAGAGTGTGGCCAGCCTCGGCGTGGCACGCATCGAATCCACGGGTGGCCTGGAGCTGGTCGCCGGCCGTGACCTGTCGCTGGTGGGCGCTCAGACCAGCGCCAAGGGCAATGCCGCACTGCAGGCCGGGCGCGATCTCAACCTCACCACTCAGCAGAGCGGCGCCAACGGCGAGCTGTTCAACCGCACCACGCTGGATGTGGGTGGCAGCCTGGGCCTGCAGGCCGGCAACGACCTCACCCTTACCGCGGTGCAAGTGAAGGCCGGCAACGGTCTCAGCGCAGTAGCTGGCAACGACATCAACCTCAACGTGCTCAGCACCGAGCAGACCAGCCGCTACAAGAACACCGAGAGCACACGCCAGACCCTTCAGACCAGCGGCCTGGAAGCGGGCGGCAGCATGGCGCTGCAGGCCGGCCAGGACGTCAACCTCAACGCGGCCAACCTGACCGCCGGCAACGCGCTGGCCGTGGTGGCCGGGCGAGACCTCAACGTGGGCGAGGTCACCACCACCGACACCAGCTCGACCGACATCCGTCGCAAGCGCTATTCCCAGCAGACGCAGACGCTAGACCAGACCGTCCACGGCAGCACGATCAAGGCCGGCGGCGACATCGCGCTGGTCGCAGGCCAGGACGCCACGCTTACCTCGGCCGGCGTGTACAGCGATGGCGGTACCGTTGCCGTGTCCGCGGGACGCGACGTGGTGCTGGCCACCGCCGATGAGGAGCACACGTTCGAGCAGGACACCTGGAAAAAGAAGAAGAAGACCCTCTCCAGCACCACCACCACCACCCGCGAAACGTCGTCGGACACCTACGCGGTAGGCACCACGCTCAGCGGCGACGGCGTGCAGATCGCGGCAGGCCGCGACATCAGCGCCACCGGCGTGCAGATCGGCGCCACCGGCGACGTGCTCCTGGCGGCCAACCGCGATATCACCGTGGAAGCGGCCACCGAGCAGCACAGCGAGTCGTTCGACCAGAGCAGGAAGAAGTCGGGCCTGTTCGGCGGCGGCGGTGCCAGCGGCTTCGGTGGCATCGGCATCACCGCCGGCAGCCAGAAGGGCAGTACGTCCACCTCGCTGGAGCAGACCACGCGTTCCGGCAGCATGATTGGCAGCCTGGAAGGCAATGTCAGCATGATCGCGGGTGGCGACGTCACCCTCAGTGGCAGCGACGTGCTGGCCGGCCGTGCGGCCGACGACGTGCTGGGCTTGGGCGGCAACATCGCCATCCAGGGCAAGAACGTCACCATCAATCCAGCCGAGGAAACCGAGCACTACCGGGCAAGCCAGAGCAGCCGAAGTAGTGGCGTGTCCGCAACGCTCACCGGCACACCGATCGACACCATCCGCAACCTGCAGCAGGTCAGCAACGGCTCGGGCAGCACCGCGGACAAGGCCGGTGGCTACATCAAGGAACTGGGCGCGGCCTCGCTGACCCTGCCCGGCATCAACGTCGGCTATGGCAGCAGCAAGAGCCAGGGCAGCGTTGCGGTGGACACCACCACCCAGCGCGGCAGCAGCCTCAACGCCGCTGGCAACGTCAGCATCCGTGCCACCGAAGGCGACATCACCGTGGCCGGCAGCTCCATCGCCGCCGGCGGCACCGCCACCCTCGATGCCCAGCGCCACGTGATGCTGCTCACCAGCATCGACACCCAGTCCAACGACCAGAGCAGTTCCTCACGCACCAACCAGTACGGGGCCAGCTCCATCTCGCTCGGCGACATGTTCCGCCACATCCAGGGCGGGCCGAACAGCAGCGGCGTGCGCATGTCGCCGTACAACAGCGGCAACAGCGACGGCAGCAGCACCCAGCAAGTGATCGGCCAGACCGGCAGCACCATCAACGCCGACAAGATCAACCTCGTCAGCCGCGAAGGCGACATCACCCTGCAGGGCGCGCAAGTTGCCGCCGAGAACGCACTCAACGTGCTGGCCCAGAAGGGCGGCATCGAACTGCTGCCGGGTGAGATCACCCGGACCTGGCAGGAAACCCAGCGCAGCAAGCAGATTGGTGATCTCGGTGGCGACGGTTACACCGGCAGTACCGGCGTGCGCAATGAATACCATGACGTCAACGGTCGGCAGACTGACCAGAACAGCGTCCGCACCAGCCTGACCAGTAACAAGGGCGACATCAGCCTGGTCGCCAAGGAAGACCTGGTCGCGCGCGGTGCGGATATCGCCGCAGGCAATGACGTGACCCTGGTCGGCCGCAATGTCATCCTTGACGCTGCTACCGATACCCTCACCCAGGCCGAGCGCCACCGCGTGAACCAGGCCGGCGGCACCATTGCCCTGTCCGGGTATGGCGTGCAGGCCGCGCAGGCGGCCGAGTCGGCGCAGCGCGCCTCTCAAGCCGGCGACGACCGCCTGGCGGCGCTCTATGCGGCGCAGGCCGGCTACGCCGCCAAGGACGCCATGCAGGGCACCGGCGCAGCAGTGAAGGTCACCGCCAGCGTGGGCAGCAGCAGCGCCTCCAGCAGCAGCACCCTGCACCAGTCCATCGAACAGGGCAGCACGGTATCGGCCGGGCGCAACGTCACCGTCGTTGCCACCGGCGACGGCACTACTGGTGCGGATGGCTACGCAGCGAACGGCGACATCACCCTGCGCGGCGCGCAGATCAGCGCCGGCAACAACGCCAGCTTCGATGCCGCCCGCGACATCAACTTCCTGTCCAGCCAGAGCAGCAACCAGCAGGATGGCGCCCACAAGAGCGGCAGCGGCAGCGTTGGCGTAGGCTTCGGCTTGGGCGGCTCGCAGAATGGCTTCACCATCGAACTGGCGGCGTCTGCCGCGCAGGGTCGGATGCAGGGCAACGGCACCACCCACCAGGCAACCCAGGTGGAGGCGGGCAACCAGCTGTCACTGACCAGCGGCCGTGACACCACCCTGCAGGGTGCCCAGGCCATGGGCGACAGCGTGCTGGCCGACATCGGCCGCGACCTGACCCTGACCAGCAGCCAGGACCGCCAGTACTACGACCTGAAGGACCAGAACGGCGGCTTCGGCGTCTCGCTGTGCATTCCGCCGCTGTGCTTCGGCGCCAGCAGCGGCAGCGTGAGCTACGGCCAGACCGACATCCACAACAACTACAACAGCACCACCCAGCAGACCGGTATCGCGGCGGGTGCGGGCGGCTACCAGATCAATGTGGGCAACCACACGCAGCTGGATGGCGCGGTCATTGCCAGCACTGCTGACCCGTCCAAGAACCTGCTTTCCACCGAGAGTCTTGGGGTGACGGATCTTTCCAACCAAGCCAACTACAGCGGCGGGAGCTTTGGCGGCTCGGTCGGATTCAGTGGGTCGATTGGTGATCAGAGCAATGGAGGCGCGAATGCGGGCGCACCGAACGAAACGCGTTGGAGTGGTCCGATTCCCGGTCCGAGCCTGGGTGTTCCAACGGGTGACTCGGCTAGCAGTGTGACCCGCAGCGACATTTCTGCCGGTACGGTCGTGGTGCGAAATGGCGATACCTCTGCTCTGACAGGCTTGGATCGCACTGCCACGGATCTGCAGCAGGAAGGTCTTGCGAACAAGTTTGATGCGGAGAAAGTGCAGCGCGACCTGATCGCGGCGCAAATCGCGAAGGAAGTGGCGTTCCGCGCGGCGGGCGATCTTGCAGAAGAAATGACGAGCAAGTATCGCGACGCCCAGGTGAGTGCAGCAGCTGCAGAGCGCGTGCTGAAAAGCGAAGGCGCCACGGAAGCGGACCGTGCCGCCGCGAGCGAGCTGTTGCGGCAGGCAAACGAAGTCATTGCCTCCAACCAGGGCCAGTATGACCTCTGGAAGGATGGTGGAACGGCCAAGTCAATCCTGCATGCAGTGACTGGCCTTGTGGTCGCGGGCGCCGGAAATGGCGACCTGCTCTCCGGAGCCTTGGGGGCAGGTGCAGCCGAGCTGGGACGGCCTCTTACGGACTCGGAATCGGCATGGGTCCGCGAGCTCGTCAGCGCCGCGATCGGGGCGCTTGTTGGCGGCGAAACCGGCGCAGCGACTGCACTCGCTGGTGAGCAGTTCAACCGCCAGCTCCATCCGAACGAAGTGCAGTGGATCAAGGACAACGCGATTGCCTATGCGGAGATCTGCGGGTGCTCAGTGCAGGAAGCGGAGAAGCGCCTGTTTGCCGAGGCAGCACGAACGGTGGACAAGGAATGGAGCGATCTGTTCGACAAGGTGGGGGTGAAATCGGATGCGGACGCCTATGTGTTCCTCATCGAGGGCGCGATCCGAACCGGCGCGGGGGTAAATCGGCCAGGTGAGAGCCTGTTTGCGGCATCGCAAACGGCTTTTGAGAACCAGGATATCTACAAAGGCCTGATGACAAAGAATCCGCAGCTGCTCGCGAGCTTCGCGTCGTCCATGCTGTTGGTTGCCAGCGATTCGAAGGATGACAAGGCAGTTGAGTATGCTCTTTCGCAGCTGAGGCGCTACACGAATGATCGAGATTCCTTCCCTTGCGATGGAATGAACGATTGCGAACAGATGCACATGATGCGCCAGATGCTGAATGGCGACATGACAATCGATGAGTACAACGTGCATACCACCCAGCGGGGCGGCGTTGGATCGGCCGCAGGCGTGCTCGTTGGCACGGCCTTGTTGGCGCCAGAGGTGATCGCGGTTGTGCGAGGCGTCTGCATGAAGTCGCCTGGTCTATGCCAGAAGGCATATGCGTTCGCGGCAGATGTGGCGGCAGGAGATGCACTGGGCGGCGCATCGTTCGGCGGTGCAGCGGTTGCCGGATCAACGGTCGCAGGCAAGGCTGAGGGCTTGGCGGAGCAGATTACGCGAAAGTTTGGCGATGATGCTGCGGCGGCAGCGGCCAAGGCCGCACACGAGGCAACTGAGTCGCGCGTTGCGCAGAACACTATTGCGGAGGCGCTGAGTGCGCCTTCACAAAACGTCACCGCGGGCGGATTCCTCAGTAAGCAGAAGGTGTGCGACGGCGGCTGCGTGGTTGACGTGGTAAGCGACGCGGAGAAAGCTCTCGTTCAGAGGATCGTAGATCACGGCGATCAGACCGGCGTGCTGACCGAGGAGCTCGTTGAACACATTGCCAAGCGAGAAGGCCTCATGTCCCTTGGTGGTACTAAATATGGCAGCAACAACGGCTTCGACCACGTGCTGCAATCTGCAGATGGGACGGTCACCATAATCTTGGACTCAAAGCAGATCTCTGCCGGGACAGTCCAGCTTGGATCTACGAAAGCCGGTGTCCAGCTATCGGACGATTGGATCAATGCGGTGCTTGGAAAAATTGGCCCTACACCGGCGGAGGCAGCGGTTCAACAGGCAATAAAGAACGGAACTTTGAGGATTGCGGTGGCCGGGGTGAACAAGGAAACTAGCGAGTTGGTAATGGTGAACATAAATCGGTGGTGACGAACGTGAAGAGCGCTGACTACCTCAGTGACATAAGCGGTGCGATTGAGCTTCTGCACCATCGGTTGCAGCCGGGTCAGTTCTATGACGCGGAATCCTGTCTTCGTTTCATCGAGACAAACACGGGAGACCCGTACGCCTGCAAAGAGCGTCTGCACATGTATGCGGTCGCTAAGGCGATGCTCTCGTGGTTCGAGGGTCAAGACCTGGAAGGGATGAAGCAGTGGTCGTACGTTGCAGCAAAGATCAGGCTCATCCTGTTTCAGGAGCGTCCAGCAAAAGACTGCCGGACGCCCATGTATCTGACGCCTTTGCTTTCCGACAACGTGGACCTCGTCGAGTGGTTCTCGCGTTTCGACTATCCATTTATGCCTGGAAGTGGCTCGCTATCTGGGAAGCGGCGTAACAATCCAAAAATGGATGAGTACTACCACTACAACACCCTGCTGGCGTTGCGTGGTGATTGGGAGACTTTGGTCCCGCGCTGCGAGGTATTTCTGGGGGATGTGCCTACCAAGCTTGGAAATTACCAAGCTGACTCTCGCTTTCACATGGCGCTAGCGGAAGGGGACGTCGCCCGCATGGAAGCCTCCCTGGACGAGTTGGTCGAGCCAAAGCTGATGAAGCGTCGGCAGGAAGAGGAAAGCGGTACCACCGGGCCATTCATATGCACGTTCGCTATTGTCTACGCAAAGATTGCATGGCTTCACGGTCACCGGGTGCAGGTGTCATCTCCATACGTGCCGAAGGAGTGGCTGCGCATTGCGCCGCTGCCGAAGTACGAGGATACATTTGCGTTCATGGCGCAATCTGACGACTCGATGCCGGTAGGACGCACGTGATTGCGGGAGCGCGCTTGGGGCAGATATAGTGCTGCGCAACATGACCGATGAACTTAACGATCTTGAAAAGGCGCTTGGGGGGCGACTGGCGCGAAAAGGGCAGCGCGAACTACCAGGCCTCAATCCCAGGGAGGGGTTAGAGGTCATCTATTATCAGGACGACGGAAGAACTACGGCCCGAAAGCTTTTCCGGATGCTTATGGAGGGCGTAAGCACCCCTAGCGCCAAAGCCGGCGGACTCGTGTCAGACCCGTGCACCATCGTCCTCCCGGATGGAAGACTATTTCGTGCAGCGTCATATCACGGCGATATCGATGGTTGGCGACAAGATATTGTCACTAATACGCGTGCGAAGGGAATTCTGTTAGGGAAGATCGATAGAGATCAATTCTTGGTAGCAGATGGCTCAAAGTTTCCACTACAGGAGTGTGTAGTCAAAGCAGAGGGTTGATCCGTGAGTCAAGAGGACCTTCGGGCCGGGATACAGCGACTGAACGAATCCTTGGATCCTAAGAATTCAGGGATAGACACTAGGGATGGTCTGAACAAATCTGCGCGAAATCTGATGGTGGCGCCGGCCGCTGGCGGGCAAGCTTGAGGTTCCTCAGACACCCGTTGTAGGACACTCCATGCAGCTGACATTCGGTGATGCCGAAGGCTTGGGCCAGCGCAAGAAGACGCGCCGCGAGCTGTTGCTCGACGAGATGGATCAGGTGGTTCCCTGGAAACGGCTGCTGGCGCTGATCGAGCCGCACTATCCGGTTTCAGGCCGACGAGGTCGTCAGCCGTACCCGCTGGCGACAATGTTGCGCATCCACTTCCTGCAGCAGTGGTACGCCCTGAGCGACCCGTCGATGGAAGAAGCGCTGTATGACATGGCGGTGATGCGCCGATTTGCCGGCATCAACAGCCTTGAGCGTATCCCCGACGAGACCACGATCCTCAACTTCCGTCGGTTGCTGGAGACTCAAAGGCTGGGCGCCAGGATGCTTGAGGCCGTCAACGCACACCTGCAGCATCACGGCCTGAGCCTACGCGCAGGTACGATCGTGGATGCCACGATCATCCACGCGCCCAGTTCTACCAAGAATGCCGACAAGGCGCGTGATCCGGAGATGCACCAGACCCGGAAGGGCAATCAATGGTACTTCGGCATGAAGGCGCACATCGGCGTGGATGAGTTCTCCGGCCTTGTGCACCACGTGAAGTGCACGGCTGCCAATGTCGGCGATGTCACGATCACGCACGAGCTCCTGCACGGCAAAGAGGGCTGTGTGCTGGGCGACAGCGGCTATACCGGAGCGGACTCGCGGCCGGAGCTTCAGGACTCGAAGGCGGCCTTCTTGATCGCCAGGAAGCGAGGCAAAGTGAAGGCGATCAAGAACGCGAGGGAGCGCCGGCAGCACGAGCGCTGGGAAAGTTGCAAAGCCAGCATGCGTGCGAAGGTGCAGCATCCCTTCCGGGTGATCAAGCGCCAGTTTGGTTACACCAAAGTGCGCTATCGCGGCCTGGCCAAGAACAGCACGCAGGTGCTGACGCTGCTTGCGCTGTCCAACCTGTGGATGACCCGTCGGCAGTTCCTGCCGGCCCGGGGATAAATCCGTCTGGAGGTGCCTAACGGGACCTCCAAAACCCCATTTTCGCAACTATCCGCTGCTCAGGTAACGCGCGGACGCTGTTTTACTCAAGAATCCAGCATTGCGCGTGATTTGCTCAGACCATCCCTAGAGATCCAGGTAATGGTCTGTACCTGGGGCAGCTGATCGACTACCAGCAGATGGTTCCGTCAGCGAATGAGGCAGCCAAGTCCGGGGCTGTAACAATTCCTTTGTGCGCAACCGGTCTTGGTTGCATGGCCGTAAGCGCCAAGGGCGTGGCTGACGGCATCGGTGAGATCAACAGAGGTAACGAAAAGGCTGGGTGGGCCATCATCGCTGCTTCCCTCGCCAGCGGTGGACTCAGCGCTCCGCTCGCGAAACAGGAGGCTGCAGTTGTCACTGGTGCGATTAAGGAAGCTGTCTCCAACCGGACTCTCATTGCCGAGCTTCTCTCTGTTGGAACGAAGATAACCGTGCAGGATGTTGTGGCCGTCGTGCGATTGCCAAATGGAACAATCGCATTCCTGGAGAGGGGCACGCCGAAGGCAGGCTTGGGCCATATCATCAAGGAGCATGCGGGCGACTTTGCTAACATTGGCGTGTCGCAGGCCGATATTCCAGCATTCGTTATGTATGCTTTGAAGTCAGGTAAGTTCGTCGGATACCAAGGCCAAGGAACGGGTCGTTCCGTCTATGAGGTTATGTTGAATGGCAAGGTCCAAAGAGTCGCGATTACCGTTTCCAGGAATGGATTCGTAGTGGGCGCAAATCCTGCAGGAAGCGGTCCGAGATGAAGATCAAGGTGATGCCTGACTACAAGGCCTATGCGCTATGGGACGACGAGTTCGCAACGGGAGATATTGACCCGGAGTCCCTGCCGATTTCAAAGGATCTGGTTCTAGAACTTAAACGCTGGGTTGAGTTCTATGAGCAGAAGCTAGATTGGGACGATCCTACTGCAGACCATTGGACCCAAGCCGAAGAACTGGATTTCGAGGCGAAAGGCCGATCGCTGACTTCAAAGGTCGCCAAGGAACTGGGGGCAGCACATCACGTTAGGTATTGGCAAGATCCCACAGATTATAGGGAACCATACTAGACAGAGGGTCACGACATATCCAATTCACGGGAGCGTGGTTCTCGCGGCGGACTGACACGTGTGGAGAAGACATGGCTTGGCGAGAACGCCCGATTCCGTGGGCGAAGAACCACGCTGGTTCGAGGGTGCGTTACCACCTTCGATCTGCGGCCTCGCCGAGGCGCTTTACGAGATTACTGCCGAGAACGCGGTGCGCACCGCCATGGCGAACGGAACGTTGAAGATCGCAGTAGCTGGCGTAAACAAGACTTCCGGTGAATTGGTTATGGTCACGCTTAGTCGATGGAAATGAATAATGAAAGATGACAACAATATGGCGAGCTTCGAAGCCGGAATCGAGCGTCTAAAGCTGTTTCTTGATCCCAACATTGGCCTCGACGCTGATGCGTACATTGCACACATCGAGAAGGGCACTGGTGATCCCTACATCTGTAAGGCGCTGCTGCACGAATACGCAATGGTGAGAGCCCTGCTGGCATGGTTTGAAGGCGGAGATATCAATGGGCTTAAGCAGTGGGCGTACGTATCGGGCAAGTTGAAGCGCATCACGTACCAACATGACCCGAAGGGCGTGTACTTCACTCCGGTGTACCTGATGCCACTGCTCTCCAACGAGCCATCTCTCATCGATTGGTTCGGCAAATTCGCCTATCCATTCTCATTGGAGAGTGGCAGCCCTGCTTCTACTCGCCTCAACAATCCCCGGATGGATGAGTACTACCACTACAACACGTGGCTGGCACTTCGCGGCGACTGGAAGCCGCTCGCAGAGCGCTGCCGCGAATTCCTCAGCGACGTCCCGGCAAAACAGGCGGCGTATCAGGCAGATAGCCGTTTCCACCTTTCGCTGACGGAGGGCGATGTGGGTGGGATGGAGTCGGCGCTGGCCGAGCTCGTTGAACCGAAGCTGATGCGGCGTCGTCAACGCGAGGAGAGCGGCTACAGCCAACACTTGATCTGCACGTTTGCCATCGTCTACGCAAAAATCGCTTGGCGGCATGGATTCCAGGTCAACGTTGACTCGCCATTCGTTCCGAAGGAGTGGCTGCCCATCGCGCCGCTACCGAAGTACGAAGATGTGTTTGCGTTCATGGCGAAATCTGACGACTCGATACCCGTAGCACGCACCTGATGAACTTGATCGTGAGGCCAATGCGCCTCTACCAAGGAGCAACAGATGTCAGTCATCCGCTCGGGTCGCAGTCGCAGTGTTCTTGTCATTGCCCTGGTCATCTGTAGTCTCTCCGGCTGCGTGACGCTTTCCGGTACGTACGTCGTATCGGCCACCGATGCAGAGGGGCGTGAGCTGTCTTCCAACCTGCGCATGACCGCCGATGGAAGCCGCATCTACACGGCGCGCAATGCGCTATGTGCGGCCCACCCTGGTGCGGTGGTGCACATCAAGGACCTGCAGACGGGTGAAGAGCTGCGCTCGGAGGGCCCTTACACCTGCAATCCGGCGAAATGACGCGCGAGGTGGCTAAGGGTCACGGCCCCGATCAAGCTCAAGGTCACGGCGGACTACGGGAGCTTTGCCTATTGGGACGACGAGTGCCCGACTGGGCCCATCGATCCTGCACCGCTGCCACTGACGCCCGGGTTGGCCGAGGATGTGCAGCGGTTGGTGGACCTCCTCGAATCCATGCTCAACTGGGACGTTCCGCCTGAAAATCGACCCCAACCTGCTTCCAGCGCTACCCGAAAAGACCTGGATGAACGACCTACTCAATGATTGGCTAATGTTCTCCAAGGGTTTTGCGCGAATTTGACAAGTCGCACTTACTTTGATTATTCAAAGATGAGCTTGATCAAGATCAGCTGCGCTCCATCTTCAGTGACGGCTCAACGGGTACGGAGCTGCACCGTAGGGCCGAGGAAGTGCTCGTTGTGTCAAAATTGGATGGCTACCTCTACTTCCAACCAAAAATCCCCGTTGATCCCGTGCTTCTGCTATCAGCCGCCAGGGCGGGGTTGGAAAAGCCCGCTGCATTCTGCAGCGACCGAGGAAATGCAAGACTTCAAGGTATAGCGGAAGGAGCGCGCATCGTTATACGCGACCGGCGATCTTTTCAGCTTCCAAAAGACCCAGACTCGCCAGCGGGATGGATGCTTGCATTCATAGGCGATGAAGTGGACTTCGCTCTTGGAGATGTCGATCCGGTGATCGATGCGCTGATGGAAGCACTGCTTAGACTCATTTTCCAAGTGCAACACCCGCTAACCAGTAGGGTGTCAGCATGTCCAGGCATTACAGCCATTTGAGCGCGGAAGAACGCGCCGTTGTCCAGATCGAGATCCAGGATGGCAAGAGCATGCGATCCATCGCCAGGCGCTTGGGCCGCAGTCCCTCGACCCTGAGCCGCGAGGTGGCCCGGCAAGGTGCGGCGACGTACAGCGCCGCCGAGGCCGGCAAAGCCTATCGCACGCGCCGACTACGCTCTGTTCGGCGTCGAAGGCTTGTCGAGGGCAGCGAGCTGTCTCAGTTCGTTCGTGATCACTTGGTGCTGTATCGCTGGTCGCCCCAGCAAATTGCTGCCAAGCTTCGCCACATGCATCCGGACGATTCCAGCCAGCGCATCAGCCACGAGGCTATTTACGCCAGCATCTATGCCCACCCGCGTGGCGAGCTGAAGAAAGAGCTGGTGGAAGCACTTCGGCAGAGCAAGCCGATGCGGGGTCTGCGCCGTACGACGGCAGCCAAGCGGACATGGGCTCCTGAGCAGCTGCGTATCGTGCATCGCCCGGAAGAAGTGCAGCAACGACTGGTTCCTGGCCACTGGGAAGGCGACTTGATCAAGGGGGCTTTCGACCGCTCCTGCGTAGCGACACTGGTCGAACGAAAGACCAGTTTTGTGATCCTCTGCAAGATGGACGGATGCACAGCTGAAGCGGCACTGGAGGGCTTCAGTCGCCAACTAAAGAAGCTGCCCGAATCCATGCGCACCAGTTTGACTTACGACCGAGGCACGGAGCTGACGTGCTACCCAGAGCTGATGGGCCGCCTGGATATCGACGTGTGGTTTGCTGATCCACACGCGCCATGGCAGCGCGGCAGCAACGAGAACACCAACGGATTGCTTCGCCAGTTCCTGCCGAAGGGCATTGATCTGTCGAGCGCGAGCCAGGAATATCTCAACCACGTTGCGATGCTCATGAACACACGACCACGTCAGACGCTGGGCTGGAAGACACCTGCCGAAGTGATGGACAAAGAGATCGCAGAATTCAGATCACGTGTTGCGCTTGCTTCTTGAGACCGCCCAGTCACTACTCAGCAGGAAGTTGCTATCCGTAAAGCAATATCCGACCAATCCAATGGCGTCATCAAGCCAGAATCAATCGACTTCATGAGGTGACAGCAATGAGCAACGTAGGATTCAGGGGGGGGAGCTCCCTGTTTGACTTGGGAAGCTCGCAAGCAATGGCAGCTTTCTTCGAGCTGATCCGCTCCCACCCTCAGCTTCTGGCGAACGCAGGATGCGAGCTTGTTACTGATCGGCTTTACAGACGCTACGTACGAAGAGTGGATGTAGCGTCTACAAGGCAGATACTGGAGAAGGTGAAGGACGTGTTTTCTGGAACTTCCAGCTCGGCGCTCTTGTCAATACTAAATCAAGTTGAGGCAATGCAAGGTGGGCTTGATCTTGGGGCAGATAATCTTGCGAAGGTATTCTCCCGATACTTCGATGCGATCGAGCATTGCATGGAGTCTGCTGAGGTTAACTTTCAAGAGTTTGCATCAGATCCAGCATCAAGCTACTGCTATGAACCGGTAAGGGTAGTCCGGAGTCAAATGCCTGCTTATATGATGGACAAGCGAATTCCGCTTGCGGCATATGATGATCTGGATGGCCGCCCGTTCTGGTTGCAATAGACGATGTAATACATGGGGCCTCGCGGTCTAACCTGTCGCAGGCCTACAACTGGGAAATGTGGAAGTTGCTAGGGGCCGAGGGCGTGGTGCCATGGAAGAACCTGCTGAACTGCGGCTACAACAGCCCGTTCAGCGGTGCTGGGGTGAAGGCTGAAGTGCCAAGAGCCCTCAGCCAGGTCGCAGGCACCATGATCTGTATGGAGCGGCTTGGATATACCCATTCCCTAGGAGGGCGTGACATCCCGATATGTCGCATCAGTGGCTGGAAGACGACAGATGCGTGTCTGTTGGGGAAAGATATTCGGACAACCGATCCGCAAAAGCGGTTGAACGGTGGCTACAGCAAAACGTACCCAAAATCGAGCGCGTGCATTCCCTGATCAGCATTGCGCTGCGGAAGCCTTCCAGCGCAAAGACTGAGTCATAAGTGCTGCCCAAGGAGTAACAGATGTCATTCATCCGCTCGAGTCGTAGTGTTCTTGTCACTGCCTTGGCCATTTTCAGTCTTTCCGGCTGCGTGACGCTGTCCGGTACGCACGTCGTATCGGCCACCGATGCAGAGGGGCGTGACCTGTCCTCCAACCTGCGCATGACCGCCGATGGAAGCCGCATCCACACCGCGCGCAACGCGCTGTGTGCGGCCTACCCTGGTGCGGTGGTGCACATCAAGGACCTGCAGACGGGTGAAGAGCTGCGCTCGGAGGGCCCTTACACCTGCAATCCGGCGAAATGACGCGCGAGGTGGCTAAGGGTCACGGCCCCGATCAAGCTCAAGGTCACGGCGGACTACGGGAGCTTTGCCTATTGGGACGACGAGTGCCCGACTGGGCCCATCGATCCTGCACCGCTGCCACTGACACCCGGGTTGGCCGAGGATGTGCAGCGGTGGGTGGACCTCCTCGAATCCATGCTCAACTGGGACGTTCCGCCTGAAAATCGACCCCGACCTGCTTCCACCGCTACCCAAGAAGACTTAGATGAACGACCTACTCAATGATTGGCTAATGTGCTCCAAGGGTTTGCGCGAATTTGACAAATCGCACTTCCTTGGACTATTCAAACAAGAGCTTGATCAAGATCAGCTGCGCTCCATCTTCAGTGACGGCGCAGCGGGTACGGAGCTGCATCGTAGGACGAAGGAGGTGCTCGATGCTTCAAAATTGGATGATTACCTCTACTTCCAACCAAAAAGCCCCGATGATGCCGTGGTTCTACTGTCAGCCGCCAAGGCGTGGCTGGAAGAACTCGCTGCCTTCTGCAGCGAGCGAGGAAATGCAAGACTTCAAGGCATAGCGGAAGGAGCGCGCGTAGTCATCCGCGACCGGCGATCTTTTCAGCTTCCAAAAGACCCAGATTCGCCAGCGGGATGGATGCTTGCATTCATAGGCGATGAAGTGGACTTCGCCCTTGGAGATGTCGATCCTGTGATCGATGCGCTGATGGAAGCGCTGTATGGGATCGCGGGCGATTACTATCTCTGTTGGTACGTCATCGAGGTGATGATTGAGCTCCCTCTGACCTTCGCGCCCTATCTATCCATCTGGCGCAATGGTGCTCGACCAGTGTTCGCTGAGGATGAGTTAGTACTTCTTGTTGAGGTTGATGGTTGAAAACTATTTCGCGAACATGGTGGCTGGCAATGAGTGAAGTAGTGACTCTGCATGGGGCTCGGTTTCTGACCTTCGTGCCTGCGCCGAAAGATTGAGAAGCGTGCCCATGAGCGAAGACCTCACTGAAATCGAAAAAATTCTGGGCGGGAAGCTGGAGCGGCGGGAAGCTAGGCTAGTCCCTGGGCTGCAGGAAGTGGACGGCCAAATGGCCATTTACTACCAAGATGACGGGAGAACTGCTGAAAAGTTACTTTTTAGAACTCTTTTGGACGGAGTTGCAGAGAGGAGTGCAACGTTTGGCGGTCGCATATCTGATCCGTGTTCGGTCCTGACTCCGGACGGCGACTTGTTTCGCGCGATGATCTGTCGGGGTGACATAGATGGGTGGAGGGCGGATGTGGAAGACGGGGCGCGCCACCTTGGACTTCTGCTGGCTCGGTTTGAGGGTGACAGTTTCGAGCTCTCGGACGGTCGTGTGTATTCTCTGAAGGAATGCGTCGTAACGTTTGAATGAGACGGATTTTGGCGGCCGCTGGATGTTCATTCCTGGTGCGCTAAACCCGTCCGCAGGTAGCTGACAAGGAGAAGAGATTGATCAGGATCACCCTGTTGGCCTTCGTCGTGTTTCTGACAGCAGGTTGCCTTCCACGCAATGCATTCGCTCCACCGCCCGACAATTGGGAAATGTGGAAGAAGCCAGGGACCGAAGACGTGGTGCTATGGAAGGACCTGCTGAACTGCGGCTATGACAGCCCCTTCGGCGGCCTGCGGGTGAAGGAGCGCGTGCCAAGAACGCTCAGCCAGGTTGCAGGCTCAATGATATGCATGGAACGGCTCGGCTATACGCACTCTCCTCGAGGACGTGACACCCCGATCTGTCGCATCAGCGGCTGGAAGTCGACAGACGCGTGCCTGTTGGGGAAAGATATTCCGATACCCGATCCCCAAAGGCGGTTGAACGGTGCCTACTGCAAGCAGTACCCCAAATCGCGCGCGTGCATTCCCTGATAAACATTGCGCTGCGGATGCCTTCCAGCGCAAAGACTGAGTCATAGGCGCTACCCAAGGAGCAACAGATGTCATTCATCCGCTCAAGTCGTACTCATAGTGTCCTTGTCACTGCCTTGGTCATCTGTAGTCTCTCCGGCTGCGTGACGCTTTCCGGTACGTACGTCGTATCGGCCACTGATGCAGAGGGGCGTGACCTGTCCTCCAACATGCGCATGACCGCCGATGGAAGCCGCATCTACACCGCGCGCAACGCGCTGTGTGCGGCCCATCCTGCTGCGGTGGTGCATATCAAGGACCTGCAGACGGGTGAAGAGCTCCGAAACGAGAGCCCCTACACCTGCAACGCAGCGAAATGACGCGCGAGGTGGCCGAGGCTCATGGTCCGATCAAGCTCAAGGTCATGGCGGACTACGGGTGCTTTGCCATCTGGGATGACGAGTTCCCGACCGGTGCCATTGATCCTGCATCGCTGCCACTGATGCCCGGGTTGGTCGATGATCTGCAGCAGTGGGCGGATACTTTCGATTCCATGCTCAATTGGGACGATCCGCATGAGAACTACTGGACTGCAGAAAGGGAGCAGGCCTTCAATACGCAGGGCAGGATGCTGACTTGCCGCGTTGCGGTTGAGCTCGGTAGTGGTTACGCCGTCCGATACTGGCGTGGGGCGGAATCGCATGACGCGCGGGATTTTGAGCTCTAGGAGAAGATGCAGTGATTCCGGAAGACTTGGTCATTTGCCAGGAACTATTCGCGCTCATCGATCAGGGGATCGTCGATGGCTACGATGCCTTCTCCTACGACTGCAGGGTGGCCATCTGTAGTCTCTCCGGTTGCGTGACTCTGTCCGGTACGTACGTCGTATCGGCCACCGATGCAGAGGGGCGTGACCTGTCTTCCAACCTGCGCATGACCGCCGATGGAAGCCGCATCTACACCGGGCGCAAAGCGCTGCGTGCGGCCCACCCTGGTGCGGTGGTGCCGAAGTCCCCCCAAGATCTACCGTTACGATCCAAAGACTGGAGTTCTTACGGAGTTCGAATGAGAAAGCTCGTTGTGATAGCCATCCGCTCTCGCGCGGAAACTACCAATCTGGCCTGGGCAGGGCGTTGATCTCTGCCCTTGCCTCCGAGGGCATGGCTCCTCAACAGGTGTCTCATAGTGCCGATCGTTTCACAGAGAGCTTTGATGGAGAGGCAAGCATTGCCGCGCACTGGGCGGAGATGGCAACCGTCAGTTCACGAGGGCGCTCATACCAATCGCCCCGGAGATTCGCATGGCGGAGAAAGACGCTAGTCAAGTCAAACGGATATGTGCGGCACGGTATCGTCAACGATGCGGGAGCGCCGGTGCCTGCGGCGATCGTCATCACTGCTCCCTGGAACAAGTCAGTCGCATGGGAGCGCTTGTTCCGTTCCATTCTGACGTTGTTTCCGGCACAACTTGCCATGCTCCACCTTTTCACTGCACCGGAAAACGTGAAGAGTGCGGCTTGGGCGTCGTTTGAGGCCGGATCGTTAGGGGCATCTCTATCGCCCCAACTCCCCAATCTTGCCTGGGCTACCTACTTCGGGGATGAGTTCGCCATTGAGGGCAACCGGCAGGAAATCCGGGACGCGGGGTACAGGGTGGACGATTTCGCCAACGGCTATCTGGTGAAGGTCACTGATGATCTACAGGATGTGGAAACGGATTTCGCAGATTTCTCGCTTCGTCGAGCAAAGCTGAAGGCGATGTATAGAAAAGGCCTTTTCCGCATCGAAGAAGAGCCTGTGCTTGGCGGCTGAAAGTTAGGGCATCGCGGAATACCGGGGAAGGCTGCGGGGATCTTCAGGAAGAAATACTCCTGATCCCGGTATCCGTAGGCCCGGCGCTTGATGACCTTGATGGTGTTGTTGATGCCTTCGACGATGCTGGTATTGAGCGGGTGTCGGCAGCGAGACAGGATCCCGGGCAGATAGGCTGTGAGAGGTTGTGCGAACAGGGCCAGAGCAGCGATTCCGCTGCCTTGGGCTTGTTCGAGCCAACGCTCCCACGCCTGTTGGACCTAGGCAGGGCGGCGGTAGAACCATAGCCGCTTCAGCTCATCACGCATGAGGTAGGTGGTGAGCAGCGGTTGATTTGCCGCCAGTAGTTCGCTCAGCTGTACCGCTTGCCCCCTATCCAGGTTCTTCCGGTTGCGCAGCAGCAGCCAGAGACTGGACTTGATTACCCGGCGGGCCGGCTTATCGTCCCGCAGCTTGCTGACCTGATCGACACGAACCCGGTCAATGACTTCGCGGCCGCACTTGGCCACCACATGGAACAAGTCGAAGACGATCTCAGCGTTGGGGCAGTTGCAGTTGCTTGAAGAACGTCGCTGCGGTCTCACGGGAGCGACCGTTGCCGATCCACAACACCTGGCGACTTATCGGGTCGACGACGACGGTGGCGTAGCGATGGCCCTTGTGCAGTGCGAACTCGTCCATCGCCAGATAGTGGACCTGGCTCCAGTCCGGCTCTTGGACGGTTCGGCCCAATAGGGCTTTATCCAGCGATTTGACCGTGTGCCACCGCAGCTGGAAGAAGCGGGCGACCGCCAGAATGTTGCTGGAAGCCAGCAACTGATTGACTGCCTCAGCCAGCCGGTCGGTGACCCGTTGATAGCGGCCCAGCCAGCTCAGCCTCTCCAGCCGCGGGCCACCGCACTGATCGCACCAGACCCTACGCCGTGGAACTACCAAAGCAACACGAAACGCCATCATGGGCAGGTCCCGCACCCGGCACACCGTCGTCTCACGCACCTGCCGGCATCGGCTGCCGCAGTGCTCGCAGTGCATCGTCCGCGCAGACGGTTTGAGTTAGATCGTGACGGTGCGGCTGCCATCCTCAGGCCACGCAAGACGCTCTACCCGATAGCCCTCCCAGCCACCAAGCTTCTCGATCGTCTTCCGGTCCAGCATGGCCGCACCCTCGAGCCCAGGAAATCAGGCCTCAAGGGTACCGTTGGTCAGCCAAGGCTCCACGCTAGTCCGCGATAAACCTTAATCTTGTGGTGAGTCTCCGCACGCAATCTGTTGCGCAGAACATCCTGGACCAGATCAGAGATGCGGGTGGCAAAATCTATCGCTATGATCCGAAGACGGGAGTATTGACGGGATTCTAATGAAGGCATACGTCAAAATTGCGCTTCGTAGCCGCATCGATACGAAGCCACAGGAGGTTGGAAGGGCGTTGCTAAACGTTCTCTCCTTGGGCGACGGGCATCTGTATCCGCAGCAGGTGTCCCACAACCCAGATAGATTCAAGGATGATTTTGAAGGCGCTGATGCCTTGGATGTCTGGTGGAGCGAGGTGGCGCAGATGCGAGTTGAGGGTGCTGTCTCTGATTTCAGCCTTGACTTTGCGTGGAGGCGAAAGGACGCAGTGAAGTCGACCGGCTACGTTTGCCATACGATGCGAAACAACCGGGGAGCATTGTTGCCGGGGACGGTTAGCCTTACGGCCCAGTGGAGTCCGAAGATAGAATGGATTGAAGTCTTTCGTGCGCTCATTGGCGTCTTTCCCCCTCGTTTGGCGATGCTCCATCTTTTCACTTCTCCGGAAATAGGGCGGCCGAGTCCATGGTCGTCTTTCGAAGCGGGATCGTTTGGGGCAGCTTTGAATCCAGATATCACCAATATCGCGTGGGCTATGTACTACGGAGATGAGTTCGCAGATGAAGGAGATCGTCAGAAGATGCGCGAACGGGGATTTTCTGTAGACGAGCAGTCCAATGGATACCTCGTCACCGTGACCAAAAGGTTGGAAGATGTGAAGAGTGATTTCGATTCCTTCTCCCGTCGCCGCGCAGAGCTCAAGACGTTGTACCGCCCCGGAAGATTTCGGATTGAGGAAGAGCCCATGCTTGAGCGCGATGTCACCTGATCAAAAGAGGGCGGCGTCAAGAATCAAGTGCTTGGACTCGACTTCCAAGTGCAATACCCCGCAATTACGTAGGGTGGCCGCATGGGAAAGCAGCCCAGTCATTTGAGTTCCGAAGAGCGTGCCGTGCTTCAGATCGAGCGCGGTAACGGTGCGAGCATCCGCTCCATCGCGCGCCGCCTCGGTCGTAGTGCGTCCACGTTGGCGCGTGAAACGGCTCGGCAGCATGGATCTGTCTACGCTGCCAGGAAGGCCGCCATCGAGGCAACGGGCGGAAAGGTCTATCGATACGACCCAAAAACCGGAATTCTCACGGAGTATTGATGAAGAAGTACGTGCAAATATCCATCAGAACTCGTGTGAACACTATCGAGCTGGAGCGAGGTCGGGCACTGGTCGCGCTCCTCGAAAGTCACGGCATGACTCCGGAACAGGTTTCTTTCAACCCGGACAAGATCAAGGATGACTTCCTTGGGGATGAATCGTTGGAACGTTGGTGGGCAGCGATGGCTACCGTCAAATCGCAGGGCCGGAGCTTTGAAGCACCCATGTCGTTCGCCTGGCGGCGGAAGAGGGTTGTAAGGTCGAGTGGCTACGTGCGACACCGAATCTATAACCATGCAGGGAAGGTGGTCCCCGCGAGTGTCAGCATCTCCGCCCCGTGGAACTCCCGAGTCGACTGGGGAATGCTGTTCAGTGAGCTTGTTCGGATCTTTCCGCCCCAGATTGGAATGCTCCATCTGTTCACTCCGCGCGAAACTGGGCGACGGGGCGCATGGTCGTCATTTGAAATAGGGTCGTTCGGCGCTTCGCTTGCTCCTGAGCTGCACAACGTTGCGTGGGCAACTTATTTTGGCGACGAGTTCTCCGAAGAGGGCGACCGGGATGCGATGAAGGCGGAGGGCTTCATTGTCGATGAGTACGAAAATGGATACCTCGTGCAGGTCACCCCGAGTCTGGAGGATCTGGATCGAAGCTTTGACGTGTTCTCAGCGAAAAGGATTAAGCTGAAGACCCTGTATCGTCGGGAACTGTTCAGCATCACAGATGAGCCAGAAGCATCAGGTGTTGCGTAGGATGGTGCCGTCGGAGATCAGCACGCTGCTTCCGGGCCGTTCATCCAAAGCGTGCGCCGCCGCGCCAAGTACCTGCGGTTCGATACCGCCATTGGCAGCGCGCTGCTGCACCTTGGCATGCCCGGTAGCCTGCGCATGCTGCCCGGCGACACCTCGGTGCGTGCGTACCGGCGCAGCCGCGGCCGCGGCTGCAGCACCTTGGTGAAGACCTTCTTGATGGACCAGGACAACGCGTCGTGGCCAAGGTCCAACGATGGTGATTGAAATGCAGAGGGACCGGCACATTCAGGGTGTTCCACCAGCGGTTGATCACCTCAAGACCTTCTTGGATCCCATGTGGGGACTCAAGCCGGAGGCGTACATCGCGCACATTGAGGGTTCAACAGGCGACGCCTATACGTGCAAGTCACTGCTAGGCGACTACTCGACCGTTAGGGGGCTTCTTGCTTGGTTTGAGCAAGGAGACATCGACCTGCTTAGGCGGTGGGCCCTTGCGTCCGGTAAGTTGACTCGCGCGATGTATCAACAGCGTCCTGATGGCATATGTTTGACGTCGACGTACCTGATGCCGCTGATCTCGAACGAGGTCCCCCTGATCAACTGGTTTGCCGGGTTCGAACGACCGTTCTCTCCTGGATCCGCCGCTGCTACGCGAATCGACAATCCAAGGATGGATGAGTTTCATCACTACAACACCTTGCTTGCGCTGTCCGGCGCGTGGGAGGTCCTGACGCCGCGCTGCGTCAACTTCCTATCGGACGTTCCTGCCAAGCAGGCAGCTCACCAAGCGGACAGCCGCTTCCACATCGCACTTGCGGCGGGGGATGTTCCGAGCATGGAAGCTGCTTTGACGGAGTTGGTGGACCCAACGTTGATGCGACGCAGAAGCAGAGAGGAAAGCGGATTTACAACAAAACCTGATTTGCACTGCAGCGGTCGTCTACGCAAAGATTGCGTGGTGGCATGGCTTCCACGTTGAGGTGGTCTCTCCATGGATTCCCGAAGAGTGGCTTCCTATCGCCCGGTTAAAGGACTACGAAGATCCTTTCACGTTCATGGCACAGCCGGATGACTCAATGCCGGTGTAGGCCGGGGTGAAAATCGCATCTGTGGCTGGAAGTCAACAGATGCCTGCGTGTTGGGTAGAGACTTTCCGACACCCGATCCCCAGAGGTGATTGAACAGCGGCTACTGCAAAAATTGCCCGGAATCGGCGGCATACGTCCCGTAATGGCGCAAAAGCAGGAGATGCTCAACTTCCATGACCGTCCGCCGCTGATATAAGATCGCCCGCCGGCGAACATGCCGGTACGCGCACGACTGCCTGAAAACAGGCAGAAGACAGGATGATCCCGGCACGCCGGTCGATCAGCGTGTTCTGCAGGCTCGGCATGTTGACTGCGATGGATCGCAGCAGGAAGAACATGGACGTGGATGCAGGGCCGTTGCACCGATGGGCGTCCACGGGTCTCGCCAAGGACGACCCAGGAACGACACCATGAAAACCCAGTACACCCTCCTCACCGCGATGCTGCTCGGCGGCATCGTCATCAGCATGCAGACCATGGCCAGCGAGCCGGTATCCGTCGATCCCCCCGAGCTTGCCGTGGACGACAGCGAACTTCCCTCCGATGCGATTGCCGTGGCCGCTGATGCAAGCGCCACAGACGATGCCGCTGTCGCCCCTGCAGCACCGGCATGGGAGCATCTGATCCCCATCACCGCGCAGCTGCAGACCGACTCCGGCGGTCAACCCATCGGCGCCAAGTCCCTGCGCCTGGTGCAGCGCTCCACCACGGCCAAGGTGGCCGGCGCGCAGGTCGCGATGTCGCTGCTGTCTGGCAGGATCGCCGGCAGCTCCTTCGGCAAAGGACAGTTGAAAGGCACCCGCATCGAGAGCGTCGTGCATCCCGCGTTCGGCCCAATGCAGGCGCAGGTGCGCACCCGCCTGGACGACTACTTCAAAGCACACCCTGGCGCTGTGCCTACCGAGGAGAAGCCGGTGCAGGCCACGCTGGGCGACTTCATCCTGGTCTACCAGGAACTGGATGATTCGCAGACCCTGTATGAACTGCGTCAATCGCTGAGCCTGGGCTTCCCGTACCGGCGCAAGCTGCCCACCATGCGCCTCACCGGTGGCGAAGGTGCCCAGTGCAACGTCACCGAGCCGGTCGCCGCCCCGCTGGAGGCCTGGCAGGCCGATGACTATGCGATGGTGAAGCAGACCGTACAACGCTATGCCGACGACTGCCTGGTCCAGTTTGTCGCCACACTGCCTACGCTGTTCCCGGACAAGCACCCGGTGACGGTGAACGCGCCGAGCGATACCGCCGAACCGGCCGACGCAGGCAACCCCGCGGTGCCGGAGGACGCGCAGGCCTGAAGGGAAGCGCACCGTGTTGCGGTGGGTCGTAGTCGGCCCTCCGCAGCCCGGCGCTAGAATCCCCCCATGCCCGAGCTCCCCGAAGTAGAAACCACCCGCCGCGGCCTTTCCCCGCACCTGGAAGGCCGCAGTGTCCACGGCGTGATCCTCCGCCGCCCCGACCTGCGCTGGCCGATTCCGCCGGAGATCAGCACGCTGCTCCCCGGGCAGGCCATCCAGGGCGTGCGCCGTCGCGCCAAGTACCTGCTGCTCGATACCGCCATCGGCAGCGCGCTGCTGCACCTGGGCATGTCCGGCAGTCTGCGGGTGCTGCCCGGCGACACCCCGGTACGTGCGCACGACCACGTCGACATCAGCCTGGACAATGGGCGGTTGCTGCGCTTCAACGACCCGCGCCGCTTCGGCAGCCTGCTCTGGCAGCCGGCCGGGCAAACCCATGAGCTGCTGGCAGCGCTGGGGCCCGAGCCGCTGGATGAGGCCTTCGATGGCGACTATCTCTTCGCCCGCAGCCGCGGCCGCAGCGCGTCGGTGAAGACCTTCCTCATGGACCAGGGCATCGTGGTCGGGGTGGGTAACATCTACGCCGCCGAAAGCCTGTTCATGGCCGGAATCAACCCGCTGCGCGAGGCCGGCAAGATCTCCCGCGCGCGCTACCAGCGCCTGGCCGATGCGGTGAAACAGATCCTGACCTACGCCATCACCCGCGGCGGCACCACCCTGCGCGATTTCATCAATCCGGACGGGGCGCCGGGGTACTTCGAGCAGGAGCTGCTGGTCTACGGGCGTGAAGGCGAGCCCTGCCGGCAGTGTGGCCGGCTGCTCCGCCACGCCACCATCGGCCAGCGCGCCAGCGTCTGGTGCGGCTACTGCCAGCGTTGAGCCGTCGCGCGGCCATCGCCTGCCGGGCGGTATAGTCCGGCCAACGTCACCGGCGGGGGTGTGCGATGGACCAGGGACCGGATATCACCGTATGGCTCGATTCGGCCCGGGCGGGCGACCGCGCCGCGCTCGACCGGGTCCTGACCCTGCTCTATCACGAGCTGCACAGCATGGCCCGTCGGCAGCTGGCCGGGCAGCAGGGGCGCACCCTGGATGCCACCTCGCTGGTGCACGAGTCCTATTTGAAGCTGCTCGGCTCCCGGGGCGCGGCCCGCTTTGAGGATCGCGCCCACTTCTTCGCCTACGCCGCCTCGGCGATGCGCAGCGTGGTGGTCGATTACGCACGCAACCGGCTGGCGCGCAAACGCGGCGGTGATCTCAAGCGGGTGGAGCTGCCGGAGAACAGCAGCAGCGGCGTGCGCCTGGATGAAGACCTGCTGGCGCTGGATGTGGCGCTGGCCCGGCTGCATGCGGTGGATGCACACCTGGCCAAGGTGGTGGAACTGCGTTACTTCGCCGGCCTGTCCGAGCAGGAGATCGCCGATCTATGCCAACGCTCGGAGCGCAGCATCCGCCGCGACTGGCAGAAGGCGCGCATGTTCCTGCTGGCTTCGGTCGGGGAGCCCTGAAAAGCCACGCATCGTCCGGGGAGAGGACCGATGGAGGCGTCACGCTGGCGGCAGTTGTCCTGCCTGCTGGATCAATTGCTGGAACTGCCCGAACCGGCGCGAGAGCAGCGGCTGCTGCGCCTGCGCGCCGACGATCCGGGGCTGGCCGAGGATGTGGAGCGCCTGCTCGCCCATGAGCGGGACAGCCATGAATTCCTGGCGCAGCCCCTGTGGACCGCGCCGCCGGAAGACAGCCGGGCAGGCACCCGGGTCGGTCCCTACCGGCTGTTGCGGGCGCTCGGCGAAGGCGGGATGGGTGAGGTCTGGCTGGCCGAGCGCGCCGATGGCCTGTATGAGCGCCAGGTCGCCCTGAAGCTGCTGCGCAGCGGCTACGCCGATCCCGGCCTGCGCCAGCGCTTCAGCCGCGAACGCGAAATTCTGGCGCGGCTGCAGCACCCGAACCTGGCCCAGCTGTTGGATGCCGGTGTGGACCTGGACGGCCAGCCCTATCTGGCGCTGGCGTATGTCGAAGGCGAGCCGATCACCGAGCACTGCCAGCGCCTGGCACTGCCGCTGGAGCGGCGCCTGCAGCTGATGCTGCAGGTCTGCGCGGTGGTCAGCCACGCCCACGCCAACCTGATCGTGCATCGCGATCTGAAGCCGTCCAACATCCTGGTGACGGCGGAGGGCGAGGTGAAGCTGCTGGATTTCGGCATCGCCAAGCTGCTCGACGATGACCACGGCAAGCCGCCCGCGCACCCGCCCACGGAAGCACGCGCGTTCACCCTGCACTACGCGGCGCCGGAGCAGGTGCGCGGCGAGCCGGTCTCCACGCTGACCGATGTGTACTCGCTGGGCGTGGTGCTGTTCGAGGTGATCACCGGGCAGAAGCCGTACCGCCTGCGCCGGCACAGCGATGCCGAGTGGGAGCGCTCGATCCTGGAGGTGCAGGCACCGCGCGCCTCGGCGGTGATGGCCCGCGCGGCCGCTGCCGGTGGGGAGCAGGCCGGGGCGGCAAGGCGCCTGTCGCGTCGCCTGCGCGGCGATCTGGACACCATCCTGCTCAAGGCCCTGCAGAAGGAACCTGCGCAGCGCTACGCCTCGGTGGAAGCCTTGGCCCAGGACCTGCGCCGCTTCCTCGAAGGCCGCCCGATCCACGCCCGCCCGCAGCACGTGGGCTACCGGCTGCGCAAATACCTGGGCCGGCATCGCTGGGGCGTGGCGTTGGGCAGCATGGCAGTGCTGGCGCTGCTCGCACTGGCGCTCACCGCGCTGTGGCATATGCAGCAGGCCCGGCGCGAGGTCGCGCGTGCGCAGGCCATGCAGGATTTCACCGTAGGCCTGTTCGACCGCGCCGCGGGCGTGCGCCATGGCAGCTTCGATCTGCGCCAGCTGCTGGCCACCGGTCAGCAACGCGGTGAGGCGGAACTGCGCGATCAACCGCTGTCGTTGGCCGAGCTGGAAGGCGTGATCGGCCGGTTGCGGATCGGTATGGGCGACTACCAGCTGGCGCTGCAGACGCTGGACCGCCAACGCGCGCTGCTGGAGGAGGCCGGCGAGGTGCCGCCGACCCTGCAGCTGGAAGCGGTGACCCAGCGCGGCCGTGCGCTGCGCATGCTCGGACGTTCCCGCGACTGCGTGACTCACCTGACACCGATGCAGTCGCTGGCCGCCGAGTACCGCCTGCGGCTGCCGGCGGCCGTGGCCGAGTACCACACCCAGTTGGGGCGATGCCAACAGCTGTTGGGCTACCGCGATGAGGCGCGCGGGGCGTTCGAGCAGGCGCTGGTGCTGCGCCGCGATGTGCTGCGCGATACCCCCGGCACCTCGGAGAGCGTCGCCGACCTTGCCGCACTGGACGGTGACGATGGCCGCGCGCCTGCTGCCCTGGCCGGTTACCGGCAAGCGCTGCAGCTGCTGCAGGCCGGTAACACGGTGCGCTACCCCCAGTTGATCGCGCTGCGTCGGCACATGGGCGAGACCCTGGCTGCGCAGGGCGATCTGGAGGCGGCCGAGCAGGCTCTGCAGCTTGCCGCCCATGATGCCGTGGGGCTGTATGGGCCCGATCACCCGGAAACCCTGTCGATCCGCCGCCTGCGCGCGCTGCTGGCGATGCAGCGCGGCGAACTGGCGCAGGCGCAGGTCCAACTCCAGCAGGTCCATCAGCTGACCCGGCAGGCCTTGGGCGAGCAGCACCGTGATACCGGATTGACCTGGCATGCGTTGGGGCGGCTGGCGCTGGCGCGCGGCGACAGCGCGACGGCGATCGATGACTTCGCCCGCGCCGTGGCGATCTGGCGCCAGCCCGATTGCGTGGGGCTGCTGCCGCAGGGGCTGTACGACCAGGGCGAGGCCCTGGCGCTGGCCGGTCGCTGGCAGGCCGCGCTGACCGCCCTGCATGAGGGGCGGCAATGGCAGGCAGCGCAGCGCGGCGATGACGATGCCTCGGTGCAGCAGGCCGACCGGCGCATGGCCGAGCTGGTCAGTGCCCACGGCGACCCCCATCAGGCCGGGGAGCAACTGGCGGCGCTGATGCGGCGGGTGGACCGGGCCGGGCCTGCCAGTGCGGGTCTGCACCGCGCGCTGCAGCTGGCCTGGGCCCGAAATCTGGGCCGCATGGGCCAGACCGTGGAAGCGCGACGTGCGCTGGCACCCCTGCTGGTGGGCGACGCCGCCGACCTGGACAGCCGCGCGCTGCGCTGGCGCGCCCGTGCGGCGATGGCCGAACTGGACTGTGGCACCGCACCCGTGCGTGCGCGCGCAGCGCTGGAGCAGCTTCAGCAGGAGCTGCAGGCGCAGTGGCCGCAGGGCGGACAGCTGCGACAGGAGCTCGGGCAGATCCTTGAGCGCTGTGCGCCGGCGACGGTTGCGGTCACCCCGTCACCCACGCTGGCTGAACGCCGCCCCGCATTCACCTCGGCGAATTAACGTCTGCGTGCCTATGATGGCCGGCCCTCCCTTGCCATCGCTGCCTGCATGCAACGACGCGACTTTCTCCGCAATGCCTCCGTGGCCCTGGCCGCCTTCGGCCTGCCTGCACTGCCGGCGTGTGCCGCGCAGGGCAACCAGGTCGGCCTGCGCCGGCTGGGCGAGCCCCAGCCGTTCGATTTCGCTTCGCTGAAAGGGCAGGCGCGCGCGCTGTCCCAGGCCGCCTACCAGAGCCACAAGCGCACCCTGCCGGGTCCGGTCGAAGCGCTGAGCTGGGACCAGTACCAGTCGATCCAGTACCGCCAGGATCATGCGCTGTGGGCGGACCAGCCCGGTCGCTACCAGGCCAAGTTCTTCCACCTCGGCCTGTACTTCCACTCACCGGTGCGGATGTTCGACGTGACCGATGGCAAGGCGCAGGAACTGGCCTACGACGGCGCGGCGTTCGACTACGGCAAGAGCGGCCTGAAGGGCAGTCATCTGCCGGCCGACCTGGGCTTTGCCGGCTTCCGTCTCAACACCCGCAAGGACACCGATCGCGACTTCGCCGCGTTCCTGGGTGCCAGCTATTTCCGCGCGGTTGGCAAGGAAGGTCAGTACGGCCAATCCGCGCGCGGCCTGGCGATCGATACCGGCATGGGCAAGCCCGAAGAATTCCCGGATTTCATCGCCTATTACCTGGAGCAGCCGGCGGCCGACTCCAATACGCTGGTGGTGTACGCCCTGCTGGATTCGCCCAGCACCACCGGCGCCTACCGCTTCGCGATCACCAACGGTGACGTGCTGCTGATGGACATCGACTGCGCGCTGTACCCGCGCAAGGCGATCGAGCGGCTCGGCATCGCCCCGTGCACCAGCATGTACCAGGTGGGCGAGAACGACCGCCGCATGGCCTGGGACTGGCGCCCGGAGATCCACGATACCGATGGCCTGTCGATGTGGACCGGTGCCGGTGAATGGATCTGGCGCCCGCTGTGCAACCCGCACAACCTGCGCTTCAACATGTTCGTGGACAACAACCCGCGCGGCTTCGGCCTGCTCCAGCGCGACCGCAACTTCGATCACTACCAGGACGACGGCGTTTTCTACGAGAAGCGCCCGTGCCTGTGGGTGGAACCGAAGGGGCAGTGGGGCAAGGGTTCGGTGCAACTGGTCGAAATCCCGACCGTGGATGAGACCTTCGACAACATCGTGGCGTTCTGGAACCCCGAGGCCAAGCCGCAGCCCGGCCAGGAGCTGCTGCTCGGCTACCGCCTGTACTGGGGCGCCGAGCCGCCGGCGCGCACGCCGCTGGCGCACTGCGTGGCCAGCCGTACCGGCCTGGGCGGGGTGATCGGCAAGAAGCGCGAGTACTTCTCGTGGCGCTTCGCGGTCGATTTCGAAGGCGGCGAACTGGCCGCGTTGATCGACAAGGGCGAGGTGGACGCCGTGGTCCAGGTCAGCCGCGGCCGTACCGAGATCGTCTCGGCGCGTCCGCTGCGCGAGATCAAGGGCTACCGCGCCATGTTCGATCTGGTACCGCCGGATGACGCCACCGAGCAGATCGACATCCGCCTGTACCTGCGCAGCGGCGGCAAGACCCTCACCGAAACCTGGCTGTACCAGTACAGCCCGCCGCCGAAGGGCGCGCCGGAGCGCACGCTGTATTGATCACAGCGGCGGGTGGCGACCGCTTAGCGGTCGTCAGCTCCCGGGGGACGTTCAGTGGCCTGCTGCAGGGGAGAGCCGACTTCCACGGTCCCGCGACGGATCTTCGACCACGTTTCGTCCTGCCAGCGCTGGTATTTATCCGGGTCCCAATATTTGGGGTCGTACAGCCGATCGGCCTTGATGGTTTTGGTGACGCCTCCCTCGCTGTAGACGATATCCACGTTGTTGGACATCGAACCAGTACGGCTGCCGGTCATGGCCCGCCGCCCGCGATTGAGCACCGCCGCAATGCGAGGCTTGGCAACCTCATCGCCGTATTCAGCACGCAACTCGCTGGCTCTAGCGCGCGCCACGGCGTGCTGCTCCAGCGGTAGGGACGCCCAGTACTGGTTACGAAGGTCGACAAAAAGCGGGTATCCACGCTCTGCGGCGACGTCCATCCAAGCGAAAGCCATCACAGGATCGGAGGGCATCTCGACGCCGAACCAGTACATTTCACCCAGGTATCCTTGAGAAGGCTTGTCGGCAAAACGCGCCGAGAGCCTAAAGTTCTCCATCGCTCCCTTGGGATCTCCCCGATGGAGCGAGGCAACACCCCATTGGCGATACATCATGTCCGGATGGCTGTCCATGAAGCCTGCGCCGACCACGGTGGAGCCCATATCGAGCGAAGAGGAGCCACTCTGCGCAAACAGGGGGAGCGGACAAAACAACAACAGCAGGGTGAGCGGGGCCGCAGCGCGCTTCATGGAAAATCCATCTTCATCCGTTGGTTGATGCAGCGTAGGCTGCATAGCGCCGACTGTACATCTGTCGAAAGCCATGGGTTTATAGCGGCAGACGCGCCTGCATCGGGTCGATGCGGCCCTCACCGCGCGTGATCTTCTTGAACTCCGCGCGGCTCACCGACACGTAGCGCTCGTTACCGCCGATCTCCACCTGCGGGCCGTCCTGCACCGCGTGGCCGTGCTCGTCCACGCGCACGGTCATTGTGGCTTTCTTGCCGCTATGGCAGATCGTCTTGATCTCCTGCATCTCGTCGGCCCAGGCCAGCAGGTACTGGCTGCCTTCAAACAGCTCGCCGCGGAAATCCGTGCGCAGGCCGTAGCAGAGCACCGGAATGCGCATCTGATCGACCACCTCGCTGAGCTGCCAGACCTGGCTGCGGGTCAGGAACTGCGCTTCATCGACCAGCACGCAGCCCAATGGACCGTGCGTGTCGATGTCGTCGGCGATCAGCTGCTGCAGGTCGGTGTCCTGCTGGAACGCGATCCCGTCGGCCTTCAGGCCGATCCGCGAGGCGACCACGCCGCGCCCGGCGCGATCGTCCAGCCGTGGGGTCAGGATGGCCACGCGCATGCCCCGCTCGCGGTAATTGTGCGCCGACTGCAGCAGGGTCGTGGTCTTGCCGGCGTTCATCGCCGAATAATAGAAGTAGAGCTTGGCCATCGGCCAATTCTAGACGCCGAGCCACGCCCTGTGGGCTGTCAGGGCGGAGGCCGGACGCTTTCGTCCGCTGCCGGAGATCTCCACGCCCCGGCTTGACGGCCCGGTACAATGCCCCTCCCCTGGAGATGGCATGCACGGTCTCAATCCTCCCCAACACGCAGCAGTGATGCACTGCGAAGGTCCACTGCTGGTGCTCGCGGGCGCGGGCAGCGGCAAAACGCGCGTGATCGTGGAGAAGATCGGCCAGCTGATCGCCAGCAAGCGCTACCCGGCGCGGCGGATCGCGGCGATCACCTTCACCAACAAATCGGCCAAGGAAATGCGCGAGCGCGTGGCCAAGCGCCTGCGCGGTGACGACGCCGATGAAGTGACGATCTGTACCTTCCACGCGCTGGGGCTGAAGTTCCTGCAGATCGAACATGCGGCCGTCGGGCTCAAGCGCGGCTTCTCGATCTTCGATGCCGACGATTCGACCGCGCAGGTCAAGGACCTGATGTATGGGGCCAAGCCGGATGACATCGAGGACGTGAAGAACCTCATCTCACGCGCCAAGAACGCCGGCCTCTCGCCCGAGCAGGCGATGGCCGCGGCGCGCAGCACCCGCGAGAAGGAAGCGGCCAGCGTTTATGAGCGCTATCAACTGCGCCTGACCGCGTTCAACGCGGTGGATTTCGATGATCTGATCCGGCTGCCGGTGCAGGTGCTGGAAGAGAATCCGGAGATCGCCATCGCCTGGCGCGAACGCATCGGCTACCTGCTGGTCGACGAATGCCAGGACACCAACGATGCGCAGTACCGGCTGCTCAAGCAGCTGGCCGGCAGCAAGGGCAACTTCACCTGCGTGGGCGATGACGATCAGTCGATCTACGCCTGGCGCGGTGCGAACCCGGAAAACCTGCAGCAGATGGCGCGCGATTATCCTGCGCTGGAAATCATCAAGCTGGAGCAGAACTACCGCTGCTCCAACCGCGTGCTGCGCGCGGCCAACGCGCTGATCGCCAATAATCCGCACGAGCATCTGAAGAAGCTGTGGAGCGACCAGGCCGACGGCGAGCGCATCCGCGTATGGGAATGCCGCAACAGCGAGCACGAAGCGGAAAAAGTCGCCGCGGAAATCTCCTTCCTGGCCACCTCGAAGAAGATTCCGTGGAGCGATTTCTGCATCCTGTTCCGCGGCAATTTCCAGTCGCGGCCGCTGGAAAAAGCGCTGCAGCTGGTGCGTGCGCCGTATCACATCACCGGCGGCACTGCGTTCCTGGAACGGCAGGAGGTCAAGGACACGCTGTCCTGGCTGCGCCTGTTGGTGAATCCGGACGACGATACCGCCTTCATGCGCGCGGTGCAGTCGCCCAAGCGCGAAGTGGGCGCCGGTACGCTGGCCAAGCTGGCCGAGCTGGCCTCGGAAAAAGACCTGCCGATGGCGCATGCGGCCGAAGCGATCGGTGCGCTCTCGCAGCTGCCACCGCGTGCGGCCAACGGCCTGAGCCGCTTTACCGACATCCTGCGCGATCTGCGCGCGGAGATGCCCAAGCTCAGCTCCGGTGACCTGGTACGCAAGCTGGTGAAGGACTCCGGGCTGGTCTCGGACCTGCGCAGTGCGTGCAAGGAAGAGTCCGTCTACCAGCGTCGCCTCGGCAACCTGGAAGAACTGGCGCAGTGGTTCGAAGGCGGCCCGCGGGGGGCCTCCACGGCGGATCTGGCCGCGCAGCTGGCGTTGCTCTCACGCAACGACAAGGACGACGGCGGCAACCAGGTGCGGATGATGACCATGCACGCCTCCAAGGGTCTGGAATTCCCGTACGTGTTCATCATCGGCTGCGAGGATGGCGTGCTGCCGCACCAGGTCAGCCTGGACGAAGGCAACCTGCAGGAGGAGCGGCGCCTGCTGTACGTGGGCATCACCCGCGCCAAGGTGCAGCTGTGGATGAGCTACAGCAAGCTCACCCGCAAGTTCGGCGAGCACGTGCGGCTCAAGCCCAGCCGTTTCTTCGATGAGATACCCGCCGAGGAAATGCAGCGCGATGGTGCAGATCCCGTCGCCGATGCCGCGCGCAAGAAAGAGCGCGCGAGTGCCGGGTTGGCCGCGATCCAGGCGTTGTTTGACTGAGCATCGCCGGGTAGAGCCACCCATGGGGTGGCTCTACGGCACAATCGGCCTATCACCCTTCACCGGTACCCGCATGTCCGCCGTGATCCAGACCGACCGCCTGCACCTGCGCCTGATCGACCCCGACCATGACGCGGCCGACATGCTGGCCCTTCTCAACGAGCCCGGCTTCATCCGCAACATTGCCGACCGCGGCGTACGCACCCTGGCGCAGGCGCGGGATTACACCGCCGAGCGCGTGCTGGGTAGCTACACGCTCAACGGCTTCGGCATGTACGCCGTCATCCGTCGCGAAGATGGTGCATGGCTGGGCAACGCCGGCCTGGTGCGCCGTGCCGGGTTGCCGGCGCCGGATATCGGCTATGCACTGCTGTCGCAGTACGAAGGCCACGGCTACGCGTTCGAGGCCGCGCGCGGGGTGATGCATTACGCGCGCGATGTGCTCGGCCATGCCGATCTGTACGGCATCGTCTCGCCGGACAACGTGCGCTCGGCGGCGCTGCTGCGCAAACTGGGCATGGAGGATCGCGGCGATCTGCTGCTGCCACCACCGCATGGCGGCGATGTCGTGCTGCTGTTCGCCACCCCGGGCGCGCCGGCCGTCTGACCCGGTATACCCACGCCGCCCGACCCGGAAGAGCCACGCCATGCGTGGCTGCAGTTCAGCCCCCCAACTGTGCGCGCAACGCCGCCAGCTGTTCCTGCAATTCGGCCACGGTGGCCTCCAGCTGCTGCACACGGGACTCCAGCGCCGGGTTGGCACCGCTGCCGCCAGCGCTGCTCGGTGCAGACCTGTACTGCTCGGCCAAGGCCTGCACGTCCACCGGGCCGGCCAGCAGGTGCATGTAGCGGTCTTCGCGCTGGCCACTGGCGCGTGGTAGCTGGACCGCCATCTCGCGCTGGATCATGCGCTCCAGGTGGTGGCGCAGTTCTTCCACGTCCTGGAAGCGGACCAGGCGCTCGCTGCGGGTCAGCAGCTCATTGAGGGTCTGCGGGCCGCGCAGCAGCAACAGGCCCAGGATCGCCAGCTGCTGGCGGGTCAGGTCCAGCGCGGCACCGGCGCGGTGCTCGTAGCGCTCGGCGCGCGAGGAGTACTGCTGGCGCGCCAGGCCCAGGGTCTCCAGCTGGCGCAGCGCGTGGTGCACATCGCCGGCCGACAGGGCCATGACCGGCTCGCGGGCGGTCTTCTGGTTGGCGGCCACCTGGGCGGCGTTGACCGTCAGCGGGTAGGCGTCCGGGGTGGTCGCCTCCTTCTCGATCAGGCAGCCCAACGCGCGGGCCTGGGCCGCGCTGAGCACGGGCAGGGCAGGGGTCTGGGTGTCGTCGGTCATGGGGCGCTCCGGGGTGTTTCAGGGGCGTGCAGCATAGCCGAGCCCCGCCTGTGGCATGAATGCCGCGGGACAAGCCGCTAAACTGGCGCGAATCTGTTGCCGGTGAATGCCATGCGTCGTAGTGCTGTTTCCCTGTCCGTGCTTGCCTGCGCCGTGATGGCGCTGAGTGCCTGCAAGCGCACTGAAACCCCGGCCGAGGCCGCCCCGCCGGCCGCCGCTGCCGCAGCGAGCGCGCCTGCCGCCACCGGCGATGCCGCCGTGGCCGCCAATGACAACCTCAACGCGGTGCTGTGGATGCAGCGTTCGCAGGAGTACCGGGCGATCACCGAGCAGACCTACCGTTCGGCGGCCGATCACCTGGACAAAGCGCTGAAGGAAGCCAACTGGGACGCGCTGGTGCCTGAAGAACGCGGTAATGCCGCCAAGGGCCTGAAGCCGGCGGTGGTGCTGGACGTGGATGAAACCGTGCTGGACAACTCGCCCTACCAGGCGCGCCTGGTGCGCGATGGCAAGGAATACGACGAGCTGAGCTGGGACCAGTGGGTGGCCGAGAAGAAGGCCAAGGCGATTCCAGGCGTGGTCGATTTCGCCAAGGCCGCCAATGCCAAGGGCGTGACCCTGCTGTACATCTCCAACCGCGCCGTGCATCTCAAGGACGCCACCCTGGCCAACCTGCGCGAGCAGGGCCTGCCGGTGGCCGACGACAGCGTGTTCCTCGGCCTGGGCACCGTGGTGGAGGGCTGCGAGCAGGCCGGCAGCGAGAAGAATTGCCGCCGCCGCCTGGCCGGCCAGCAATACCGCGTGCTGATGCAGTTCGGTGACCAGCTGGGCGACTTCGTGGAAGTCACCGCCAACACCAATGAGGGCCGTGACGCGCTGCTGCAGCAGTACCACGACTGGTTCGGTGAACGCTGGTGGATGCTGCCCAACCCGACCTACGGCGGCTTCGAACCGGCGCAGTTCAACAACGATTACAGCCAGTCGCGCCAGGCCCGCCACGATGCCAAGCGTGCCGCGCTGGACTACGCACCGTGAGCCGCGCGCCGCTGCCGCTGCGTGACGAGGAGCGCCTGATCTTCGCGCTCGACGTGCCGGGCCGCGCCGACGCGCTGGCCTGGGTCGATCGCCTCGGCGATGCCGTGTCGTTCTACAAGATCGGCATGGAACTGCTGGCCTCCGGCGAGTACTTCGAGGTGCTCGAGGCGCTGGCCGCACGCGACAAGCGGGTGTTCGTCGATCTCAAGTTCTTCGACATCCCGGCCACCGCTGCAGCAGTGATCAAGCGGCTGTCGCACTGGCCGGTGAGCTACGCCACCATCCATGGCTGGCACCCGGCGATGATGGAGGCCTGCGCGGCGGCCAACGGCAGCGACATGCGCCTGCTGGCGGTGACCGTGCTGACCTCGATGGGCCGCAGTGACCTGGCCCGGATGGGCATCGACCGCGAACCGGTCGAGGTGGTGGTCGAGCGCGCCTTGGCTGCCCAGGCCGCCGGCATCGACGGGGTGATCGCCTCCGGCCAGGAGGCCGGGCCGATCCGCGCCGCCACCGGCGCCGGGTTCTCGATCGTCTGCCCGGGCATCCGCCCCGGTGGCCCGGTCGGCGATGACCAGAAGCGCACCGTAGGCGTGGCCCAGGCCTTTGCCGACGGCGCCGATGCGATCGTGGTCGGCCGTCCGATCCGCTTGGCCAGCGATCCGCAGGCCGCCGCGCGCGCCATCCAGGCCGAGATCGCCCAGGCGCTCGCCGCGCGCTGAGGCGGTGACCGGGCGGGACGCTCCGTCACACGCGGTTTTTCTGTACATTCAAGGGCTTGCGCACCGAGCGCAGGGCCGGCAGGTCTGCCGGCTTGCCGCTGTCACCGAACAGGCCGCAAGATGCGGACCGGTCCGGGGAGTCCGAATTCATGTCCATGTCGTTGAAGCCGTGGCAGTACCGAGGGCAGGCGTTGGCGCTGGCCCTGTGCGGGTTGGTGCTGCTCAGTGCCTGCAAGGACAAGCAGATCGATCCGGATGCGCCGGCGTCCGAGCCGGTCGCGGCCCTGCAGCAGCTGGCGCAGCGGGTCGCCGACAACGATCTGGTCGGCTATGCGAAGGCAGCGGTGCCGCCCACCCAGTACGCCCGCCTGCAGGGCGCCTGGAGCCAGGGCCACAGCCGTTGGCCGCTGACCGAGCTGCCGCTGGATGGGCAGTTGCTGCCGATGCTGGCCGCACTGTCGCGGCCGGATGCGCCGCAGCGGCTGCAGCGTTCGTTCGATACCCAGATCGCCGGTCAGGCCACCCAGGTCCGTCAGGCGGCCCACTCGATGGGGTTGTTCGGCGAGCAGTACCTGCGCAACCAGAGCGAGTACAGCGACAGCGAGCGCGCCCACTACACCCAGGTGGTGAACGCGCTCAGCCGCTGGGCCGCCGCGGCGCCACTGACGGACAAGCAG
This sequence comes from Stenotrophomonas sp. TWI819, assembly GCF_039673075.1. NCBI lineage: Bacteria > Pseudomonadati > Pseudomonadota > Gammaproteobacteria > Lysobacterales > Lysobacteraceae > Stenotrophomonas > Stenotrophomonas sp. TWI819. The sequence goes on along the minus strand of NZ_JBDJKY010000006.1, from coordinate 133,038 downwards.
CGGGCGAAGACGACCATCACCCTGCTCACCGCGACCGCGCGCACTGCGGGGCTGTCCACGGATGCCGAACTGCAGGCCGCGGGCATGGAAGAGAGTCTGCGCCGGCTCGGGCCCTTCATCAAAGCCTTCAAGACAGCCTTGGCCAGTTACGGGCTGTCGCTGGACGGCGCCTTGACCGAGCTGCGCGGCGAGCTGACGTCCGAGCTGGGCGACGATGCTGTGGTGCGTATCCAGTACACGCTGGCCGGCGAACAGATCGACGCTCAGGTGCGGATGACACGGCGTGACGGTCACTGGTACGTGACCCGCACGCTGGAAGACACCGATGCGCTGCTGCAGGCCGCCGACGCCGCACAAGCTGAACATGACGCCCGCCAAGCGGCCGAAGCAGAGGCGGCGGCGACGGTCAAGGACGGTGCTTCTGCACCGGCTAAGCCATAATGAAGCCGATGCCGAACCAGAATCCCCTGCCTTTCCCCGGCGAAGAGCCGCCCAAGACGCCGGACGCTACGTCCTCGTCACCCGCTACCGTGCCGTCCGACGGTGCTGCCGCTCCGGTTCCACCGGCCGCTGGCGCGCCCGTGGAGGCCGTTGCCGTGGATGCGGAGCCCGCCACCGTCGTGCCGTCCGCGATCGTGCCCGGCACCCGTCCGCCCAGTGGTCGCCCGCCGTGGTGGGCGCGCCTGCTCGGCCGCCTGGTCGAGCCGTGGCTGTCGCTGAAGATCGAGCCCGAACACCCCGGCCAGTACAACGACGGCCGCCCGGTGGTCTACGTGCTGGAGGACTACGGTCTGTCCAACGCGCTGATCCTGGACAAGGCCTGCCGCGAAGCCGGCCTGCCCTCGCCGCTGGTGCCGATCGCCGGCGATCCGACCGGGCGCAAGCGCGCCTACCTGGCCCTGTCGCGCCGGAGCAGCAGCAACTCGCTGATCCCCGAGCAGCGTGGCGCCAAGACCCACTCGGACTCGCTGGCCAAGGTCCTGCAGGCGCATCGCGCCCGCGGCGAGCTGGACGTGCACCTGGTGCCCGTGTCGATCTTCGTCGGCCGCGCGCCGGACAAGCAGAGCGGCTGGTTCGCGGTGCTGTTCTCGGAAAACTGGGCCCTGGTGGGTCGTTTCCGTCGCCTGCTGGCGGTGCTGCTCAACGGCCGCAGCACGATCGTGCGCTTCGCCCCGCCGATCTCGCTGCGCACCACGGTCGATGAGGGGCTGGACCCCGAGCGCACCGTGCGCAAGCTGCAGCGCGTGCTGCGCACCCATTTCCGCCGCATCCGCGAATCGGTGATCGGGCCGGATCTGTCGACCCGCCGCCTGCTGGTGGACAAGGTGCTCGACGCGGACACCGTGCGCGAAGCGATCGCCTCGCAGGCCAAGCGCGACAACTCCAAGCCGGCTGATGCCTGGAAAAAAGCCCACGCCTACGCGTGGGAAATCGCCGCGGACTACTCCAGTCCCGTGGTGCGCTCGGCCAGCTTCATGCTCAGCCATGTCTGGAACCGCATCTACGCCGGCGTGCTGGTCCACCACCTGGACAAGTTCAAGGCGGCCGCGCCCGGGCATGAAGTGGTCTACGTGCCCAGCCACCGCAGCCACATGGATTACCTGCTGCTGTCCTACCTGCTGTACGACCGCGGCATCGTGCCGCCGCACATCGTGGCCGGCATCAATCTCAACCTGCCGGTGGTCGGCACGCTGCTGCGCAAGGGCGGTGCGTTCTTCATCCGCCGCTCGATCCGTGGCAACGCGCTGTACTCGGCGGTGCTCAGCGAATACGTGGCGCAGCTGGTCGCCGGCGGCTACTCGATCGAGTACTTCGTCGAAGGCGGCCGCTCGCGCACCGGGCGCCTGCTGCAGCCCAAGGGCGGCATGATCTCGATGACGCTGCGCGCCTTCCTGCGCCAGCCGCGCAAGCCGGTGCTGTTCCAGCCGGTCTACATCGGCTATGAAAAGCTGATGGAGGGCGGCAGCTATCTGGACGAACTGTCCGGCCGGCCGAAGGAAAAAGAATCGATCTGGTCGCTGTTGTGGTCGATCCCGAAGGTGCTCAAGCAGAACTACGGCCAGGTCGTGGTGAACTTCGGCGAGCCGATCGCGCTCAACGACGTGCTCGCCCAGCGTGCACCGGACTGGAATGGCCAACCGGTCGGCGAAGACGAGAAGCCCTCGTGGTTGTCCGGCACGGTGGATCACCTGGCCGAACGCATCCAGGTGCATATCAACGGTGCGGCCGACGTCAATCCGATCAACCTGCTCGCGCTGGCGCTGCTGTCCACGCCCAAGCATGCGATGGGCGAGGCGGACCTGATCGCGCAGATCGAACTGTGCAAGACCCTGCTGGTCGAGATGCCGTACTCGGACCGGGTGACGGTGACCCCGCACTCGCCGGAGCGGATCATCGCCCACGCCGAGGAAATCAACGTCCTCACCCGCATCAAGCACCCGCTGGGTGACGTGCTCAGCGTCAGTGGCGACACCGCGGTGCTGCTGAGCTACTTCCGCAACAACGTCATCCACCTGTTCACCGCCTCGTCGTGGGTGGCCTGCTGCTTCCAGAACAACCGCCGCATGAGCCGCACCGGGCTGGTCCAGCTGGGCCGCACGGTGTATCCGTTCCTGCAGGCCGAGCTGTTCCTGCCATGGACCGAAGACGAGTTTGCCCAGCGCATCGAGCAGACCATCAACGTGTTCGTGCGCGAAGGGCTGCTGCAGAACATCAACGATGACGACGGCGGCATCCTGGCGCGCAACACCGGGCAGACCGACGAAGTCTTCCGCCTGCGCGCGATCGGCCATTCGCTGCAGCAGGCGTTCGAGCGCTATTACATCGCGATCTCGGTGCTGGTGAAGAACGGCCCCGGCACGTTGGGTGCGGCCGAGCTGGAAAGCCTGTGCCAGCAGGCCGCGCAGCGACTGAGCCTGCTCTATGCGCCGGCCGCGCCGGAGTTCTTCGACCGCACGCTGTTCCGCGGCTTCATCCAGAAGCTGCGCGAACTGCGCCTGGTGTGGCCGGATGAAAACAGCAAGCTGCTGTTCGATGCGCGCCTGGACGCGTGGGCGAAGGATGCGAAATTCATCCTCGGCCGCGAACTGCGCCACACCATCGAGCGTGTCAGCCCGGAAGCGGCGAAGCCGGAAGAGCCGGTCAGCACCGATTGACGACGGCACGTCGTCAATCCCAACGCTACGGGTAGAGCCACGCCATGCGTGGCTGGCTCAGGCCGGCTCGTCCGGAATCAACATGTCTTCCAGCTTGGCGATGCAGTCCTTCAGCTGCAGCTTGCGCCGCTTCAGGCGCTTGGCTTCCAGCTCGTCGTCGCCATTGGCGGCCATGCGCAGGATCTGGTCATCCAGCGCACGGTGCTCCTGCCGGAGCGTGGCAAGGCGGGCACTGATATCGGTGGGCGTCATGGTTTCCACAAGCTCCGAGCATACACATCCCCGATGACCGCCGGGAGTGAACGCAGTCACTTCCTGGCACCTGTGAGGGTGCGTCCCAGCCGGTAGAATGACAGGATGAGCGCTGTCATCCGCCTGCCTGATCCCGTCCCGCGCGCCCGCGATCCGCGCGCGCCCGGCGGTGTGCAGGACCGGTTGGCGCGGCAGCTGCGCCGCCAGGTCGGCCAGGCCATCGCCGACTTCGGCATGATCGAGGCCGGCGACAAAGTGATGGTGTGCCTGTCCGGTGGCAAGGACAGCTACACCCTGCTCGACATCCTGTTGCAGCTGCAGAAAAAAGCGCCGGTACCGTTCGAGCTGGTCGCGGTGAACCTGGACCAGAAGCAGCCGGGCTTTCCCGAGCACGTGCTGCCGACGTACCTGGCCTCGATCGGTGTGCCGTTCCGGATCATCGAGCAGGACACCTATTCGGTGGTCAGCCGGGTGATTCCGGAAGGCCGCACGATGTGTTCGCTGTGCTCGCGCCTGCGCCGTGGCGCGCTGTACCGGCATGCGGCCGAACACGGCTTCACCAAGATCGCGCTGGGCCACCACCGCGACGACAGTGTGGCCACGTTCTTCCTCAATCTGTTCCACCACGCCAAGCTCTCGGCGATGCCGCCCAAGCTGCGCAGCGACGACGGCCAGCACATCGTGATCCGCCCGCTGGCGTATGTGAGTGAAGCGGACATCAGCGCCTACGCGCAGGCGCGTGCGTTCCCGATCATTCCCTGCACGCTGTGTGGCAGCCAGGACACCCTGCAACGCCGCCAGGTGGAGCAGATGCTGCAGCAGTGGGAACGCGACCAGCCCGGCCGCATCGACCAGATCGCCCGCGCGCTGGGCAACATCCATCCCTCGCAGCTGGCCGATCCGGCCCTGTTTGATTTCATGGCACTGGGGCGCGCTGCGGCGGCCCCGCTGCCCGACCCGCCGGCCTGGGCCGGCACTGCCCACGACCTCGGCGACGCCCCCGGCCCGGCCTGAGCCACGCCGGTGCGCCCGCCCTCCCTTTCACGCTCTTACTCTGGACGTCCATGTTCTTTCGCAACCTGACGCTGTTCCGCTTTCCGACCGCTACCGATTTCTCCGACGTAGACACCCTGCTGCCGCAGGTGCTGCTCAAGCCGGTCGGTCCGCTTGAAATGAATTCGCGCGGCTTCATCTCGCCGTTCGGCCGTGAAGAAAAGGCGGTGTTCTCGCACCGCGTCGGCGATGCGCTGTGGCTGACCGTCGGCGGTGAGGACAAGATCCTGCCGGGTGCGGTGGTCAACGATCTGCTCGCGCGCAAGCTCGAGGAAATCGAGGAGAAGGAAGGCCGCAAGCCCGGCGGCCGCGAGCGCAAGCGCATGAAGGACGACCTGCTGCACGAGCTGATGCCGCGTGCCTTCGTGAAGAGCTCGCGTACCGACGCGCTGATCGACCTGACCCACGGGTACGTCGCCGTGGATTGCTCGAGCAGCAAGAAGGGCGAGAACATGATGTCCGACATCCGTGGCCTGCTCGGCAGCTTCCCGGCGATGCCGTTGAACGCCGAAGTGGCGCCGCGCTCGATCCTCACCGGCTGGATCGCCGGTGAAACCCTGCCGACGGGGTTGAGCCTGGGCGAAGAGTGCGAGATGAAGGATCCGGCCGAGGGCGGTGCGGTGGTCAAGTGCCAGCACCAGGAACTGCGCTGCGACGAGATCGACAAGCACCTGGACGCCGGCAAGCAGGTGACCAAGCTGGCCCTGGTCTTCGAGGACAACCTGTCCTTCGTGCTGGGCGACGACCTGATCGTGCGCAAGCTGAAGTTCCTGGATGGCGCGCTGGACCAGCTCGAGCACGCCGACGATGACGGCCGCCGCGCCGAACTGGACGCCCGTTTCGCCCTGCAGAGCGGTGAAGTGCGCCGCCTGTTCCTGCTGCTGGAAGAGGCCTTCAAGCTGAGCAAGGCGGACTGATCGGTTCCGATCAGTCCCCAGTCATGCGCCGGTCACGGCCGGCGCTATGCTGTACCCATGTCCGGATTCCTCCGCCGCCTGATTTCGCCGGCTGTCAGCACGCTGCAGCGCGATACGGTACGGCTGCGCCTGGAGGATGCCGAGATCGATGTCCTGCGCGTGCGCGACCCGCGTGCGCGCCGGATCAAGCTCAGCGTCGATGAGCGCGGCGTACGCCTGACCCTGCCACCGCGCGCCAGCCTGGTGATGGGCGAGCGTTTTCTCGACCAGCATCGCGGCTGGTTGTCCGAGCAACTGCGCAGCTACCAGGCCACCAACCTGCCGCCACCGCTGGTGATCGGCGAGGCGGGGGTGCTGCCGCTGCGCGGTGCGCTGCTGCCGCTGCGCTGGGAAACCGGTCGCTACGCGCACATGCATGTAGACGAGCAGGGCGCCTGCCTGCACTGGCCCACGCGCGGGACCGATGCCACGCTGCGCCGCACCCTTCGCGAATTCTACGAAGCACAGACCCGTGCCGACGTCGGTCAGTGGCTGCCGCGTTACCTGCCCGGCCTTCCGCGTGCACCGGCGCGGCTGCGGCTGAAGGTGATGTCCTCGCAATGGGGCTCGCTGGCGCCGGATGGCAGCATGGCGCTGGATCTGGCCCTGGTGCTGGGGCGGCCTTCGGCGTTCGAGTACGTGCTGGTGCACGAGCTCTGCCATCTGATCCAGGCCAATCACTCGCCGGCGTTCTGGGCGGAGGTGGAAAAGCGTTTCCCGGCGTGGCATGCCGAGCGGGACTATTTCCAGCTCGAAGGGCGGCGGCTCAAGGCGATGCTGCGGCAGCTGCTGACCCCGGCACCGTAACGGCGGCGGCAACGCTCGCTCCTCATCGGTAGTGCCGTCAGTTGCCCACCCGCACCGCGGCCGCCTGCGCCCAGCGCGCCGCCACCCGCGGCGCGGTGATGCACACGGCCTGATCGGTCACGGTGGTGACCGCGCGCTCCAGCAGCTGGATGTCGGCTTCGTGCTGGCGGGCGACGTGCGGGTCTTCGAAGAAGATCGCGCGCTGGCAATGGCCTTCCAGCACGCGATCGGCAATCTGCGCATCGCCGCCCATCGGGCCGCTCTGGTAGCGCGTCACCCATTCCTCGCCCTGCGGCCAGCCGCGGCTCCAGGCCAGCTCGTTGAGGCGCTGGCCGGTGGTGCCGGTGCCGACCCGGCTGCGGAAGCGCGACAGCACCGCGAAGTGTTCATCGGCGAAGGCCAGCATCGCCGGCTTCATCGCGTCATGCGCGATCAGGGCCAGCGTGTGCTGCTCGAAGGCGTGCAGGTCATCGGCACCCGGGTCCGGTGCCAGGCCGGCGTGCAGGCGCTCCACCTCGACCCAGTCGCGCGCGGTGGCGACGGTGGAGATGAAGGGCTTGCCGTGGATCACGCACTGGCGCTTGAGCGCGGTCGCTTCCGGAAAGACCGAGGAAGGATCGACCGGGTCCATCAGGTAGATCGCGCCATCCAGCGTGCGCTCCGGCGTGCCCATCCCGACCACCTCGGCCACCAGCTTCATCAGGCCGCCCTCGCGGCCGTTCGGGTAGCGCCGCAGCGGGGAGAAGTCCTGCAGGAAGCCCAGCCGCTGGATCGCATCGAAGGTGCGCCCGACCGCATGCAGTTCGACGCCCAGTTCGCGCAGGCCGGTGTCGCTGGCGCGCAGCCAGCGGAACAGCGCGGCGTGCTTGTCGTGGTGATGCAGGCGGTTCGCGGCCAGGCCAATGCGCATGGGGGCAGTCCAAAGGGAGTCGTCGCCAGTGTAAGCCGTTCAGGTTGCACCGATGCAAGCTGCGAAACGTGATGCGGCTCACGCGCCTTCACGCATTTTCGTACTTGTTGCATGGTGTCGGCAGGGGCCATATCCGACAGTGGAGGTCGTCCGTCAATCAGGAAACCCCTGCCATGACCCTCCCCCTTTCTTCCGTTGCCGCCTCATCCCAGCCCTTTGTTGCGGATCAGGGCAGTCGCATCCGCGCGCTGGCCGCCGTGCTGCGTGACGCCCCGCAGGCCGATGCCGAGGTCCTGCTGGCCGGGCTCGCACGCATGCTGGATGCGCATATCGGCCGCGGCCACGATGATGTGGTCAGCAACCGCCGCATCCGCGACCAGCTCGACAACATCGAGCTGCTGATGGCGCTGGAGATCGAGCGGGCCGGCGTGCGTCACACGTCGGTACCGGCGGTAGCGCGCGCCGCGTGAACGGCGCGCTTCGGTAGGGCACCCCGTTACGCCGAAAGCAGCTGCACGATGCTGCCGGCCGCGTCGCGGCCCTCGGCCACGGCCGTCACCACCAGATCCGCACCGCGCACCGCATCGCCACCGGCAAACAGGCGTGGGTGGGCGGTCTGGAACGGCAGGCGGCCACTGCCACCGGCCACGATGCGGCCGTTGTTGCCGGCCTCCACACCCTGTTCGGTCAGCCAGGCCGGCGCCGTCGGCGAGAAGCCGAAGGCGATGATCACCACGTCGGCTTCCAGCAGCGATTCACTGCCTTCAATCGGTACCGCGTTCCGGCGGCCTTGGGCATCCGGATCGGACAGGGTGGTCTCGACCACCATCACCCCGATCACTTCGTCATCCGCACCCGCCTCGATCGACAACGGCTGGCGGTTGAACAGGAAGCGCACGCCTTCCTCGCGGGCATTGGCCACTTCGCGCGCCGAGCCCGGCATGTTGGCTTCGTCACGACGGTAGGCGCAGGTCACCTTGGCCGCGCCGAGCCGGATCGCGCTGCGCACACAGTCCATGCCGGTATCGCCACCGCCCAGCACCACCACGCGCTTGCCCTCCAGGTCGGGCAGGGCGATCTGGTCTTCCCAGCCCGCGATTGGCCGGCCATGCGCGTCGCTGCCACTGACGATGCGGCTGTTCTGCACCAGGAACGGCAGTGCCGGCAGCACACCCTTGAGGTCCTGGCCAAGCAGGCCACCATCGGTATAGCGGTACGCGCCGGTGCCGACGAACACCGCGTCGTACTCGGCCAGCAGGTCATCGATGCTCACATCGCGGCCGATCTCCACGCCGAGACGGAACTGCACGCCCATGCCTTCAAGCACGTTGCGACGGCGGCTGATCACCGATTTGTCCAGCTTGAAACTGGGGATGCCGAACTGCAGCAGCCCGCCGATCTGTTCGTAACGGTCATACACCACGGCCTGGATGCCGGCATGCGCCAGCTTGTCGGCGCAAGACAGCCCGGCCGGGCCGGCGCCGATCACGGCCACGCGCTTGCCGGTGGCTTCCACTGCGGTCATGTCCGGGCGCCAGCCGGTGGCCAGCGCGGTGTCGACGATGTACTTCTCCACGGCGCCGATGGTGACCGCGCCGAACTCCTCCAGCGTGCAGCTGCCTTCGCACAGCCGGTCCTGCGGGCACACCCGGCCGCACACCTCCGGCAGCGGGTTGGTCGAGTGGCAGAGCGTGGCCGCTTCGTGGATGCGGTTTTCCTGCACCAGCTGCAGCCACTGCGGGATCGCGTTGTGCACTGGGCACTTCCAGCTGCAGTACGGATTGCCGCAGTCCAGGCAGCGACCGGCCTGGAACTGCGCGTCTTCCTTGCCGAACTTGCCGTACAGCTCGCCCCAGTCGCCGGAGGTGCGCAGTTCGACCGGGATGCGCTGCGGCATCGTCCGGGGCAGATCGAGGAACTGGAAAGCTTGCTTGCGGCTCATGGCTTGCTCTGTGGTGAGGTTGCCGGCCAGCGGCCGGCACTACAACGGTGGGAACACGAGGCCCCGGTCGATACCGGTGCTTCTCCGCGCTTACGCAGCGCGGCGCAGTGAGTCGGTCAGCGATTCGATGCTGGCGGCCTTGGGTTTGACCAGCCAGAACTTGCCGACGTAATCGCGGAACTCATCGAGGATCTGCTGCGCCCAGATGCTGCCGGTCAGTTCGCGGTGGCGGCTGATCAGGGTATGCAGGTGCTGGCGATGGTTCTCGAAGCCCTCGGCCGAGATGCGGTGGATGTCGATCAGCTCGTGGTTGTAGCGGTCCACGAAATCACGGTCGATATCCAGCACGTAGGCCAGGCCGCCGGTGAAGCCGGCGCCGAAGTTGAGCCCGACCTTGCCCAGCACCAGCACGATGCCGTCGGTCATGTATTCGCAGCAGTGATCACCGGCGCCTTCGATCACCGCCAGCGCGCCGGAGTTGCGCACGCCGAAGCGCTCGCCGGCACGGCCTGCGGCGAACAGTTCGCCACCGGTGGCGCCGTACAGGCAGGTGTTGCCGATGATCGCGGTGTTGCGCGCCTCGAAGCGCGCGCCACGCGGCGGGCGCACGACCAGCCGGCCGCCGGCCATGCCCTTGCCGACGTAGTCGTTGGCCTCGCCCTCGACCTCCAGCTGCAGGCCGCCCACGTTGAACGCGCCGAAGCTCTGCCCGGCCGTGCCACGGAAGCGCAGGGTCAGCGGTGCATCACTCATGCCCTGGTTGCCGTGCGTGCGCGCGATCTCGCCGGACAGGCGGGTACCGATCGAGCGGTCGGTGTTGTGGATCAGGAAGCGGTGTTCGCCGCCGAGCTTGCCGGCGATCGCCGGGGCCAGCAGGCCGTCCATCTGCGTGGCCAGGCTGTCCGGCGATTCATACAGACGCTGCGCGGCGCAGTGGCTGCCGGCGTACTCGGCCGGATTGAGCAGGCGCGACAGATCCACCTTGACGCCCGGGCGCGGGGAGACCTCCAGCTGCTGCAACAGGTCGGTGCGGCCGACGATCTCCTCCAGCGAGCGCACGCCCAGGTAGGACAGCCAGCCACGCACTTCCTCGGCCAGCAGGCGGAAGAAATTCTCCACGCGCTCGGGCAGGCCGGTGAAGTACTGCGCGCGCAGGCGCTCGTCCTGGGTGGCCACGCCGGTGGCACAGTTGTTGAGGTGGCAGATGCGCAGGTACTTGCAGCCCAGCACGATCATCGGCGCGGTGCCGAAGCCGAAGCTGTCCGCACCCAGCAGCGCGGCCTTGATCACGTCCAGACCGGTCTTCAGGCCCCCATCGGTCTGCAGCAGGGTGCGCCCGCGCAGGTCGTTGGCCACCAGTGCCTGGTGCGATTCGGCCACGCCCAGCTCCCACGGCACGCCCGCATAGCGGATCGAGCTGACCGGGCTGGCACCGGTGCCGCCGTCATGGCCGGACACGGTGATCAGATCGGCACCGGCCTTCACCACGCCCGCGGCGATGGTGCCGACACCGGCATGGCTGACCAGCTTCACCGAGACCAGTGCGGTCGGGTTGACCTGCTTGAGGTCGTAGATCAGCTGGGCCAGATCTTCGATGGAGTAGATGTCGTGGTGCGGCGGCGGCGAGATCAGGCCGATGCCCGGCTTGGCATAGCGCAGCCGCGCGATCAGTTCGTTGACCTTGTGCCCGGGCAGCTGGCCGCCTTCGCCGGGCTTGGCGCCCTGCGCGACCTTGATCTGCAGCACTTCGGCATTGACCAGGTACTCGGCGGTGACGCCGAAGCGGCCCGAGGCGACCTGCTTGATCTTGCTACGCTTCTCGGTGCCGTAGCGCACCGGGTCTTCGCCGCCTTCGCCGGAGTTGCTGCGGCCGCCAAGCCGGTTCATGGCGATGGCCAGCGCTTCGTGCGCTTCGGGCGACAGCGCACCGAGGCTGATCGCCGCGGTATCGAAGCGGCGGAACAGGTCTTCGGCCGGGGCCACCTCGTCCAGCGGGGTCGGCGTGGGCGCGGCCTTGAGCTGCAGCAGGTCGCGCAGCGCCGAGACCGGGCGGCCGTGCACGGCCTCGCAGTAGCGCTGCCAGTCCGCGGCATCGCCACTGCGTGCGGCGCGCTGCAGGGTCATGACCACGTCCGGGTTGTACATGTGGTATTCGCCGCCGTGCACGTACTTCAGCACGCCACCCACATCGGGGCGCAGCAGGTCGTTCCAGGCACGCACGGTGAGTTCGCGCGCTTCGTCATCCAGGCGCGCAAAGCCGACCCCGGCCACGCGCGAGGCGGTGTCCGGGAAGCACAGGTCGACCACCTCGTCATCCAGCCCGACGATCTCGAACAGCTGCGCGCCGCGGTAACTGGCCACCGTACAGATGCCCATCTTGGAGATGATCTTGGACAGGCCCTTGTAGATGCCCTTGCGGTAGCGGCGGCCGATCTGCGACTGCTCGCCGCCCTTGCTCAGCTGCAGGATGCCGCGCCGGCCCAGATCGAACAGGGTCTGGTAGGCCAGGTAGGGGTACACCGCGGTGGCACCGAAGCCGAGCAGGCAGGCCATGTGGTGCGGATCGCGCGCGGTGCCGGTTTCCAGGATCAGGTTGACGTCGCAGCGCAGCCCCGCGTTGGACAGGTGGTGATGCACCGCACTGGTGGCCAGCAGCGCATGCACCATCGGCCGGTCGGCGACCGGGTAACGGTCGCTGAGCAGCAGCATGACGATGCCTTCGCGTGCAGCGGCTTCGGCCTCGGCGCAGATGCGCTCGATGCCGGCCTTGAGGCCTTCGTCCAGGCTGTAGGACAGATCGATCAGCCGGTTCTTGTCGGCGTACTGCTCCATCTTGATCAGCTGGCGCAGCTTGCGCTGGCTGAGCACCGGCGAGTTGAGGATGACGTGGTTCACCGTCTCCGCGCCGGCATGGAAGATGTTGGTCTCCTTGCCGAGCTGGGTGGACAGCGACATGACGCAGTCTTCGCGCAGCGGATCGATCGGCGGGTTGGTGACCTGCGCGAACGCCTGGCGGAAGTAATCGTAGAGCGGACGGCTGTGCTGGCTGAGCACCGCCATCGGGGTGTCATCGCCCATCGAGCCGGTGGCTTCCTGCTCGGTCTCGGCCAGCGGGCGCAGGATCTGCTCCACTTCCTCGGTGCTGAGCTGGAACAGCTTGTGATAGCTGCGCAGGGTGCGCTCGTCGAAGGGCTCCTCCACCAGCGACGGATCGATCAGCTCGGTCTGCAGGTAGGTCACACCCTGCTGCAGCCACTGCTTGTACGGCGCGCGGCCCCGGTTGATGCGGTCGATGGCGTCCGAATCGAGCAGGTCGCCACGCTTCAGGTCGATGGCCATCATCTCGCCCGGGCCGAGCTTGCCCTTGCGCACCACGCGCTCGGCCGGCACTTCCCACACACCGGCTTCGGAGGCGACCAGGAAGTGGCGGTCGGAGGTCAGCATCCAGCGCGCCGGGCGCAGGCCGTTGCGGTCCAGCGTACAGGCGGCATAGCGCCCATCGCAGGCCACGATCCCGGCCGGGCCGTCCCACGGCTCGCTGTTGAGGCCGTAGAACTCGTAGAACGCGGCCAGGTCCGGATCCTTGAACTCCAGCGACTGGGTCGCCGGCGGCACCAGGATGCGCAGCGCCTGGATCAGGTCCATGCCGGCGCTGACCATCAGCTCCAGCATGTTGTCCAGGCTCTGCGAGTCCGAGCCATGCATGGAGATCACCGGGTTGAACTCGCCGATGTCGAAGCGCGGGGTCTTCCACACCTTGCTGCGCGCCTGCGCCCAGCGGCGGTTGCCCTCGATGGTGTTGATCTCGCCGTTGTGGGCGAGCATCCGGAACGGATGCGCCAGCGGCCAGCGCGGCAGCGTGTTGGTGGAGAAGCGCTGATGGAACACGATCGCGCTGGAGGCCAGATCGTTGCGCTGCAGATCCACGTAGAAGCGGCTGAGCTTGTCCGGCAGCACCATGCCCTTGTAGCTGATCGCATTCGGGCTGAGCGTGGTGACGTAGTAATCGGCGTGCTCGCGCAGCTGCTGTTCGCTGCGGCGCCGGGCCAGGAACAGGGCCAGGGTGAAGGCGGCCTCGTCCTGCGCGGCGCCGGCGTCGACGAACACCTGCTCGATGTGCGGCAGGGTGTCGCGTGCGAGCTGGCCGCACACGCTGGGATCGGTCGGCACCACGCGCCAGCCGACCGGCTGGCAGCCGGCGTCGCGCAGCTGCTGTTCCAGCGTCTCGCGGCAGGCCTGTGCAGCGGCGGCCTCATGCGGCAGGAACACCACGCCGGCGGCGAAACGCGCGCCAAGCGTGAGGCCCGCCTCGGCGGCAAGCGCCTTGAGGAACACATCGGGGCGGCGCAGCAACAGGCCGCAGCCGTCACCAGTGATCCCGTCGGCGGCGACGCCACCGCGGTGGGTCATGCGCGAGAGTGCGGCAATGGCCGTGTCGACCAGCAGCCGTGACGGCTGGTCGTCGAGCTGGGCGACCATGCCGAAACCACAGGCATCTCGCTCATCTTGCGGGTCGTAAAGCCCTTGGCGGTTGCGGGGGGCCATCTGTGCCTCGATGCGATGTCAGGTGAGCGGCGACACTCGTCCCCGCTCAGTCCTTGCAGCGCGGGTCGAAGCACCGGATGACCCGACTAGATCACAGTTGTTGCAACGCCGCAATACACGGTTGCAGGCGCAACCAAACCCCTATGTTTCCCGTGTTTTCCCGGCCCCTGTTCAGCCGCAACGGACGCTGGCGACCACGTTCTTGCCGTCCACTTCGATGTTCAACCGCTCACCCACGAAATCCATCGTGGTCATGTCATTCGGCTTGAGCACGCGCAAGGTGGTGGCGCCGGCATCCTGCTGGGCCTGGCTGCCGATCTGCTCGGTGTAGGGCTGGCCGACCAGGCTCTGCACCTGGGTGGCATCGCAGTTGCCGACCGGCGGCGCTTCCAGCGCCTTGCCTGCTTCATCGGTGGGCGCGGCGGCGGCCTCGGCCGCCTTCTGTGCATTGGTGGCGACCGCTTCCTGCTCGTCCATGGGCGGGGCGCTGCACGCACCGAGGACCAGCAGGGCGGGGAACAGGGCGATCAGCCCGAAAGAGCGCCGCAGGCGGCGGGACGACAGAGGCGACATCGATACTCCTGAAAAGCGAGCCAGTAAACGATGGAGGATATCGCCAAGCGCGGTGTGAGGTGTTTGTGTTGCGTTATTGACGCGGTGCCGCACCGGCACCGGCGACACTGCGTTCCCCTGATCCGCGCCGCCTCCATGAGCCCGAGCCGCACCGCCACCCCCGAAGTCGCCGCCGCCCGCCAGGCCGGGCTGCGCTATGTCAGCGATGAACTGCCGGGCATTGCCCGCCGCAAGGCCGGCAAGGGCTTTGCCTACCGCGATGCCGATGGTGCGGCGGTCCGCGATGCCGCCACCCTGGCCCGGATCCGCGCGCTGGCGATCCCGCCGGCCTACACCGATGTGTGGATCTGCGCACTGCCCAACGGCCATCTGCAGGCCACTGGGCGTGACGCGCGCGGGCGCAAGCAGTACCGCTACCACGCTGATTGGGCGCGGGTGAGGGGCGATGGCAAGTTCGATCGCATCATTGCCTTTGGTACCGCCCTGCCCACGCTGCGCCGGCGCCTGCGCCGCGATCTGAAGCTGCCCGGCTTCCCGCGCGACAAGGTGCTGGCGATCGTGGTGGCGCTGCTGGCACAGACGCTGGTGCGCGTTGGCAACGAAGTCTATGCACGTGACAACCGCTCTTACGGGCTGACCACGCTACGCAACCGCCACCTCGCGCTGGTCAAGGGCGGCCGGGCGCAGATGCGCTTCCGGGGCAAGTCCGGGCAGGCGCATGAGGTGGATGTGGATGACCGCGAACTGGTCAAGCTGATCCGGGGCTGCCAGCAGCTGCCCGGGCAGGCGCTCTTCCAGTACCGCGATGATGATGGCGCGGTCCAACCGGTGGATTCGGGCATGGTCAACGACTATCTGCACGATGCGATGGGCGAGGACTTCAGCGCCAAGGACTTCCGCACCTGGGGCGGCACGCTGGAGGCGATCCGTCAGCTTGCCGTGACCGAGCTGCCCGAACCTTCCAGTGAGCGCGCGCTGGCGGCGTTGCAGAAACAGGTGGTATGCGAGGTCGCGAACCTGCTGGGCAACACACCGTCGGTGTGCCGCAAGGCCTATATCGATCCTTGCGTATTCGATGGCTGGCGGGCCGGCTCATTGAAGGCCCTTGCCGGCCTGCGTGGCGAGCGTCAGTGGGAACTGGCCACGCTGAAAGTACTCAAAGCCGCGCGGCGCACCGTCCGGCGTGCCCGCGCGGGATGAGTGCAGCGGTCAGCCGCAGTAGAGGGCGGTGATGTTGTTGGTACGACCGGTTTCGATGGTCAGCCGTTCGCCGCCCTGCTCCGCACCCGGGGTGGGATTGGCCGCGCCACTGGCAGTGGCGCCACTTGCGGCACGCTCGCTGCGCACGACGATGACCTGCAAGCTGTCGCTGTCCACGCGGGCACGCTCGACCGTGGCTTGCGATGCCGCCAGGCCCACGGCGCCGCGGACCTTGTCCACGTGGCACTGGCCGGAAATGACGCCGTCGATCGGCTGGACCTGCGCGATGGGGGTGCTGCTGCAGGCGGACAAAGCAAGGACGGCCACAGCCGCGGACAGGTAACGAAGCATGCGACGCACTCCATGGGAATTGCGCTCAGGGTGCATCGGTGGCCGTATGCGGCGCATGAATCTCTACACGGTGTGGGCACGCTCCATTCACCGTCCCTGGCCGCCGGGTTGACCATAGTGGGGCTGCGCATTTCCACGGCGGCCAGCGCCGCGACGAACAGACGAACATGCGCCCGCGTGAGATCCACGCATCTGATCCGGCAACAGGAGTCGAACATGGCCACGGCCAAAACCCGTAAGACCACCAAGACCCCCACCTCCCGCAAGCGTCCGCGTCCGGCGGAGGCGGCTGCTGCGGCGGCCGAACCGCGCACCCGTACCCCGGTCGTCAAAACCGCGACCCGCAAGGCTGCCGCCACCGATCCGCGCGCTGCGCGCGTGGCGGCCCGCCAGCGCCGTCTGCAGGACCAGGAGAAGGCAAAGGATGCGCGTGCGGCGAAGAAGGTCGCCGCGTCCAAGGCCAAGAAGGTTACCCAGGCCGGCACGCGTCGCCAGCCTGAGAAAATGCCGGCCGAGCAGCTGGCCAAACCCGGCAACGAACACGAGATGCAGCTGGCCCCGCGTTTCCTTGCGCCGGACTACCAGGGCAGCGGCAAGCTCAAGGGCAAGCGCGCCATCATCACCGGCGCGGATTCGGGCATCGGCCGCGCGGTGGCCGTGCTGTTCGCCCGCGAGGGGGCGGATGTCGCCGTACTGCACCTGGATGAAAAGAAGGATGCGAAGATCACCCGCGAGCACGTCGAGAAAGAAGGCGGTCGCTGCGTGGTGATCGCCGGCGATGTGCGCGATCCGGCGTTCTGCAACAAGGCCGTCAAGCAGGTCGTCAAGGCGTTTGGCGGTGTCGACATCCTGGTCAACAACGCGGCCTTCCAGCTGCATTGCGATCGCTTGGAAGACCTCGAGGACGAGCACCTGCAGGAAACCCTGCAGACCAACATCGGCGGTTACATCCAGATGGCGCGCGCCGTATTGCCGCACCTGGGCGAAGGCGCCAGCATCATCAACACCGGCTCGGAAACCGGCCTGTTCGGCAGCAAGGCGCTGGTGGACTATTCGGCGACCAAGGGCGCGATCCATGCCTTCACCCAGGCGCTGGCCAGCCAGCTGCTGCCACGCGGCATCCGGGTCAATGCGGTTGCGCCGGGTCCGGTCTGGACCCCGCTCAATCCGGCCGACAAGAAGGCTCCGGATGTGGCCGAGTTTGGCCAGGACAGCGACATGGGCCGGCCAGCGCAGCCGGAAGAAGTGTCGCCGGCCTATGTATTCCTCGCTTCCCCGGTCACCGCCAGCTACATCAGCGGCGTGATCCTGCCGGTCATGGGCGGGCCGCGCGGCTGACAGACGGCATCTTGCCGAGATGGACCACCGAGGAACACCTCGGTGGTTCCCATCCGTACCGAGGCCCGATGGCGTGAGCATGCCGCCATGGCCCTCCGCCTTTCTGCGTCCATCTCCCGTCCATCCCCATCCCCATCTGCAGATTGACTACGCAGCCGCAGGCGCATGGCCAGCGGCCGACCGCAGCTGACCGTTCGTCGGCACGGACCCTCCGGCACTTGACGACATCTGTAGTCACTGGCACGGTAGCGACACGTGTAGTCATAGGGAGTGCGCCATGCGCGGCAAGACCATCGGGGACCAGGAACTGGCCCTGCTGCAGTACATCGCGGAACAGGACCGCCCCAGTGTCGGGGAAGTCGCCGCCGGGTTCGGTGAGCCGCGTGGACTGGCACGCTCCACCGTGCTGACCATGATGGAGCGCCTGCGCGCCAAGTCGTACCTGAGCCGCAAGCAGGTGGACGGCGTCTACCGCTATGTCACCACCAGCGGCCAGGACAGCGTGGTACAGGGTGCGGTGGCCAGCTTCGTGGAGAAGACGCTGCAGGGCTCGGTCTCGCCGTTCGTGGCGTTCATGTCGCACAAGGTGGATGTCAGCGATCAGGAACTGGCCGAGCTGGAAGCGCTGGTCGCACAGTTGCAGTCACGCAAGCGGGAGGGCTGAGCGATGGACATGATGATGAGCGAAGTGCTGATGCGGCTGGGCTGGACCAGCGTGCAGAGTGCGGTGCTGGTGGCGCTGGTATGGGGCGTGTGCCGGCTGTTGCCGCAGTTGCCGGCCGCTACCCGCTGCCGGTTGTGGTGGCTGGTGGCCGCGCAGGCGGTGCTGGGCCTGTTCTGGAGCAGCCCACTGGAACTGGCGGTGCTGCCCGCCCCGGCGGCAGTGACGGCACCGGCGATGGCGCTGCCCGCATTCGACGCCGCGGTGCAGGCCGCGCCGGTCACGTACGCCGCCAATGCGGTCGAGACGGCGACGATGACAGCCTTCTGGCCCGTGCTGTTGCTCGCCCTGTGGGCTGCCGGTGTGCTGCTGATGCTGGTGCACAGCCTGCGTGGCTACCGCGCCAGCCGCGCGCTGGTCCGCAGCGCTACCGAGTGCACCGACGCCGGCGTGCAGCAGGCGCTGCAGTTGGCCGCCGAAGCGCATGGCCTGCGGCGCTCGCCGCAGCTGAAACTCTCCACGCAGATCCGGTCGCCGCAGTTGATCGGCCCGTGGCGGCCGGTGCTGCTGCTGCCGGCCGGCGAGCTGCCGACGATGTCGGCAGACGATCTGGACATGGCGCTGACCCACGAACTGATCCATCTGCAGCGCCGTGACCTGTGGTGGGGGTTGCTGCCAGCGCTGTCGCAGCATCTGTTCTTCTTCCATCCGCTGGTCCACGTGGCGGCCCGCGAATACGCGTTGGCGCGCGAAGAGGCCTGCGATGGTGCGGTGGTGGCCGGGCATGATCACTGCCGCCATGACTACGGTCGCCTGCTGGTCCAACTGGGGGTGGCGCCGCGTCCTGCGGTGGGCGTGGCCAGCGCCTCGCCGGACCTGCGCAGCCTCAAGCGTCGCCTGCTGACGCTGCAGCAGACCCGCAGCGTGCCGCGTGTGGCCTCGTTGGCGATCACCGCGCTGTTCGTGGTGATCGGAATTGCACCGTTGCGTCTGGTGGCTGCGCCGCCGCCGCCGGCTGCACCCCAGGCACCGGTCGCCCCCAACGCACCGACGCCGCCGACACCACTGCCCGCATCTGCGGCCCGGCCGGTACCTGCGCCGGTCCCCGCGCCCGAGCCAATGTCGGCACCAGAACCATTGCCTGCTCCGGAGCCGCCCGCCGCGCCCCCTGCGCCGGAACCGCCGAAGGACCTGGATGACGGCATGTCCTTCGTCACCCACGGTCAACTCAACATCACC
The DNA here is from genome assembly GCF_039673075.1 of Stenotrophomonas sp. TWI819. NCBI lineage: Bacteria > Pseudomonadati > Pseudomonadota > Gammaproteobacteria > Lysobacterales > Lysobacteraceae > Stenotrophomonas > Stenotrophomonas sp. TWI819. Next base: position 114,056 of record NZ_JBDJKY010000006.1, on the reverse strand, counting down.
CGTCAACCCGCGCAGGCGTTCGTACTGATTGGCGGCGAGAGCAATTTCGTCGATGCGTCCGTCGCCGATCTCAAACAGGCGCGGCGCGATGCCGGCAATGATCAACCGGCGCTGTGGGTGCGCCGGGGCCAGGACCGCTATCTGATCCGCGATCCCGCGGTGCTCAAGGCGCTGGGACACGCCCAGACGGAAGTGGCCGCGCTCGGAACCGCGCAGGCCGAACTGGGCAACCGCCAAGCGGCGATCGGTCAACAGATCGCGGCGGCATCACTGCAGGTCACGTCCGATGCGTTGGCCGCGGTGGATGTCAGCGCGGTGGTCAACAGCGCGATCCGCGATGCCGGTCTGGATGCCGCTGTCGAAGCTGACCGGGCGGCCCGCCAAGGGGCTCGCCAGTCACGTGCAGCGGCGTCCGCAGCCAGCCAAGCCGCACGTGAAGCACGTACCGCCTCCGCCAGGGCGGTGGACGCCCGCCAGATCGCGCTGGTGGCGCGTGAGCAGGCCGAACTGGGCAAGGAACAGGCGCGCCTGGCGCAGCAGCAGAGTGTGGCTTCGGCGCGTGCGGTGCGCAACGTGCGTACCGCGATCGATCAGGCGCTGGCCAGCGGCAAAGCACAGCGCGTGCGCAACTGATCAACTCACCCGCAGTTGGCGCGCACGATCCTGTTCTGCGCGTCGACTTCGATGCTGAGCCGGTCTTCGCGGTAATCCATGGTCATCGCCATGCCCGGCTTGAGTACGCGGGCATGGCGGGCACCGCTGTCCTTCACCGCCTTCTGGATGACCGCCTCGGTGGCGGTCTGCCCGGTCAGGCCGGTGAGTTTTTCTGGGTCGCACTGGCCGCCACTGCCAGCCACCGCGGGTGGGGCGGTCGAGGTCGGGCTGTCAGGCGGCGTCGCGGCGGTCTTGGCCGGAGTGCTGCAGGCGGCCAGCGGCAGGGCACAGCCCAGGGCGAACAGAAGGTTCAGACGCATGTGGTGGTCCTCCCACGGTAAGTACCCGCAGTGTCCGTGGGCCGGCCTTTACACCGCGTCAATGGCCTGCAGCGCCAAGGTCTCCCGGTCGCGCTGTTCCTCGGCCACCAGCCGCCGCATCAGCAGCGCCAGGGTCACCACGTCCTGATGGTTGTGCTCGGCCACCCGGCGCAGGTTCACCGCACTGCCGCCACGCAGATAGTTCAACCACGCGGCCGGCGCTTCCGAGCCGGGCAGGTCATCCTCGCGCACGATCTGCAGCAGCTGCCGCTCGATCGTGGCCAGCCGGCAGTTCTCCCAGGTACCGCGATAGCGGCGGCGGGTCGGGAACAGCAGGTCGACATGATCCAGCGGCGTGATCGGGCAGCGTTGCCGGGCCAGCCGATAGCGCGTCTTGAGCAGCGGCGCGTCGTAGCAGCGCCCGTTGTAACTGGAGAACACCGTGCTCGGCTGCAGCCATCCGGCGAACTCGCGCAGCATCGCGGTTTCCGCGGCCATCGTGGTCATCAGCAGCTGACGGATACGCAGGCCATCGCCGTGCTCGGGATGGGTGTGCCAATCCGCGGCACCGATCATGAAGGCGCGGGTGCCGGTGCCGCCGGCCAGGCCGGTGGTTTCGGTATCGAAGAACAGCAGGTCCTGCGGCCGCACCTGCTCGCCGTCGCGCTTGGCGAAGGCCAGCGACAACGGTTCGGTCGGAATGGCCTGGGCGACGAACGATTCGATCAGGAACAGGCCCGGTGCGATTTCCTCACCCGGCACATGGCGGTCATTGGCGTTCGCGCGCGGGGTGGCCGTGCTGAGGCCGCGATCGCGCAGGCCGAGCAGACGGCGCAGGCCACCAATCTCGGGCTTGCGCAGCGCCGGCGCGGGAGCAGGAACAGGAGCAGAAACAGCGGGAACTGCCGGTGCGGTCTCGCGTGCGGCCGCGCCGGTCGGCTTGTGGCGGATCTCCTGCTCGACCCAGCCGAACACGGAGGCCGGTGCGGGCGCACGCGCACGCGCATCGTTGGCGGCGGCCGGAAGCGGGACGCCGCCCGTGTCGCCGGGAGCGCCGGTGTCAGCGGCAGCGGATCCGCGCCCAGGGGCGATGGCCGGACCAGAGGCAGGCGCCGCCGTCGCATCACCGGCCTGCCGGCGCAGCAGGCGCAGCTTGTCCAGGCTCAGGCTCACGGCGTCACCACCTCGGTGCTACGGCGCTCCTGCTCTTCAGCAGACGGCAGCGCGGCGCTGTCGAACAGATCCAGCACCTTCAACGCCAGCGCCTTGGGCGTGGTGGCGTCGTCCTCCTGGCCGGCCAGCACCGGGCCCACGCAGGCCGGGCAGCCGGCCTTGCAGTCACAGCCCCGCACCAGCTCGCGCGCGCGCAGCAGCAGCTCGGCCTGGCGCAGCCACAGTGGTTCGCTCAGGCCCACACCGCCGGGGAAGTTGTCGTACAGATACACCGTCGGCACGAACTGCTGCTGCAGCTCGATCGCGCTGGCATCGAACTCGGCGCCCCGCAGCTGCCCGCGTCCGCTCTGGTCGGCCACTGCGAACCACGCACCATCGCCATTGCCGACGGCCTTCTGCAGGTCGCGCGCATCGGCCATCACCGCCACCGTGGCGACGATGTGCAGCGCGTAGGCGGCGCCGAGGAAGCCGTCCAGCGCTTCCTGCTTGCTGTCGAACGCGGTCAGCAGCAGCGCCTGCGGCAACTGCCACCACACCGCGGTGGTGTGCAGCTCCTGGTCGGGCAGGTTGACCGGGCCGTAGCCGATGTTCTCGTGGGTGTAATAGCGGATCTTCTTGTAGCCGGCCACGCGGCGCACCACATGCACCTCGCCATGGTGGGAATCGCCGCGCCCGGCGATGCAGCCGTCGAAGCGGTCCAGCACCTTGAGCTTGGTGAAGTCGATGCTGTCGGTGTAGTAGTCCACGTGGGTACGGGTGACGTAGGCCTTGCGGCCTTCCCAGTCCAGACGCTCCACCTGGTACGGGGTGGACTGCACCATGTGGATGGCGCCTTCATACAGCGTCAGCGCGGCGGCGGAGTAATCCACCTCGGCGATGATCTGCTGCTTGCCATCGCTGCGGTCCACCACCACGAAGTTGCCGTCGGCGACCGAGCGCAGGCTGACCGCGTTGGCCGGGTAGCTGTCGGCGATCCACTCCCAGCGGTCGCCTTCGCGATGCACCACCACGGTCTCGGCCAGGGCTTCCAGGAACACCAGCGGATCGATCGGGCCGAACGGATCGCCGGCCAGGAACGGCAGCTCGAAGGCGGCGCAGCGGATGTGATCGAACAGGATCAGCGGCTGGTCCGGCGCAATGCGTGCATGCTCGGGCGAGGCTTCGGCGAAGAAGTCCGGATGCCGCACCACGTATTGGTCCAGCGGCTGCGAGCTGGCCACCATCACGCCCAGTGCGGGCTGCTGGCGCCGGCCGGCACGGCCGAAACGCTGCCAGGTCGCGGCGACGCTGCCCGGATAGCCGTTGAGGATGACCACGTCCAGGCTGCCGATATCCACGCCCAGCTCCAGCGCCGAGGTGCTGACGATGCCGTCGATCTGCCCCGCGCGCATCGCCCGTTCGGTCTCGCGCCGCTCGGTGGGCAGGTAGCCGCCGCGGTAGGCACGGATGCGCGCCGGCTTGCGCGGGTCGTGGTCGAAGATGTCCTTGAGGTACTTGGTCAGTACCTCGACCATCAACCGGCTCTGCGCGAAGATCAGGGTCTTCAGCCCGGACTTGATCGCGATGCGGGCGATGCGGTTGCTCTGCGAGCGCGCCGAAGCCCGCAGGCCCAGATCGGCATTGACCACCGGCGGGTTCCACAGCAGCACATGCTTTGGCCCGGTCGGCGCGCCGGATTCGGTGATCGCAGTGACCGGGGCTTCGATCAGCGCCTCGGCATGCGCCTGCGGGTTGCCGATGGTGGCCGAGCACAGAATGAACTGCGGCTCCACCCCATAGAACGCGCAGATCCGCTTGAGCCGGCGCAGCACGTTGGTGACGTGGCTGCCGAACACGCCGCGGTAGGTGTGCACCTCATCGATCACCACGTAGCGCAGGTTCTCGAAGAACTGCGCCCACTTGGTGTGATGCGGCAGGATCGCCTGGTGCAGCATGTCCGGGTTGGAGACCACGATGTCGCCGTGGAGGCGGATCGCCTGGCGCGCATCGCCCGGCGTATCGCCATCGAAGGTGAAGGCTTTGACCCCCAGGTCGCCGGCGCGGTTGAGCTCCAGCAGCTCGGCCACCTGGTCCTGGGCCAGTGCCTTGGTCGGGAACAGGTACAGCGCCTTGGCCTTGCCCTGCATGGCGGCGCTGACCACCGGCAGGGTGTAGCACAGCGACTTGCCGCTGGCGGTCGGGGTCACGATGGCCACGTGCTCGCCCCGCTGGCTGGCCTCCCAGGCCTCCGCCTGGTGGCTGTACAGCTGCTCGATGCCGCGCGCCTTCAGTGCATTGACCAGCGCATCGGGCACATCGGCCGGGATCGGCGCGTACTGGCCCTCGCGGGCGGGAATCGTGAAACTGCCGGTGATGCGGTCGTTGTAGCGGCGCTGCAGGCGCGCGGTCAGCAGCGCACCATCGCGCGAGGGCAGCCCATCGGTGGTGGCGAGGTTGCGCTCGGCGTCTTCGGTGCGCTTGGCGAGTTCGTAAGCCATGGTCACAACGGTCTGCAAAGGACGCTATGGAAACATGACCGCGTCTCAATGTCTGAGACATTGCGCTGCGCCGGGGTGAATCGTTCAGTGCCCCTTGGCGTCCCTTGGACAGCTGCCATAAACGAAATCTGACACCGGCCTCCGTATCCTTGGCGACAGCCCGCTACCAACACGGACGGAGTCGCAGTGGCATTACGTGAATATCAAGGCCTGGCCGTGCTTGCGGGGTGGTTGCTGGCCGCCGCAGCGCAGGCCCAGCAGGCCGGCGCCGTACCCGAGCCGGTGGAACCGCCGCCCGCGACAACGCAGGGGGATGTCACCACGCTGGGCGAGGTGCGCGCCCTCAAGCCCGACGACGAGCCGCTGGATCTGTACCGCTTCAAGAATCCGGTACAGGTGCAGCCCAACCGCTTCAGCCGCACCTGGAGCGAGCCGCCGTCGCCTGAGCAGGTCAGCATGAGCGGTGGCTATCTGATGATGGGCATCAACAAGGGGCTGGCCGCCGCTGCGCAAGGCGTGAACAAACTCACCGGCGGACCGGATCAGATCCAGTCCGCGACGGCCCGCCCACCGCCGGAGCTGACCGACGAAGAGCAGCGTCGCGCGCAGGAGGTGTGCGCGCAGCAGGGTGGCTGCCCGGTGCTGCCGGAGCCTTGAGCCGTCAGGCCCACGGTGGCCGTCGCAACGCCACATCGGCGGCCAGCGCCTGCCTGCGTTTCACCTCCCTGTAGAGGCAGTACACCAGCATCGCTGCCTGCACGAGCAACAGCAGCAGCGCCAGTGCACGCCATACGGTGTGTACCAGCGCAGCACTCGCCTGATTCCCGGCGGCATCCGCGTCCAGTGTCAGGGACAGGCCTTCGGCGTCCTGCTCGATACCCACCACGCTTCCCTGCATCGTGAAAGGCCTTGCCACAGTGAGTTGCTCGACGGTGTGGTCCCAATGCGCTTGTGTGTCGGCCAGCGCGCTGGGTGCAGGAGGGCGGGCGTACACATACTGCGTCCCCAATCCCCTCAGCCGGATGCTGTTGAACTGGACACGTGAGATGGTGGGCGTGATGTCCGCCAACCAGCGTGCCACGTGGTCATCGAGATATCGGTAGAGCAGCGCGTTGATGCGGCGCGTGGATGCATTTGCGAGCAAACGATCGCTCCCACCGTCTTCGACGAACTCATGCAGTCGCATCGACAGTCCATACCAATCCAGGGCAGTGATGACGTGGGATCCCTCCCCGCCCTCGCGTTGCGCTTGTGCGGCGAGGTGGGACACCAGGTCCTGGCGCAACGCGGGGCAGTTCGACAACCCGTCCCTGCACGCCTGCTCGATGTGGTCCACCACGCGGCGCAGCGCTGTGGTCGTCATGGGATCTGGAGCGTGATCGGCCCGACCCGGAAGGAATGCCTGCACAGGCGGCAGGTAAGGGGACGACGCAAGCGTGGCGATACTGTCGGGCAGCGACAGCCGCGGCAACGCCATCGCCGCTCCGCCCCAGCGCAGTTCGTCGCATCGCACACCCAGCCGGGATGTCCCGTTGATGTTGTCCACGGCAGGCATGCAGTGCGCCTCTCCCTGTATCCGCACCCAATCACCAACGCGTGGCGGCATTGCGATCAGGGTCTCGACAGAGCTCTCCTGGCGATATCCTTGATCTTCAAACGTGTGCGCCGCCAACCTCAGGTCCGTCTCGACAGCGTTGCCGGTGACCAGCGCGCCTGCCAACGCCACCGCGGCCACGATCAGCCAGATCAGATGATGGGCGTAGGGGACGGGGGGAAACCGGCGCGCTTCATCCACCAATGACCACGCCGGTCCCAACGACAGTACATGCCGATCGATCGTACGCACCTGTGCATCGACGGCGGGGCCAATGGGCAGAGTACCCAGACAATGCCAGTGATCGGGCAGCTCCACCGTCTGTTGACGACCGAGCAGGAACGGAGGCCCGAACATCGGCTGACCTGCAAAATGGAAGGCCGTGCCGTTCAATACACCACGAACGCGGTTGACCTCACCCGGTACCGCTTCCGGGCGAACGCGGCGTCGCGTCAGAACGACGCCCACCCCGGCCACGATCGCCGCGGCGGCCGACGCACCCCAGGTGACCGCATCGGCATGGCGCGCCCAGGTCGCGAACCAGAACACCCCGCAGGCCAACAGCCAGCAGGCGGCGGGCACAAGCCCGAGCCACGGGGCACGGCAGAGGTCCAGTTCCTCGTTCGACTCCTGCCGCTGCGCCAGGATCACCGCGTCCCCCGGCACTACGCGTGAGCGCGGCCGCGCGTGATGCGCCTGCGTGGTATGTGCGTCTGGGCTCGGATCCTGCCCCGCTTGCCACGCCGCTTCGGCGGCCTGCTGATGCTGCTCACGACGCAGTCCCTCCGCGATACGGAACGCGCCCAGCCGGACCACGACAGCGACCGGATCGGCGAGCATCACCCTTCGGCCGAGCACCACTTCCGCATGGTTGTACTCGCTGACATGCTGCATGGCGTCGTACGGCAAAATGACGTTGGTGCCGCCGATGTAGTGGTAGATCACCCCATGCAACACGCCGCCGACGCGTCGGCGCTGGAAATCGCCTTCGATGCAGCGGACCTCGCGGTCCATGCCCAGTCGTCCGTCTGCCCTGAGGTGGGCGAGGGCCTTGTACTCCGCGTCATCCAGCGTTCGCGTGACAGGCGCCGCCCGCAGTACGCGGCGCATGCGCGTACGGCGGACTTCATCCGGAAGGACGCGGAAGAGGATCAACCACAGGGCCACCGCGAGCGGGAGCCCGTACAGAAGCGTGTACGGATCTACGCTCATCGACGACACTCGGGCAACGTGACCGGGGCAGGGGTGTGCATGAAGAACAAGCGCAGTCCGATGGGGCGCGCAGCGTGCGGGAATGGGTACGTGCAGACAAGAAGCGGTGACGTTCCCGGCGCGGCACAGTGCTCTGAGCGTGTGTCCCCCGTGGCCGTGAGCCCGCTGGACAGGCCCCTACCGGCCGAAAACGTCAGGAATGACCGGTGGGCGTGTCGATCAAACCCGTCTGTCAGGTTTTCCACGCGCGGACGGTCTTCTAAAGGACGCACGCCCACATGGAGAGCCGCATGCTTACCCCTGACACCGTTCTGCCGTCACCTCACGCAAGCACCTGGTCCGCCCGTCGTCTGTGGCACTGGTTGGCCGCAGCCTGGCGTATGTACCAGCAGGCACCGATACGCTGGTTCGGGCTGTCCCTGGTGCCGATGGCGATCGAACTCGTCCTTCAAGTGTCCATTCCGGTGGCCGGCGTGGCGCTGTCCAAGTTCGTGGTGCCGATCGTGTCGGTGTGGTGTCTGATCGTGCTCGATCAGCGCGTGCGCATCGGTCGCTTCGCCATGAGGCAAGGCATGGCCCGGATGTTCGGGCTGCGCGGCCGTCTGCTGCAGTTGGTGGTGTTGTCAGCGAGTGTGTTCGCCTTCCAGATGGCGCTGCTGTGGATGTGGGTCGGGCCGTCGGCAGCGCTCGGCGTGGCGACGGGGGATCCGGCGGTGGTCACCCAGCTGACCCGCCTGCATCTGGCCACCGTCTTCGCGGCGGGGACGGTGCCCGGCGTGCTGCTGTTCTTCACCGTGCCGCGGGTGGTGCTGGACCGGGTGGGCGTGGCGCAGGCATTGCGCGAGAACCTCCGGCTGCTTGGCGTGGGCTGGCGGCCGCTTGCGGTGTACTTTGCGCTATCAATCCTGCTGGTTGGCAGCGTGGTGTTCCAGCCGTGGTTGCTGCTGCCGTTGCTGCAGCTGGGGTATGTGGGCTACTGGGCCTACCGCGATGCGTTCGATTCCGTTGCCGTTGACTGAGCCGCTTCCTTGTCGCCGCCGATATCCGACGAACTACCGTCCCTCCTTCGTGAGCACTGGCCGATGCTGACCCGGTTGGCGTCCAGCTACACACGCGACAGCGCACGTCGCGACGATCTGCTTCAGGAGATCAGCATCGCGGTATGGCACGCGCTCCCGCGCTGGCGTGGCGACGGCTCGTTGCGTGCCTTCGTCGCACGTGTTGCCCACAACCGTTGCGTCGATGTACTCGCCAAGGAGCAGCGCTTGTCTGCCAGTGATCTGGATGAGACCTGGCCCGATCCGCATGCCGATCCGCTGCGCCATGCCGAAGCACAACAGCAGCGCGACGGCCTGCTGAGTGCAGTTCTCAGTCTGCCACTCGGCTACCGGCAGGTCGTGTCCCTCGCGTTGGAGGGATTCGCCCACCGCGAGATATCCGAAGCGCTGGGGCTGGAAGAGAATGCCGTCGCGCAGCGGTTGAGCCGCGCCAGGCGAATGCTGCGAGATCTGATGGGAGCTTCGCGATGACCGCGATCGACGACGAGAACACGGGGTGGGATGCACTTGCGACCCGCTGGCAGGCCCAGCCCAGCGGAGTGCCCGATGTGCAGGTACTTCAGCGCGAGGTGCATCGCCGGAGCCGCCGCCTGCGCATGGTCTGGAGCATTGAGCTGGTCCTGGCCGTACTGTCGCTTGCCAACTGCGCTCGCGCGCTGTCGCTGGGCGATCGGCTGCCGGTGCCGGCGGGCCTTGTTTGGTTCCTGATGGGACTGGTGATGGCCATGACGGGCTGGACGCTGTGGCAACGCCGACGCCAGTGGCGCGCGAAGGCACTCGATGCACGCGCGCTGATGGCGTTCGAAGCTGAGCGCTCACGCACGGCGCTTCGCATCTGGCGCGTGTCGACATGGGTGAGTGTGGCGCTGTGGACGGCGATGACGCTCTGGGCATTGTTCACGGCGCAAGGGCGGATGCCGATGGTGCAGGTTGCACCCCCTGCGGCATGGGCCTTGAACATCGTGGTCAATGCGCTCGTTGTAGCCGTGTTTGCTGTCGCTGCATGGGTGATATGCCGCCGGCACCGGCAGCGACTGCAGCGGTGGCAGTCGCTGGAGCGGATGATGGATGTTGACTGAGCTCAGCAGGTGGCATCGCTGACACCCTTGAGGTATCAACGTACCGGGGCTGCCACCCGTCGCCGCTCCACCCACCACAACAGTCCTGCCGCCAGCACGAAGGCGAGCAGCCACGGCCACCGTGCGCCCGGCGTCCCGACCACGCCAGCCGATGCGGCGGCGGCGCCGATGGCCAGGCGCTGGGCAGTCGCGTCGCGCAGCTGCTGCCGATACAGCGGTCGAGCGCTGGCCGGATCGAAAACGTAGAACGCGTGGCGGCCTTCGCCCTGCTGCAGCTGATGCCAGCCCGGCTGGTTCGGCCAGTAGCCGGCGCAGTGTTCGGCACCGCTGGCCGGGTCAACCCGAAGCAGGATCAGTGTGCCATCCGGCGCGCGCACCTGTGCCGACTCCCGAAGCTGACACAGTGCCACGCGCTCGCCGGCCCAGGGGGTGGTGGTCTCGATGCGTGGTGCATCCGCGGCGGGAAGCGGGCGCGCCACGCTGGCCAGCACGCCGCTCCACAGCTCGGCGTGGCGATCGTCGCGGCCGGCCAGCACCAGCCGATAGCTGTCGGTGATGGGCAGCAGTGCAATGCGGCCACGCCCGAGGGCGCGATAGCCACCGATTGCCATGCCCTTGTCATCGTGCAGCAGGGGTGTCACATCGCTGATCTTCAGGCCCAGCTGCTCCAACACCGGTAGCGCGGCCTGGTGCGAGGCGGTGTCGGCCTCCTCGATGTAGGCGGTGGTGTCCGATGCGGGTCGTTGTGGGCCACGACGTGCCTGCAGCAACGCGGCGTCGACATCGGCCGGCAGTGACAGGGGCCCCGCTTGGTTGCCGCCGGTGACGGCCAGTCCCCAACTACGCAGCGTCTGGCGGGCGCTGTCGCCGAGCGGGCCGCCGGTGCGGACGAGCACGCCCAACCCGTTGCGGACCGCCTGCTGCAGCGTGCTGCGCTGCGTGGCCGACAGCGCGGCCAGACTGCGCTCATCCAGCAGCACCACATCGGCCTGCGCCACCGTGGCTGCCGTGAGCGCGATCGGTGCATCGCCGAGTGATACCCCACCGCCGGCGTTGGCCTGCGCCTGCACGCGCAGCCCGGCATCGGTGGCCCACCGGCGCAGGTACTTCAACTCCGGGCCGGGTGCGCCGGCCAGTATCAGCAGGCGGGTCGCTGCGGCGGCGGCGGTGTCCACGGGCACGGCAAGCGTATCGATCACATGCTGTTCGGCGTCGAGCAGCCGCAGGCCAAATACGCTCTGTCCGGCGACGCGGGCCACACCGCTGAGTTGCATCTTCCCTTCGGCATCTGGCGTAGACCTGTCGATGACCACACCGGCAGGATCCACCAGCTCGGCGCGTGCGTTCGGCATGCCCTGCGCACGCGCGCTGACGGTGAACACCGCACCGGGCGCCGTGACCGGCGGCGGCTGCAGTGCGATCCAGCCCTGTGGTGCGCTGGGCAATTCGATGCGCACGCCACGGGGCAGCGCGGCATCGCGATCGCGGGCCGACAGGCCATCGCCGATCAGCCGAAGGGAGGTGGGACCCGGATGTTGGCGCAACACGGTGGCCAGATCGGGTGCTGCGAGGGCGTCTGCTACCTTCGTCGCTTCCGGCAGCGCGACCACGGTCTCGCCCGGCGCCGCCGACCAGCGCACCTGATCGGCCGCGCCAGCCAGCACGGTCAGCTGTCCACCGGCCACGCGCTGCATCGGTGGCACCAGGGTCAGGTAGAGCAGCACGGTCACCACGGCCTGCAACAACAGCAGGGTGGCGAACACGCCGCTTGCCCGCGCCGGTCCACGCCACTGCTGCCAGCACAGACGCGCGCTGCTCAGCAGCAGCACGGCAAGCAGCGCGAACAGGATCCAGCGCGGGTCGCTCACGGTGTCGCCTCCAGTGCATCGAGGTAGCGCTGACCCATGGCGTCGGGTGCGCTGCGCCGGGGGACCTGCGGCAGCGGGCGTAGCAGGGCACGCCACAGCTGCGCGCGCAGGGCCTGATGGCAGTCGGCGCAGTCGGGGGTGATGCGCAGTGTTTCAATGGCGGCGGCCAGGCTCAGCGGGTCCGGCAGGCGTGCTTCATTGCGTCGGAGCCACAGGGTCAGCGCGTCCAGATCGGGGACGCTGGCAGGATCGGCCAGCTGCTGCCAGACCTGCACGATGGCCTGGTCGGGTGCCTCCAGCGCACGCAGTGGCAAGGTGCGGCTGGCCAGGTCGGCGCGATCGCCGCTCATGCGTCGGCTCTCGTCGATCGGCGGCAGTTCCGGGCCGACCCGCGCCAGGTAGATGCGCTCGGCCTGCTGCACTTCCTTGATGAAGCCCAGCGCCTTGTAAGCGTAGGGCAGGGCACGCTCGGGCTGGCCCTGGCGCAGCTCGCCCTCCGACGACCACATCTGGTCCAGCGCCGCCTTCAGCGTGGCGCGGGTCTTGGGATCGAGCAGGGTGGCGGCCTCGGCGTGGTCGTGGGTATGGCCATACTCGGACAGCACATCGGTGGCGCTGCCGAACACCGGTGCGCTGCCGTCGGTCGGCGCGCCGTGGTCGTGATCATCATGGCCGGCCTGCGCCTGGGCATGCTCACCATCGTGATCATGATCGTCATCGTGCGCGGCCGCCGGTGTGTCACTGGTCGGCAGGGCATCGCTGGTCGGCGGCGGCTTGGCCCCGCCTTCGCTTTCCTCGCCAAGGAACTGGCCATAGCGCAGGCGCAGGATGCGCTGGTCCACGCCGATCGCATCGGAACGCTTCACGAATTCCTCTGCCGGCAGCTGGCGACGCTGTTTGATCAGGGCTTCAGCGTCGATGATGATCTGGCGCTGGCTGCGGAAATACGCTGGCAGGGTCTTCTTGACCATGCCCTCCATGTCGGTGCCCTGGATCTCCGCGGCGCTGGGCAGGCGCAGGATCACGCTGCTGCTCTGGGCGCTCTGCGCAGTGGGTGTGTGGGTGTCACGCACGGTCAGCTGCGCGATCACGTCGTTGCCTTCGGTGGCGCCCAGCGCGGCCAGGTCCAGCGTGCGCGCGAAACGCCGCTGCGTCGCCGGTCCGGTGCCGGTCAGGCCGAACGTCTGCTCGCGGAAGGTGATGTTCTCGCCGCTGCCCTGGGCCAACGTGACCTTCAACTGCGCGGTGGCGACCACACCATAGTCGTCGGTAGCCTCGAACTGCAGCGGCCACTGACGTTGGCCGGGCGTACCCAGCACGAGACTGCGGTCGGGCGCGATCACGCGCACCACAGGCGGGCGATCGGGCACCACATCGAGCCGGTACAGGCGGGTGTCGCGCAGGGCAGGCTCGGTGACCACGCGATACAGCGCCGGACGCGTGGCAGTCCACTGCGCGGTCCATTGCTCGCCGTCACGCGCCAGCGCGATGCGCTGGCCATCGTGGAACTGCAGGGTCGCGGTCTGCGGCTGCGCTGAGAAACGCAGTGACCAGTGCAGGCGGCTGTCCTGCGGGACCTTGCCGTCCAGCGCGCTCTGCACACGCGCGGCCTGCCCGGTGTAGGCCGGGGCGGTGATCTCCAGCCGGGCGGAACGCAGCTGCGGTGGTTGCGCAGGTGTGGCCGGCGGTGCCGCCCTGCCCGGGAACAGTGGCGCCGCGTTCTGGCCGCGTGGCCAGCCCAGCGCAAGCGCGATCATCACCACCGACGTGATCACCGAGGCCAGCACCCACCGGCCCGGCCAGCGCGGCCGCAGTTCGGGCATGCGCGACTGCAGGGCGGCGGCGACATGTACGCGCTGCCGCTGCTGCAACGGGTTCAATGCCGCCGGTATGGCAAACAGCAGGTCGGCACTGTCCTGCACGACCGGGTGGTCGTCCAACCGGCGGACCAGCCATTGGCGATCCAGACGACGTGCGCGCCAGGTTGCCACGCCGACGCTGATCAGCAACGTCAACAGCAGGACCACCGTAGCCGCGTTGAGGCCGGCCAGCCGCCACGCCACCGTGCTGATCGCCAACGCGACCGGCACCGCGAGCATGGTGGTGATCCACCACTGGCGCCGACGCGTGCGCTGCCAGGCGTCCTGGATGGCAGCGTTCATGCGCGTGCTCCGCGGCGCGGCGAGGTCGCCATCGCCCGTTCCAGCGCGAACAGCAGCACGATCAGCGCCAGCAGCCATGGGCTCAGCTCACGCGGTGCGGGAAGCGGTGCGACAGCCCCACGCAACGGTGACTGTGTGGCTGCAGGTGCGAGGGTGGGTGCGGCCGGTGCCGCGACGACCGCCAGCAATTGGCGCGGGAAGCCGGGATCGCGCAACGCCGGCAGCTCCGTCGGCGACAGCGCTGCGCTGAAGCGCAGCAGACGACCGCTGCCTTCCTGCCGTTGTTCCAGCACCACTGCACCCTCTGCATCGCGCAGGACGGGCATCCAGCCGGCCCCCGCAGCACCGGGCGTGACCAGCACACTGCCGCCCTGTTGCACCCACGTCTGCCAAGCGGTGGGCAATGGCCCAGTGGCAAGCCACACGCCGAGCTGGCCATCGTCCGGGGCGGTGCCCGCGGCGCGTGCAGGCGACAGGGGGTGGTTCGACCATGCGCGCTGGATCGCTGCCAGCACCCACTGCTCGGCGTCGGCGATGCCGGCGCCGACCTGCACCTCAGGAAGCGTCGCTGTGCGCGCGCTGGCCGGCGCCAACGGCACCGGCCGCCAGTTCACGGCACGCGACAGGCGCGGGCGCTCGCCATCCAGCCCGGGCATCGGGTCAGGCACGTACGCCGTCAGCGGTGCGCCGGCGGGCAGGCGCTGATCCAGCTCGCGCAGCAGGCTGGCCAGCGGTTGATGGGGCGCCGGTGCGCCGTCGGCCAGCGCAGGGAAGCCAGGCGCGAGCCATCGCCAGTCGCCTTCGGCATCCTGGCCACGCAGCGCCGCCCCGTCGAGACCGGGGGCGACCACCGTGACCGCGTGGGTATCGGCCGCGCCCCCGTGCAGCACCGGCCGCGCCAGCAGCAGGGCCAGCGCGGCAAGCAACAGCAACCGCACCAACAGCAGCGGCCACTCATCGAAGCGGATCTTCTGACGCGGCCGGATCCGGGCCTGCAGCCAGCGCAGCGCGGCGAAGTCGAGTGGCGCGTACTGGTGGCGCCGCGCCAGGTGGATCAGCAGCGGCACCAGCCAGGCCGCCAGTGCCATCAGCCCGAGTGGATACAGCAGGCTCACGCGCCGCCTCCCGCACCAAGCAGCGCACGCAGCGGCTGGTCCAGCGGCTGGTCGAGATAGCCGGTCGCATGCACGATGCCGCTGCTCTGCAGTCGCGCTTGCAACGCGCGCTGCGCGGTATCGAAACGGGCCAGGTATTCGGCACGGATCGCACGGCCGTCGCCCAGCAGCTCGTGGCCGGTCTCCGGATCGCGGAAGCGGTGGCCCTCGGTGAACGGGAAGTCGCGCTCTTCGGCGGTCAGCAGCTGCAGGTGCAGCACCTCGCGACGAGCGGTCGCCAGCCGTTCCAGCAGCACGATGCCGCCCTCGTCAAAACCGTCGCCCAGTGCGACCAGCAGGTCGCCGGCCTGCACCCGCTCCCAGACCGGGGCCAGCGAGGTCTCCGGCGGCCAGCCGCCATTCGCCTGCAGCTGGCGCAGCAGCAGGTGCACGCGGTCGCGATGGCGCGGGCCGTGCCCAGCGGGGACCAATTGCACGCCCTCGCCGCTGATGGCGATCACACCGAAGCGGTCGCCCTGCTGCAGGGCCAATTCCACCAGACAGGCGGTGGTCGCGCAGGCGTGGTCCAGCCGCGACCAGTCCGGTCGCGCACGGTCGCGCTGGCCCGCCGAGGCGGTCGCATCGATCAGCACCCACGCCGTGATCGGGCTCTCGCGCTCGGATTCGCGTACAAAGAACCGGTCCGAGCGCGCGTAGAGCTTCCAGTCGATCTGGCGCAGCTCATCCCCGGGTTCGTAGGCACGGTACTGCGCGAACTCCAGCCCGGCACCGCGGCTGCGGCTGGCGTGCTGGCCGATCCCGTGCGCACCGCGCGCGCGGCGTGGCAGCAGCCGCAGCGCCTTGAGGCGGCTGCGGACATCGGCGGGGATCGCGATCGGTGCGTTGCGGCTCACGGCGTGTGGATCACCCCGGGAACGGCACGGCCTGCAGCAGCGCGGCGACCACGTCGTCGGCGCTCTTCTGCTCGGCTTCGGCGGCGAACGACAGCAGCAGCCGGTGACGCATCACCGGCGCGGCCAGCGCCTGCACGTCCTCGCGGGTGGCCGCGAAACGACCCTGCAGCAGCGCGCGCGCCTTGGCCGCCAACACCAGCGACTGCCCGGCGCGTGGGCCGGCGCCCCACTTGATCCACTGGTTCACCGCCGCCGGTGCGTCGCTGCCCGGGCGGCTGGCCCGCACCAGGCGCGTGATCCAGGTGAGGACGTCTTCGCTGATGTGGACCTCGCGCACGTCAGCCTGCAGCGCCAAGACCTCGTCAGCCTCCATCACCTTGGGGACGCTGCCACTGGCGCTGCCGGTGGTCTGCAGCAGGATGTCGCGCTCTTCCTGCTCGGTGGGGTAGTCCACCCGTACGTGCAGCAGGAAGCGGTCGAGCTGGGCTTCCGGCAGTGGGTAGGTGCCGGCCTGTTCGATCGGGTTCTGCGTGGCCAGCACGAAGAACGGTGCGGGCAGCGTATAGGTGGTGCCGGCGTAGCTGACGGTGCGCTCCTGCATCGCCTCCAGCAGTGCGGCCTGGGTCTTGGGCGGGGTGCGGTTGAGCTCGTCGGCCAGCAGCAGGTTCGTGAAGATCGGGCCCTTCTGGAACCGGAAGTGGCGGTGCCCGGTGCCGTGGTCTTCTTCCAGCAGCTCGGTGCCGAGGATGTCGCTGGGCATCAGGTCAGGCGTGAACTGCACGCGCCGGAACTGCAGCTCCAGCGCCTGCCCGAGCGAGCGCACCAGCAGGGTCTTGCCCAGCCCGGGCGCGCCTTCGAGCAGGCAGTGGCCACCGGCCAGCAGGCCGATCAGCAGCTGCTCCACCACCGCGTGCTGGCCGACCACGGCCTGGGCCAGCGCGCCGCGCAGCTGCTGCAGTTTGGGAAGAAGGGCATCAAGGCGGTCGGTCGTCATAAGGCACTCGCAGAAAATCGGTGTAGAGCCACGCCATGCGTGGCTGAAAATGCAGGAAGGAACCTAACTGTTCAACGCATACATGATGATGTTGACCGCGAAGCGGGTGTTGTCTTCGGCCAGGAAGCGCTTGTTGCGCCAGTCGTAGTCCCACTCGCACCCGTAATCCTTGTTGCTGTAGAGCACGCCCAGGCGGCCGTCGATCTGGATGCCCTTGAGGTAATCGTGGACCAGATCATCGCCCCAGCCATTGAGCTCGAACCCGGTGGCTGGCGGGCCCTCGGGGAAGCGGAAGAAACTGCGGTACAGCGCGTGGGTGTTGGGCAGCTTGGTCAGTGCCTTGGGCCCGAACAGCTTGGCCATCTGTGCTTCGAAGGACTTCGCGAACAGACCATCGATATCGTGGTTGCAGTCATCGACGAACACGAAGCCGCCGTTGCGCACGTAACGCACGAAGTTCTGCCGCTCGGCGGCATTGAACTCGACCAGCTTGTGCCCGGCCAGGTAGCAGAACGGCGCCTCCAGCATGCGCGGATCGGACAGTGCGATCACATGTTCTGTCGGGTCCACGCGCAGGGAGGTGTAATCGATCAGCGAGGTGATCACGTTGGATGGCATGCGCGCATCCACGTCCCAGTCGCCGGAGTCGTACTTGAGGCGGGTGAACCAGAAGTCATATCGCGCGGCCTGGGCGCGCACCGGCGCGGGCAATGCGGCGAAGGCGGCACTGCCCAGCATCAGGCGCAGGAACTGTGCGCGGTTCATCGCCACGCACGTTCCCGGGCGTCACCGGTCAGACGAAGAGACGGCCAGTGGCCGTCACGACCGTTCATCAGACCGCGTCGGACAACGAGGTGAAGGTGAAATCGCGCAGCTTCATCGGCGGAATCATCATCACCAGGCTGGACTCGTCACCGGCCACACGCACCGGCTTGCCCAGTTCTTCGATGTTGTTGAGCATGATCACCGGCGACTCGTTGAAGCGGAAGTTCTTCACCGGGTGCTTGATCTGGCCGTTTTCGATGTAGAAGGTGCCATCGCGGGTCAGGCCGGTCAGCAGCACGGTCTGCGGATCGACCATGCGGATGTACCAGGTGCGCGTGACCAGGATGCCCTTCTGGGTGCCCCGGACCAGCTCGGCGGTGCTCTTGTCGCCACCGGCCATCAGCAGGTTGCCCGGCCGCGCGTTGGCGGTCTTGCCCTGCTTCTGCGCCCAGAAACGCGAGTAGTTGAGGTTGGCGATCTTGCCATCCTTGATGATGTCCAGCTTCTCGCGCGGCTGACCTTCGTTGTCCCACGGCAGCACGGCCGCGTCCGGGTGCCACGGGTCGGCCACCATGGTCACGCGCGGGTCGTAGACCTGTTCGCCCAGCTTGTTGCCACCGCCCTTCCTGGAAAGGAAGCTGCGGCCTTCATCGGCCGAGCGCGCATCGAAGAAGTTCATCATGAAGCTGATCAGGCCGGCCGCGGCTGCCGGCTCCAGGATCACCGTGTACTTGCCCGGCTCCAAGGCCTTGGCTTCGGCCGATTCGGTGGCCTTGCGCATGGCGATGCGGATGTCCTGGTCGGCCTTGAAATCGGCGGCATCCTTGAGGTTGCGGCCGACCCAGCCCGAGCCGCGGCCGTCTTCGGTGCGCACGGTGCAGGTGTAATCGAAGTTGGTGCCGCGCTGGTAACCGAAGTTGCCGTTGCTGTTGGCGGTGGCCTGGAAGCTCTGGCCGTCCTCCAGGAAGCCGGCGGCGATCAGGCCGTTGCCGCGGCAGGGCGCGATCGAGTCGGCGGCGACCTTGGCGCGGAACGCCGGGTCGATCGCCGCGGTGGATTCGCTGAAGGTCGGGCTGGACCGGTAGGTCTGCTTGCCGATCGCCGGCAGGAACTCCGGGTTCTCCGGGGCCAGGCGGGCCAGATCTTCGGCACGGCGCACCACGCGTTCCAGCGCGGCGTCGTCGAACTCGTTGATCGAGGCGGTGCCGACCCGCTTGCCGAAGGCGACCGTGACGGCCAGTTCGGTGTTGTCGACGATGCCGCTGGTGGAGACGTTGTTGAGCGCGAAACGGATGTTGCCGTCGATCGAGCCGGCCAGCACGGCAGTGCACTCATCGGCCTTGGAGAGCGCGATGACCTTGTCGAGGATGGCCTTGGCCTGGGCTTCGGTGAAGATACTCATGGATTGGGGCTCCTGACCGGTCAGCCGAGGCTGCGCGCGGTGTTGATGACGTTGATGCCGTTGAAGCGCGCGGTGGACGAACCGTGCGAGACCGCCGAGACCTGGCCGGGCTGGCCCTTGCCGTCGAAGAACGAACCGCCCAGGCGGTAGTCGCTTTCATCGGCCACGGCGGTACAGGCGTTCCAGAACTCCGGCGTGCGGATCTGGTAGGCCACGTCCTCGAGCATGCGGGTGATCTGGCCGTTCTTGATTTCATAGAACAGCTGGCCACCGAACTGCGCGTTGTAGCGCTGCTGATCGATGGAGAACGAGCCGTCGCCGATGATGTAGATGCCGTTCTCGACATCCTTGATCATGTCGGCCACGCTCAGTTTGGTCTTGCCCGGCGCCATCGAGACATTGGCCATGCGCTGGAACTGCACGCTGGACCAGGAATCGGCATAGCAGCAGCCGTCGGACTCGGTCTTGCCCAGGATATGGGCCTGGTCGCGGATGGTCTGGTAATCCACCAGTTTGCCTTCGCTGATCAGGTCCCAGCGCTTGGTCTTGACGCCCTCATCGTCGTAGCCGACCGCACCGAGGCTGCCCGGCTGGGTCTTGTCGGCGAAGATGTTGACCTTGTCGCTGCCGTACTGGAAATGCTGCTCGCGCTTGTCCAGCGTGGCGAAGCTGGTGCCGGCGTAGTTGGCTTCGTAGCCGAGCACGCGGTCCAGTTCCAGCGGGTGGCCGACCGACTCGTGGATGGTCAGCCAGGTGTGCGAGGGATCCAGGATCAGGTCGTACTTGCCCGGCTTCACCGACGGTGCCTTGAGCTTCTCCTGCGCCTGCTTGGCCGCGGCGATCGCATCGGCCTTCATGTCATAGGAGTTGCGGTAGTTGACCACGCCGTTGGGCGAGACCGCCTTGCCGGTGCCGACGCCATCAAGGTACTCGTAGCCCAGGCCCATCGGCGAGGACAGCCCCGAGCGGGTGCGGAACTTGCCGGTGCTCTTGTCGATCGCGGTGACCGTCATCGGTGCCCAGATGCGGTGCACGTCCTGGTCGATGTAGGAGCCATCGGTGGAGGCGAAGTACTTCTGCTCGTTGACCAGGAACAGCATCGAGTTGACGAAGCTGGCGCCGGCGCCCATCGCGCCTGCATTGACGTCCAGCAGCAGCTCGACCTTCTCCTTGATCGGCACGTCCATCGCGTTCTTGCGGATCGGCGTGCGCCAGGACACCTCACCCACGCCGGGTGCGGCGGCCAGCTGCACCGGGGCGGTCTGCACGCCGGCGTTGGCCTTGGCGATCGCGGCGGCCTGCTGCGCGGCACGCGCCACATCGGTGGTGCCCAGCTGGTTGGTGGCGGCAAAGCCCCAGGCGCCGTTGACGATCACGCGGATGCCCACACCGGTCGATTCGGTGTTCACCACGTTCTGGACCTTGTCCTCGCGGGTGATCACGTACTGGCGCAGGTAGCGGCCGATACGCACATCGCAGTAGGTCGCACCGGCCTGGCGCGCGGCGGCCAGGGCGGCATCGGCCAAGCGCTTTTTCAGCGCCGGATCGAGTGCGCTCTGCAGTTGTTCGGCGGCAATGACCTTGCCGAAGAACGACGGCACGATCAGTCCGCCAGCGGTAAGCCCGGTCAGGGCGAGAAAGTCACGTCTTTGCAAGGCAGCTCTCCACGTCGGTGTGGGGGTGGCAGGGAAACAGCGACATCAGGGCGACCGCCGCGGCGGCACAGCCGATTCTTGCGGCCGTACGGGCGCCGCGGTAGTGACATTCGGCACGGAGTGGGAACAGGCTCATCCCAGGCTGCGTGCGGTGTTGATGATGTTGATGCCATCAAAGCGCGTGGTCGATGAGCCATGCGAGACCGCCGAGACCTGGCCCGGCTGGCCCTTGCCATCGAAGAACGAACCGCCGAAGCGGAAATCGCGCTCGTCGCAGATCGCGCTGCAGGCATTCCAGAACTCCGGCGTCCGGATCTGGTAGGCGGCGTCCTCGACCATGCCGGTGATCTCACCGTTCTTGATCTGGTAGTACAGCTGGCCGCCGAACTGCGCGTTGAAGCGCTGCTGGTCGATTGAATAGGAGCCACGGCCGTGGATGTAGATGCCGTTCTCCACGTTATTGATCATGTCGGCCACGCTCAGCGGGGTCCTGCCCGGCGCCAGCGACACGTTGGCCATGCGCTGGAACTGCACGCTGGACCACGAATCGGCGTAGCTGCAGCCGTGACTCTCCTTCTCGCCAAGGAGATGCACCTCGTCGCGGGTCGCCTGGTAGTTGACCAGGATGCCGTCCTTGACCAGGTCCCAGCGCTTGGTCTTCACGCCTTCGTCGTCGTAGCCCACCGCGCCCAGGCTGCCCGGAGCGGTCTTGTCGGCGAAGAAGTTGACGATGTCGCTGCCCCAGCGGAAGCCCGCATCGCGCTTGTCCAGCGTGGCGAAACTGGTGCCGGCGTAGTTGGCCTCGTAACCGAGCACGCGGTCCAGCTCCAGCGGGTGGCCGACGTTCTCATGGATGGTCAGGAACAGGTTGGACGGGTCCAGCACCAGATCGTACTTGCCCGGCTTCACCGACGGCGCATTGAGCTTTTCGCGGGCCTGCCGGGCCGCGGCGATCGCATCTTCCACCGGGTCATAGGAGTCGCGGTAGGCCACCACGCCACCGGGCAGCGCGATCTTGCCGCGCGCCTCGCCATCCAGGAACTCGTAGCCCATGCCCATCGGCGAGGACAGCCCGGCGCGGGTGCGGAACTTGCCGCTGGCCTTGTCGATCGCGGTGGCGGTGAAGGGCAGCCAGATGCGGTGTACGTCCTGGTCGATGAAGGAGCCGTCGCTGGAGGCGAAGAACTTCTGCTCGTTGACCAGGAACAGGGTGGAGTTGATGAAGTCGGCGCCTGCATTGAGCGCGGCTGCGTTCAGCGACAGCAGCATGTCGAGCTTGTCCTTGATCGGCACCGCCATCGCGTTCTTGCGGATCGGGGTCTTCCAGCTCACATCGCCCACCCCGGTGACCGGGGCCAGCTGCACGGGACGGGTCTGGATGCCGGCGTTGGCGCGGGCGATTGCCGCGGCCTGTTCGACGGTGGCCAGCACCGCGGCCGGGGTCTGCAGATGGGTCGCGGCAAAGCCCCACGCGCCGTTGACGATCACCCGGATGCCGATGCCTGAGGACTCGCTGTTGGTGACGTTCTGGACGTTGGCCTCGCGGGTGATGACCGCCTGGTTGAGATAGCGGCCGATGCGGACATCGCAGTAACTGGCGCCGGCGCGCTTGGCGGCGGCGAGCGCAGCCTCGGCCAGTGCCTTCTGGCGGCCGACATCGCCCGGTTCGAGCAGTTGCTCGGCGGCGATCAGCCGACCGTGCGGCAGTACCAGGCCAGCCAGGCCCATTCCAGACAGCGCTAGGAACTCACGACGTTGCACAGCTCACATCCCCCAAGGACGGCCGACGGCGCGAGGGCCGGCGGCGTTGGACAAGCCTTCGACTTTCAACGCCATGACAGGGTGGCACAAGTGACTGCGGTCATGGTTGGATGGACATCGATTCCCTGCCGATGTGACATTCCCATGAGTGAGATGCGCTGGTCCGAGGCCTGTGAGCGCAACCGCGCACCGATCCTGGCGGTGCTGCAGCGCCACCTTGCCCCGCGCGAGCGGGTGCTGGAGATCGGCAGTGGCACCGGCCAGCACGCGGAGCACTTCGCGCGGGCACTGCCGCACCTGCAGTGGCAGGCGAGCGACCATCCGGATCATCTGCCCGGAATCGCCGCGCGGCTGCAGGCCGCCGGCCTGCCCAACACCCCGGCGCCGTGGCCCTTGCAGGCGGTGCTGTCGCCGACGCCGGGGCTGGGGCCGTTGCCCGCCGCGCCGCTGGCGTTCGATGCGGTGTTCAGTGCCAACACGCTGCACATCATGAGCTGGGCGCATGTCCAGGCATTGTTCGCCGGGTTGCCGGCGCTCATGGCCGCCGATGCGCTGCTGTGTGTGTACGGCCCCTTCAACGAGCAGGGGACCTTCAGCAGCGAGAGCAACCGCCAGTTCGATGGCTGGCTGAAAGCACGCGATCCGGCCTCGGGCATCCGCGATGCCGACGCGGTGGATGCGCTGGCGGCCGGGGTGGGCCTGGTGCTGATCGAGGATGCCGCGATGCCGGCCAACAACCGGCTGCGGGTCTGGCGGCGCACCCGCTAGGCCCGACCGTTGGTCGGCGGCGCTTGGTGCCGGGCGCGCGCTGCGGTTAGGATCAGGAGGGGAGGTTGTTGTGACAACCTGGGGGAGTTTGCATGGCAGTTGCAAGACAGATGCTGGCCAGCCTGGCGCTGGCCGTAGGGGCTTGTGTGTTCAACGCGTCGGCGCAATCGCTGCCGGCGGTGCAGGAGTTCTACTTCGACAACGACGCGGCCGCCACGCCGATGGTCGCGGTGGCGGGCAGCAGTGGGGACCTGGTCGACCAGCTGATGAAGCAGCGCGAGCGCGGCCGCAAGACGCTGGAGGCGACCGTGCAGTTGGCGGGTGTGGCGATCGCGCAGGGGCGGCCGGAACTGGGGCGCAGCCTGTACGAGCAGGCGACGACGGCGGCGACGGCCACCTCGGTGCAGGGCCGTTCGGTCCGCTGGAACTACGGCTGGGACCTGTTCCGGCTGGGCGAGCCCGAGGCGGCGCTGGCGCACTGGTCGGCGGCCCAAGGCGGGCTGCGTGGCAACCCGTCGTGGGTGCCACCTACGTATGCCCTGGCCTTGTGGACGCTGGGCCGCAAGAATGAAGCGGTGCAGTGGTATGCAGCGGCGGTACGCACCGAGCCGCAACAGTGGAGCGGAACGGACCGCTACGCCGCCCTGTTGCCGGGCTGGCGCGACAGCGAACGCAGTACGCTCGCCGAGATCCAGCAGGCGTGGGCGGAAAAGCCGCCGGCCTGGCCGTGATCGCGCGGGCCTGCCCGGGTAAGCGGGCAGGCCCGGCCCATGCCGCGAAAGGGCCACGCTTCGACCATCGTCGGGGCGGCGGTGGCGGCCGAGTGGGCTAGGCTGTCGCGATGGCCTTCGATGCATTCGCGCTGATCCTGACCATGCTCGGCCTGGGCATGGCCTTCTCGCGCCTGCGCGCGCTGCCGGACAACACCGCCGATGTGCTCAACCGCATCGTGCTGTACGTGTGCCTGCCGGCGGCGGTGCTGATCTACGTCCCCCGGCTGCATCTGGATGTCAGCCTGATCGGGCTGGTCGCCACGCCGTGGCTGTTGATGCTGTGCACGCTCGCTGCGGTGAGCCTGGCCACACGCGTCTTCGGCTTCGCCCGCGATGTGCATGCCGTGCTGTTGATCTGCGTGGCGCTGGCCAACTCCAGCTTCATCGGTTACCCGATGGTGCGCGCGCTGCTCGGTGATCATGCGCTGCCCTATGCGGTGGTCTACGACCAGTTCGGCACCTTCGTGCTGCTGTCCACGTTCGGCCTGTATGTGATCGCGCGCTACAGCGGTGACACCCCGCCTACCGCCACGCAGATCCTGCTGCGGATCGCGAAGTTCCCGCCGCTGTGGGCGTTGCTGTTCGCGCTGACCCTGATGCCTGAGCAGCCGCCGCGCTGGATCGGCACCGGGCTGAAGCAGCTCGCCGATGCGATGCTGCCCCTGGTGATGCTGGCGGTGGGGTTCTCCATCCAGCTGCGCCTGCCACGGGATGAGCTCACGCCGCTGGGCGTCGGGTTGCTGCTGAAGCTGCTGGTGATGCCGGCGCTGGCGCTGCCCATCTCGTGGGCGTTCGGGTTGCAGGGCGCGATGCTGCAGGCCAATGTGCTGGAGTCGGCGATGCCGACCATGATCACCGCCGCCGCGCTGGCGATGTCACATCGCCTCGCCCCGCGCCTGGCGGCCGCGCTGGTTGGCTACGGCATCCTGCTGTCGCTGGTGACGCTGCCGGCGTGGGTGTGGGTGTTGCACCGCCTGGCGGGATGACGCGCGCGGATCATTCGTCCGCGCTGACGGTGCGCCCGCGCGCCCACTCACGCAGCGCGGTGACCTGTTCGGCCATCAGCACCGACAACGGCCGGCTGCTGCGGATCTCCTGCATCAGCAGGTCGGTATCCAGCACGCGCGACTCGGCATGCGCGGCATACAGCCCGGAGACCACCGCCTGCTCGATCTCCGCACCCGAGAAGCCATCCGCCGCCGCCGCCAACGCCGGCAGCGCGAAGTCGTCGGCGTTGAGCTGGCGCTTGCCCAGGTGCAGGCGCAGCAGCTCCACCCGGGTGTTGGCATCGGGCAGATCGACGAAGAAGATCTCGTCGAAGCGGCCCTTGCGCAGCAGCTCGGCCGGCAGTTCATGCACCTGGTTGGCGGTGGCGACGATGAACACGGTGCTCTTGCGCTCGGCCAGCCAGGTCAGCAGGTGGCCCAGCACGCGGCGCGACACGCCGCCGTCTTCGCCGCCACTGGCCAGGCCTTTCTCGATCTCATCGATCCACAGCACGCAGGGGGCCAGCTGCTCGGCCGAGGCGAGTGCGTCGCGCAGGTTCTTCTCGGTCTCACCGTGGTACTTGTCGTACAGGCTGCCGAAATCCAGCCGCAGCAGCGGCACGCCAAATCCGGCCGCGGTCGCCTTGGCCAGCATCGATTTGCCACAGCCCTGCACGCCGAGCAGCAGCATGCCCTTGGGCGGGTCCAGGCCGGCCGGGCCGGCACCGCCCAGGAACACCGGGCGACGCTGGTTGACCCAGCGCTTGAGCCGGTTGGCGCCAGCCACGTCGGCAAAGCGGGTGGTGTCGTATTCGAAGTGCAGGTGGCCGGCGCGGTTGAGCAGCTCGAACTTGAGCCGGGCCAGCTGCGGCAGGTCGTCCTGGCTGAGCGCGCCGTCGGCGAAGATCAGCTGCCGCGCGATCCGCCGTGCATCGACCAGGCTCAGCCCTCGCAGGTTGTGCAGGATCTTCTGCACGGCCTCGTTGTCCACTTCCACGCGCCGCCCGCCGTTCTCGCGCGCATAGGCTTCGGCTTCCTCGCGCAGCATCTTCAACAGGGCATTGAGGTCGGGCAGGCGCGGGTTGAACCGGGTGGCCAGCGCTTCCAGCTCGGCAGGCAGCTCGACCTTGGCCCCGATCAGCACCAGCACGTGGGCCTCGCAATGCCGCCGCTGGATCAGATCGCGCAGCGCGCGCTGGTGGCTGGCATAGCCCAGGTACGGGTGAAAATCGAGCAGCAGGTAGATGCCGCGCTGCTCGGCCTGGCGGATCATCTGCAGGGCCGCGCTGGCATCGGGTGGACCGACCGGGTCGTCCTCGCGGTCCATGTCGATCCGGCGCAGGCCCTCGGTGATCGACCAGCGGTGCAGGGCCCGCCAGACATGCATCAGGGTCTGGCGGAACAGCTCCACCACGCGGCCTTCATCCTGGGTCTCGATGATGATCAGCGGGGTGTTGGCGCGGATCAACGCGCTCAGGTCCTGTAGTTCGCTCATGCCGGCGGTCAATCCCTTGGAACCATCCACGATAGCAAAGCCGCGGCCGCCGGTTCTGGTTCAGCGCTGCGACTATCTCCGTCACAGGCGCCGGTGTAGGCTGCGGGAACGTTTCCCGGAAGCGAGGCTTGCATGAAGACGATCCTGGTGGCCGGTTCCAAGGGCGGGGTGGGCAAGACCACCGTCGCCACCCACCTGGCGGCGCATTCGGCATTGGCAGGCAAACGGACCGTGCTGGCCGATGCCGATCCACAAGGCTCCAGCACCCGCTGGGCGCAACGCCGTTCGGTTCTGGAAAGCGCCGTGCTACCGATCGACGTGTACCGCAAAAAGAGCTGGGAGCGACTGGTTCCCGAGGGCACCGACGAGGTCATCATCGATGCCCCGGCCGGTGCGATGGCCGACGACATTCCCCATTTCCTGGACGCGGCCGACGCCGTCGTGGTGCCGGTGCTGCCCTCCGCGCTGGACATCGAAGCCATCGTCGGCTTCCTCAACAGCCTGTCCAAAGTCCCCCGCGTACATAACCGCCGCCTGCCGGTCGGCCTGGTGCTCAACCGCACCAAGCCCTGGACGCAGACCTCGCAGCAGGCGATACAGATGTTGGCCGAATGGCCGTACGAGGTCGTCGCACAGTTGCGCGACAGCCAAAGCTATGTGGTGATGGTCGGGCTGGGCCGGAGTCTGTTCGACTACCGCTCGGCCCAGGTGCGCGAGCACCAGAGTGACTGGGAGCCGCTGTTGAAGTGGCTGAAGAACGCCTGACACGAGAGATCCCATGCGAGAACTGATACTGCTGCGTCACGCCCATGCCGAAGCCGCCAGCACCGGCCAGGCCGATCTGGACCGCCCGCTGTCGCCGGTCGGACTGGCCGAAGCCGAGGCCGCCGGCCGCTGGCTCAAGGAAAACAACCTGCTGCCCGACTGCGTGTTGTGCTCGCCGTCGCGGCGGACCCGCGAAACCCTCGAAGCCGTGCTGGGCATCACCGGCTTCGTCGAGAAGCGGCTGGAAGATGCCGTCTACGATGCCACCCCGGGCACCCTGATGGGGTTGATCGATGCGCGTCGCGATGTCGACCGCCTGCTGGTGGTCGGCCACAACCCCGGCCTGGAACAGTTGGTCGCCCTGATGAGTGAAGGCACCAGCAGCGACTACCGCGGCATGCCGCCCGGCGGGATCGCGGTGCTGGCGTTCGATCGTGATGCTGCCATCGAACCCGGTGTCGCCAGCCTGACCGCATTCTGGTGGCCATAACCCGTGTGGGCAGTCCGCGCGGCGTGGGTCGGGCTGCTGCTGATGGCAGGGGCGGCGCATGCCGCCCCGCCGTCGTCCGTACCGGCACCGACCAGCCATGCGCTGGCCTTCGACACGGCCAAGTCGCGCTTCGGGTTTGAGATCCGGACCCGGCTGGGGCAACGCATGGAGGGGGTATTCCCCCGCTTCGAAGGCAACATCGAGGTGCTCTCCGATGGTCGCCACCAGGTGCACCTGCGGATGTTCACCCGCTATGTCGAGATTCCCGGCAAACCCCGCTACACCGGCTGGATGCGGGGCGAGGAGTTCTTCGACTCGGCCCGCTATCCGGTGGTCGAGTTCGACTCGCTGCCCTACTGGCCGGAGGTGGTGGACAAGGGCGGTGCCATTGAAGGCCGCCTGATCCTGCGCGGGGTCAGCCACCCGGAGACCCTGCGGGTGGAACCGCCGGAGTGTGCCCGGGCCGGGTATGATTGCGACGTCGTCAGCCGCGGTACCGTCCAACGTGGCCGGTATGGAATGGACAGCTGGCAGCTTGCCTTGAGTGATCGAGTGACCTTTGTATTGCGTGCGCGTCTGAGCGAGGCGCCGAAACCGTGAATCCATTGCTGCGTCTGTTGGTGCTGGCAACCCTGTTGCTGGGCAGCGGCTGTGCCTCGCTGTCCAACGCCGAGCGCGACCGTGCCGCTGGCATCGCCGTGCAGGCGCGCTCGACCGTGGTTGACTGCACCCAGGCGGACCGCTGCGCGCTGGATTCACCCCTGCGTGCTTTGGGCGGCCGTGCGTTCGCCGAATCCCACGCCGGCCAGCCGCGCCACTACGCCACCATTCTGGACGAAGGCGAAGTCGCCCTCGTCGCGCGCTTGAACCTGATCCGCAGTGCCACGCGCAGCATCGACCTGCAGACCTATATCTTCGACAAGGACGACAGCGCCCGGCTGGTGCTGGACGAGCTGCAGGCGGCCGCTCGCCGCGGGGTCAAGGTCCGGCTGCTGATCGACCAGCTCTCGGCGATCTCCGATCTGGAAATCCTCGGGGCCCTGTCCGGCAGCCATGCGAACTTCGAGCTGCGCGTCTACAACCCCACGTTCGGCAAGGCGCGCCTGAACTACTTCGATTACGCCGCCAGCGTGGTCTGTTGTTTCCGCCGCTTCAACCAGCGCATGCACAACAAGCTGCTGGTGGTGGACGATGCGCTCGGCGTGGTCGGCGGACGCAACTACCAGGACGACTATTACGACTGGGACAGCGAATACAACTTCCGCGACCGCGACGTGATCGTGGCCGGCCCGGAAGTGCGCGAGATGGCCGCCAACTTCGATGCGTTCTGGCGCGCGCCGCGCAGCGTGCCAGCCGAACGCCTCAATGACGTTGGCCGCACCCTGCTGCGCCAGGGCGTCCCGCCCATGCCGCCGGCCGACGTCCGGCGGCCGGAGCGACTCGAACGGGTCAGCGAAGAGGCCAACGACCCCGACTACGTCCGCCGCACCTTCGTCGATACCGCCCTGCCGGTGGCCTCGGTGCAGTACGTAGCGGATCTGCCGCGCAAGCACCGCCGCGAACGGGCCAGCCAGCCGGCCAACGGCCAGCACGTGACCGAGCCGCAGCTGGATTCGCTGATTGCCAGCGCGCAGACCGAGGTGCTGCTGCAGACCCCGTACCTGGTGCTGTCCAAGCCGGCCCAGCGCCTGTTCCGCGACCTGCGCAAACGCGAACATGCACCGCGTGTGGTGGTGTCCACCAACAGCCTGGCGGCCACCGACAACCCGATCGTCTACGCGCTGTCCTACAAGTACAAACGCCGCAACCTGCGCGAGCTGGGTTTCAACGTTTACGAGTTCAAGCCGTTCCCGCTGGATGCGCCGGTGGACTACCGCAACCTGTTGCCCGCGCCGCTGGGCACCGAAGCATCGTCTTCGCCGGGCCGGCGCAGCAGCCTGCTGGGCGGCAGTGCGGCCGGCAGCAATGCGCGCAGCAGCGGCAGCGACAGCCGCCGCGATGACGCCGCCGGCAGCGATCCACGCGTCACCCGCCAGCCCACGCCGGGCCCCTCCGCGCGGCGGCGCATGGATGGCAGCGTGGTCGAGCGCCGCGTGCTGCGTGCTGAAACCCGCCCCTCTTTCCTCGGTACCAAGGCGGTCAACAAGCCGCTGCCGGTCACCCGCACGGGCGCGCGCATGGGCCTGCATGCCAAATCGCTGGTGGTGGACCGTCGCATCGGGGTGATCGGGACGCACAACTTCGACCCGCGCAGCGAGAACTACAACACCGAGGGCGCGGTGATCATCGATGACCCGGTGTTCGCCGAGGCGCTGGCACAGAGCATCCTGCGCGACATCCACCCGCAGAACTCATGGGTGGTGGCGCCGCGCGCCAAGCCGCCGGTGCTGTCCGGATTGAACTACAGCGTCGGCAAGGCCTCCGAAGCGTTGCCCGTGCTCGATTTCTGGCCATGGCGCTACGCCACCGATTACGAATTCCAGTCGGGCCCGGCGTGCCCCGAGCCGCTGCGGCGGCAGGACCCGGCGTTCCACACCTGCTACGTCGCGGTGGGCGACTTCCCCGAGGTGAATGTCGGGCCGAAGTGGTTGCTGGTGCGCATGCTGACCGCCTTCGGTGCCGGGCTGGTTCCGATTCTGTAATCCTCCACGGAGAAGCTGCATGCCCCAGGTATTCCGCGACGCGGTGTCCCTCGAGACACTCAACGACCTTGGTCGCAACACACTCATCGAGCACCTGGGCATTGTATTCACGGCCGTGGGCGAGGACTGGATCAGCGCGACCATGCCGGTCGACGAACGTACCCGCCAGCCGTACGGCATCCTGCATGGCGGTGCGTCGGTGGTGCTGGCCGAGACGCTCGGCAGCAGTGCCGGCAACCTGTGTGTGGATACCAGCGCGCAGGTCTGCGTCGGGCTGGAGATCAATGCCAACCATATCCGCGCCGTGCGCGCCGGCACCGTCACCGGCACCGCGCGTGCGGTGCACGTCGGCCGCAGCACCCAGGTCTGGGACATCCGTATCGAAGATGAGGCCGGCAAGCTGGTCTGCACCTCGCGGCTGACGCTGGCCGTGGTTCCGGCGGTCCGGCCGGGCTGATCGGCGGCATGGCATGGACGCTGTGTTGCACCGGTCATGACAGTGCGCCGGCGCATGTCGCCCGGGTGGCTGTGCCGTGCAGGGGCACCGGCTTGACCGCGTGCGGCCAGTGGCGTGCCGCTGTCATGGAATTGTCCGGATTCCGCTGGCAGAGCCTGCGGCGCTCGGGTATCGTTCGCGGATGAATTCCCCCACTCCGGCCTCACGTGGCGGCGTGGCGCGTGTGTGCCGTTACCTGTACCGCGTACCGCTGCTGCTGGTCCACCTGTTGCTGTTCCTGCCGATGCTGCTGATCGCCATGCTGCCGCCGTGGGGGCGTATGCGTGTGGGCGAGCGTACGTTCGAGCATGCGGCGGTCAACGCCTGGTCGGCCGGCCTGATGTGGATCTTCGGCTTCCGGCTGCACCGGATCGGCACACCGCTGCCGGGCGCGGTGCTGTTCGTGGCCAACCACGTCAGCTGGGTCGACATCTCGATGCTGCACAGCCAGCGGATGATGGGCTTCGTGGCCAAGCAGGAGATCGCCGGGTGGCCGGTGGTCGGTTGGCTGGCGGCCCGCGGGCAGACGATCTTCCATCAGCGTGGCAGCACGGAATCGCTGGGGGGCGTGATGCAGGAAATGGTGGTGCGCCTGCGCGAGGGCAAAGCCGTTGGCGTGTTCCCGGAAGGGCGTACCCGCGGTGGGCACGAAGTGGGCCCGTTCCACGCGCGCATCTTCCAGGCCGCCGTCGAGACCCAGGTGCCGATCCAACCGGTGGCACTGCGCTATGGCGTGCGCGGTGACGCACAGACCATCGTCGCGTTCGGCCCGAAAGAGAGCTTCTTCGCCAACTTCCTGCGCCTGCTGGGCGAGCCGGCGCGGCGGGCCGAGGTGCACTTCCTCGCGCCTATTGGTACTCACGATCTGGAAGGCCGTCGGCGCATCGCGGAAACCTCGCGCGCGCGCATCCTGGCGGCCATGTCCGCCGAGTAACCCGGTGCTGTTCCTTCACGCGCCAGCGTCGCAGCCGGGAGCAGGCTCGCGCCCATGTTGACCGCTGCCGACTATCAACCGCCGCGTTGGCTGCGCAATCCCCACCTGCAGTCGATGCTCAGCTCCAGCCGCATGCGCATGCAGCGCGGCCTGGTGTTGCTTGCGGCCACCGGCGCGCACACCGACGAACTCATCCTCGATGGTGGCGAAGGCGTCCGCCTGCAGGGCTGGCACAGCTATATCCAGGGCCGTCAGCCGATCGGCATGGCGCTGCTGCTGCACGGCTGGGAAGGCAGCGCCGAATCCAGCTACATGCGCATGACGGCGGCGCGGCTGCTCGAAGAAGGCTATGACGTGGTGCGGCTGAACTTCCGCGATCACGGCAACACCCATCACCTCAATCCCGGCATCTTCCACTCCAACCGCATCGATGAAGTGGTGCACGCCGCCGGCGACATCGCCCGGCGTTGGCCTGAGCTGCCGCTGGTCGCGGCCGGCTATTCGCTGGGCGGCAACTTCGTGTTGCGTTTGGCCCTGCGTGCACCGTCGGCCGGGGTACCGTTGCGCCGGGTCGCCTCGGTCTGCCCGGTGCTGGACCCGGCCATCACGATGGAGAGCATCGAGAACGGCCCGGCGATGTACGACTGGTACTTCCGCCGCAAGTGGGCTGGCTCGCTGCGCCGCAAGCGCGACCTGTTCCCCGAGCTGAGCGACTGGGACGACCGCGTGCTCAAGCTGGACATCCGCGCGCTGACCGCCTGGCTGGTCGAGCACCACACCGATTTCGGCTCGCTGCAGGCCTACTTCGATGGCTACTCGATCGCCGGCGACCGGCTGGCCGGGCTGCAGGTACCGGCCGACATCCTCATGGCCCAGGACGATCCGGTGATCCCCGTCGCGACGTTCAACGGCTGGCGCCTGCCGGCCCATGCCCACCTGGAAATCGCCCCGTGGGGCGGCCACTGCGGCTTCCTGGAGAACTGGCGCGGCGATGGCTTCTCCGAGCGCTGGGTGGCCCAGCGGCTGGGGATCGAGGCGAACGCGCCCGCCTGATCGGCCGTTCTGGCGGGCCGGCCCCGCTACAATCGGGGTTTGACCCTCGAGTTCGGACCGTCATGCAAGACCAGATTCTTCAAGCCCTGCGCCGCAATGCGGTGGACGACGCCGTGCAGCTGGCGCGCGAATGGACCACGGCCGAGCCGGAGCAGCCGCAGGCGCACCGCTGGCTGTCGCTGTCGCTGCAGCAGCAGGGCCAGTTCGACGACGCGCTGACCAGCCTGCAGCAGGCACTGACGCTCGCCCCGGACAATGCCGATCTGCACCTGCAGCAGGCTGGCCTGCTGTTGGCCCTGCGCCAGTTCGATGCCGCCGGCTCGGCGCTGGACCGCACCGCCGAACTCAATCCCAATGAACTGTCCGCCTATGTGATGCAGGCGCACCTGGCGCTGGCCCGCAATGACGTCGATGAAGCCGACCGGCTGACCCGCCTGGCCACGCGTGTGGATGCGGACCATCCCGAACTGGCGGCCTTGACCGGCATGGTGGCGCTGCGCCGGGGCGAGGTGGATCGCGCGCTGTCGCTGCTGTCGGCCGCCAGCGAAGCCCTGCCGGGTGATTCGCGGGTGCTCTACGCCCTCGGCTTTGCCTACCTGGGCAAGGACATGCTCGCCTTCGCCGAGCAGGCGTTCCGCCGCGTGCTCGAGTTGAACCCGAGCGTCACTTCGCTGCAGGGCTTGATCGTGCAGCTGGCGCTTCGCCAGGGCCACGTGGATGTGGCCGCCGAGATGATGCGCCACGTGCTGGCCACCCCGGCCGGTGATACCCCGGCGATGCGCCGTCTGGCCGGCGAGTTGGAACTGCAGGCCGGGCAACCGCTGCAGGCGCTGGAGCAGCTGCTGCCGGTGCTGGCGCAGTGGCCTGCCGATCGCCACACCCTGCAGCTGCTGCTGATGGCCTGGCAACGCCTGGGCCGCGAACAGCAGGCCCGCGAAACGCTGGATGCGACGCTGGCCGATCACCCCCAGGTGCATGACCTGTGGATGGCGCGCCTGACCGTGGAGCCGGTCGGTGGGCCGGAAGCGGTTGCCGTGGGCGAGCGTTGGCTGGAGGCCATGCCCGAGCACCTGCCGGCGCTGGAAACCCGCCTGCGCCTGCACGACATGAACAATGAGGACGACGCGGCCGAAGCCGTGGCCGAGCGGATCGTGACCCTCGAACCGGGCCGTGCCAGTGGCGAAATGCGGCTGGTCGACGGCCTGCTCAAGCGCGATCCCTCGGCCGCCATCGCCCGCGTGCAGGCGCTGCACGATGGCGCGCCGGACGCGGCCAAGCCGTCGCTGCGCGCGTGGCTGGGCTCGGTCCAGGACCGTGCTGGCCAGTACCGTGAGGCGATCCGGACGTGGGTCGAACTGCACGCCGCCGAAGCACCGCAGCGTCTGCCGCTGCCGCCCCAGGCCAAGGCGCCGCTGAGCTGGCCGGACCTGGCGCCCCTGCCGGAGGGCAATCCGATCGCACCGATCTTCGTCTGGGGTGCCCCGGGCTCGGGCGTGGAGCGCGTGGTCGCGGCCATGGCCGCCGCCAGCCCGGTGGTGCGCGGGGATCGGTTTGGTGCGACCCCGCCCAACGATGCCTTCCAGAGCTATCACACGCTGCAGGACCTCTCGACCGGCAAGCTCACTGCCGAGGCGCTTGTTGAACAATGGCGCAGCCAGCTGCCGGCGCGCGGCGTTCCCGAAGGTGCGGTGATCGACTGGCTGCTGTGGTGGGACAACGCATTGCTGTGGGCGTTGCGCCCGCAGCTGCCGGAGGGCCGCCTGATCATCGCGCTGCGCGACCCGCGCGACATGCTGCTGGAGTGGATCGCCTTCGGTGCACCGGCACCGTTCGCGCTGAACTCGGTGCACGAAGCCGCCGAATGGCTGGCGCGCTCGCTCGCCCAGATCGCGACCCTGCACGAGCAGGACCTGTACCCGAACGCGCTGGTGCGCATCGACGACATCGGCCACGACGCCGTCGCCATGGCCGAGCACCTGGGCGAACTGTTCGGCATGCGCTTTCCGCCGGCGCCCTCGCTGGGGCCGGCACGCATGGCACCGGGCCATTGGCGCGACTACCGCGATGAGATGGGCCCGGCCTTCGCGCTGCTGACCTCGGTCGCGGTGCGCCTGGGCTACCCGGAAGAGTGAGGACACGCACATGCAGCTGAGCAGTGACAGCATCACCAACGGGCAGCCGATCGCGGCCACGTTCGCGGCCGGCAACGCCGAGGGCTTCGCGCCCAACCGCAACCCGCAGCTGGCCTGGCACGACGTGCCGGCCGGTACCCGTTCGTTCGCGTTGTTGTGTATCGACCCGGATGTGCCGACCGTGCCGGAGACGGTGGGCCGCCAGGATTGCACGGTGCCACGCGATCAGCCGCGTGCGCACTTCGCGCACTGGGCGATGGCCGATATCCCGGCCGACGTGCGCGAGCTCGCCGCGGGCAGCTGCAGCGACGGCTTCACCGTACGCGGCAAGACCCAGCCGGCGGGCCCGGCAGGCAGTCGTCAGGGCCTGAACGATTTCACCGGCTGGTTTGCCGGCAATCCGGACATGGCCGGCCAGTACCTGGGCTATGACGGCCCGTACCCGCCGTTCAACGACGAACGCGTGCATCGCTATTTCTTCCGCGTGTTCGCGCTGGACGTGGCGCAGCTGGCGCTGCGCGATCCGTTCACTGCAGCGGACGTGCTGCGTGCGATGCAGGGGCACGTGCTGGCCGAAGCCTCGCTGCATGGCACCTACACGTTGAATCCGGCGCTGGCCTGAGGTGAGGCCGACCGTTGGTCGGCAGGTGCCCCGGTAGGTACCGACCGTTGGTCGGTACTGCGCTATCGGGAGCCGGCCAGCGGCCGGCACTACAGAATGAAGAAGGGCGGCCGGTGGCCGCCCTTCTGCGTTCTTATTTCTTCTCGTTCGCGGATTCGACCACCATGTCCAGCACGTAGGCGTTGGACGAGGCATCGGCCGGCGGGTTGGCGATTTTGTAGCGCTTCACGCGCACCACGTTGCGCACGCCGTCTTCGTGGGTATAGCCCTCGATGACGTCGTAGAAGTTCTGCCACTCGCCCGGCTCACCCTGCTTGATGCCGTTGGCGTCGTAGCGGATCTCACGGGTCTGCAGGCACTGCTTGTCGCGGATCATCGGGTGCGGGCACGGCTTGGTCTGCGCGGCCACTTCCAGGAACACCGTTTCGCCTTCGCCGCCGTAGCGGGTTTCAGCGGTCGGTTCCGGGGTGAACACCAGTACATCACCCTTGGCGGTGCGCAGGGTCAGCTGACCGGCATCGCCCAGTTCGGTCCTCAGTGCGCCTTCCAGGCGGCTGCCCACGGCCTGGTCCAGCGCCATCAGGTTGTTGTCCGTGCAGGCCATCATGGTCGAGGCCATCGGCGAGATGGTCAGCGAACCATCGGCCAGCGTGTACCCGCCGCCCATGCGGTTGCAGGTGTTGCTGATCGCGATGCGGTCATCCTTGAAGTCCAGCGTGACCGGCTTGTCGGCACGGGCGAACAGCGCATCGATGCGGTTGCCGCTGGCATCGGTGGCCGAATCCAGGCGCCAATGGCTGCCCTGCAGGCGCTGCACGTCCAGACGGGCCACAGCGGCCTGGTCGGCGGCGGCGGTCGGGGCCGGGGCGAGGTCATCGCGGCCGGCCGGGGCGGTGGAGGGGTTGCTGCAGGCGGCCATCAGGGCCAGCGGCAGGATCAGCATCAGGGTGCGTTTCATGTACATCTCCTTGGGAACCTGGGGAAAAACGCCGGCGCATCCACAACGGGGTTGTGCCGGCGCCGGGCCGTTCAGTTGCCAGCCGGCAACCAGAGCAGCAACGCCGCGCCCAGGGCAATGCGGTAGAACGCGAACGCCGTGAACCGGTGCGACTTGATGTAGCCCAGCAACCACTTCACTACGATGAAGCCGGTGACGACCGCGGCAAGGAAGGCCACGCCCACATCGGTCCAGTTCTCGCTGGCCAGCTTGCCGTCCTTGGCCAGTTCCAGGAAGGCATAGCCGCTGGCGGCGAACATGGTCGGGATCCCCACCAGGAACACGAACTCGGTGGCCTTCGCGCGGCGGCTCAGGCCGAACAGCATCGCGATGAAGATCGCCGCGGCCGAACGCGAGGTCCCCGGGAACACACCGGCCACCACCTGCGCCACGCCGACCAGGATGGCGACCTTCCAGGTCACCTCATCGCGCTCGGGCAGGCGCGCGGTGTAGGCCTCCACCAAGAGCATCCAGAGGCCGCCGATGATCAGCGCCCAGGCCACCGGGGTGACCGTCTCGGGCAGCTCCCAGCCGGCCAGGCGGACCGGCAGGCCCACCACGGCGGTGACCAGGAAGGCGGTGCCGAGCTTGAGCACGTAATCGCGGTTGGCGCGCTCATGCAGGCCGGTCGCCAGGGACCACAGCCGCTGCCGGAACACCAGCGTGATCGCCAGGATCGCGCCGGCCTGGATGATGATGTTGAAGAAGTCCGAGCGTGCGCCCAGCCAGTGCTGGGCGATCAGCAGGTGGCCGGTGCTGGAGATCGGCAGGAATTCGGTGAGGCCTTCAAGAATGCCCAGAAGGAGGGCGGAGAGCAGGTCGGACATCGGCGGTACTGGAGCTCGCGGAGGGGTGGAATCGGGCAGCGGCGACAGCGGGACGCTGTGGCCAACGTCGCCTGTCGACGGCCCGTGGGCGTAAAGCATAGAGCATCCCGCATTGCACCAAAGGTGTGCGTGGTGCAGCGTTTGCACTGCTTTGGTGCGTCCGTCCATGCGCCGCGCGGCGCGCCAGGCCAGTGAAATCAAGGATTTGTGAACGCTGAAAAGTTGGCACGGGGTTTGCTGTATCTACCTACGCAATCACCCATCTGAGGTTTCACCGATGTCCGTGGAAAATGTTGAGAAGCTGATCAAGGACAACCAGATCGAGTTCATCGACCTGCGTTTCGTCGATATGCGTGGTATCGAGCAGCACGTCACCTTCCCGGTCAGCATCGTGGAGCCGTCGCTGTTTGAAGAAGGCAAGATGTTCGATGGCAGCTCGATCGCCGGCTGGAAGGGCATCAACGAATCGGACATGGTCCTGCTGCCGGATCCGTCCAGCGCCTACATCGACCCGTTCTACGCCGACCCGACCCTGGTCATCAGCTGCGACATCCTCGATCCGGCCACCATGCAGCCGTACGGCCGTTGCCCGCGCGGCATCGCCAAGCGCGCCGAGGCCTATCTGAAGTCCTCCGGCATCGCCGAGCAGGCGTTCTTCGGCCCGGAGCCGGAGTTCTTCATCTTCGATTCGGTCCGCTTCGCCAATGACATGGGCCACACCTTCTTCAAGATCGATTCCGAAGAAGCGGCCTGGAGCACCGGTGACAAGTACGACGGCGCCAACAGCGGCTACCGTCCCGCCGTGAAGGGCGGCTACTTCCCCGTCCCGCCGACCGATTCGCTGCACGACCTGCGTGCGGAAATGTGCAAGACGCTGGAACAGGTCGGCATCGAAGTGGAAGTGCAGCACCACGAAGTGGCCACCGCCGGCCAGTGCGAGATCGGCACCAAGTTCAGCACCCTGGTGCAGAAGGCCGATGAACTGCTGCGCATGAAGCACGTCATCAAGAACGTCGCCCACCGCAACGGCAAGACCGCCACCTTCATGCCCAAGCCGATCGTCGGCGACAACGGCAGCGGCATGCACGTGCACCAGTCGCTTTCCAAGGGCGGCACCAACCTGTTCTCCGGTGACGGCTACGGCGGCCTGAGCCAGCTGGCGCTGTGGTACATCGGCGGCATCTTCAAGCACGCCAAGGCGATCAACGCCTTCGCCAACTCCGGCACCAACAGCTACAAGCGCCTTGTCCCGGGCTTCGAAGCTCCGGTGATGCTGGCCTACTCGGCCCGCAACCGTTCGGCTTCGTGCCGCATTCCGTGGGTGTCCAACCCGAAGGCGCGCCGCATCGAAATGCGCTTCCCCGATCCGATCCAGTCCGGCTACCTGACCTTCACTGTGCTGATGATGGCCGGCCTGGACGGCATCAAGAACCAGATCGACCCGGGTGCACCGAGCGACAAGGATCTGTACGACCTGCCGCCGGAAGAAGAGAAGCTGATCCCGCAGGTCTGCTCCTCGCTGGACCAGGCCCTGGAAGCGCTGGACAAGGACCGCGAGTTCCTCAAGGCCGGTGGCGTGATGAGCGACGACTTCATCGACGGCTACATCGCGCTGAAGATGCAGGAAGTCACCCGCTTCCGCGCGGCGACCCACCCGCTCGAATACCAGATGTACTACGCGAACTGAGCAACAGGTGACGATGACGAAGGATATCCCTCCCACCCTTCGTCATCGTCGCCGCCCTTTGCAGCCCTCGCATCCGGGCGGCAACGGGGCCGCAGGACATGTGCTGCAGCTGGGGAGCCGCAGCGCAGGCAACACGCACCACCAGGGGCAAGAGAGACCGGACGCGTCATGGGCCCTTCCTCCCTCCCGCGTCACCGCTGGCGTCGCCCTTCGGGCGTCGGCATCGGCGTGGCCCATGCAACGTTCGGCGCAACGACCGGCGGCCATGTGCAAGTGGCCGCCGGTTGACCTGACATCGGCCCTACGCGGGCCGGTTCCATCCACCATCGGGATATGCGCATGAAACTGATCTCCGCCATCATCCGGCCGTTCAAGCTCGACGAGGTCCGCGAGGCCCTCTCCGACGCTGGCGTGTCGGGCATCACCGTGACCGAAGTCAAAGGCTTCGGGCGCCAGAAGGGCCACACCGAGTTGTATCGCGGCGCGGAGTACGTCGTGGATTTCCTGCCGAAGATCAAGATCGAGACCGTCGTGACCGACGATCGCCTGGAGGCCGTCGTCGAGGCCATCCAGACCGCGGCTGGCACCGGCAAGATCGGCGACGGCAAGATCTTTGTCACCGCGGTCGAACAGGTCGTCCGCATCCGCACCGGCGAAATCGGCGCTGACGCGCTCTAACCCCACTCGGAGCCCACAATGAAGACCTCTTTGTTCACCGGGTGGCAAGCCCGGTTCCATGCCGTGTGCCTGATGATGTTGATCAGCGCGTTGGCCGTTGGTGCCTTCTCCAGCAGCGCGCACGCCCAGGCGCAGGTCACCCCGGCACCGTCGGAGACGGTCGCGGTCGAGCCGTTGCCGACCGCGCCGGAGGCCACGGCTGCCCCGGTTGCCGAAACCGCCGCTGCGGCCTCGTTCGATCACGGCGATGTCGCCTGGATGCTCACCTCCACCTTGCTGGTGCTGCTGATGGTGGTGCCGGGCCTGGCCCTGTTCTACGGCGGCCTGGTCCGCTCCAAGAACGTGCTGTCCATTCTCAGCCAGATCCTGGTGGTGTTCTCGCTGGTGCTGATGCTGTGGGTGGCCTACGGCTACAGCGCGGTGTTCAGCGAAGGCAACGCCTTCTTCGGCTCGTTCACGCAGTTCGCCTTCCTCAAGGGCTTCGGCCCGGATACCGTCGGCAACACGCCGATCGCCGGCCTGCCGGATTACCTGTTCGTCGCCTTCCAGTCGACCTTCGCCGGCATCACCACCGCCCTGATCGTCGGCGCGTTCGCCGAGCGCATCAAGTTCAAGGCCGTGCTGCTGTTCTCGGCCCTGTGGTTCACCCTGAGCTACATCCCGATGGCGCACATCGTGTGGGGCGGCGGCTATCTGGGTGAGATGGGCGCGATCGACTTCGCCGGTGGCACCGTGGTCCACATCAATGCCGGCGTGGCGGGCCTGGTGGGCGCGTACTTCGTCGGCAAGCGCATCGGCTACGGCCAGACGGCACTGAAGCCGCACAACGTGCCGTTCACCTATATCGGCGCGATGCTGCTGTGGGTGGGCTGGTTCGGCTTCAACGCCGGCTCGGCTGCCGCAGCCGATACTGTCGCCTCGCTGGCCTTCATCAATACCATCCTGGCCACCGCCGCCG
This sequence comes from Stenotrophomonas sp. TWI819, assembly GCF_039673075.1. Classification (NCBI taxonomy): domain Bacteria; kingdom Pseudomonadati; phylum Pseudomonadota; class Gammaproteobacteria; order Lysobacterales; family Lysobacteraceae; genus Stenotrophomonas; species Stenotrophomonas sp. TWI819. The sequence continues at coordinate 73,571 of NZ_JBDJKY010000006.1, read as the reverse complement.
CGGTGCTGGGCTGGACGCTGGTCGAAGCAGTCAGCAAGGGCAAGCCGTCCGCGCTGGGCGCTGCCTCCGGCGCCGTCGCCGGCCTGGTCGGCATCACCCCGGCCTGCGGCACCGTGGGCCCGCTGGGCGCGATCGTGATCGGCCTGGTCGCCGGCGTGGTCTGCGTCTGGGGCGTCACCGGTCTCAAGCGCCTGCTCAAGGTCGATGACACCGCCGATGTGTTCGGCGTGCACGGCATCGGCGGCATCGTCGGTGCGCTGCTTACCGGTGTGTTCAGCGCGCAATCGCTGGGCGGCACCAAGGCCGACCTGGACATCGGTCATCAGGTCTGGGTGCAGCTGGTCAGCGTCGGCTTCACCATCGTCTGGTGTGCCGTGGCCACTGTGCTGATCCTGCTGGTGGTGCGCATGGTGTTTGGCCTGCGCGTCACCGAAGAAGCCGAGCGCACCGGCCTGGACGTCACCTCGCACGGCGAGTCGGCCTACGAGGCCTGATCCGCGCGCAATACCGCATTAGAAACGAGAGAGAGATGTTTTACCTTTGTCGGCGGCCTTCGGGTCGCCGGTTTTTTGTGGGCGCCTGCTGGGCATTACCGCGCTTTGGCAGCTGATCGTGCAATCACGCACAATGCAGGCATGCACGTGACCCGTACTTCCCTCGCACTGCTCGCCCTTCTGCTGCTCGCCGCCTGCGCCAGCACCGAGGTCCGCAGCCCGCTCGCCACCTGGGTGCCGTCGCCGAACCACAACGCGCGCGAGCCGGTCGTGATCGTCCTGCACCACACCGATCAGCATTCCGTGCAGGAGAGCCTGGATACGCTGCGTAGTGCCAACAGCGGCGGCAAGGTCAGCTCGCACTACCTGGTCGGCGCCGATGGCCACATCTACCAACTGGTGGGCGATGACCGCCGCGCCTGGCATGCCGGTCCCGGGCGCTGGGGCACGATCACCGATCTCAACTCGGCCTCGATCGGCATCGAGATCGACAACGACGGCGATACGCCGTTCGCACCGGCACAGATCGCGGCCCTGATCCGCCTGCTGGATGACCTGTGCACGCGCCTGCGCATCCCGCGGACACAGATCATCGCGCATGCCGATCTGGCCCCGTCGCGCAAGCAGGATCCCAGCCGTTTCTTCCCGTGGCAGCAGCTGGCCGAGGCCAGTTTCGGCGTATGGCCGCGCGCGACCGATGGCCCGGCACCGATGGGCTTCGATCCCTGGATGGCCCTGCAGGCCTTCGGTTACCCGATGGACGACCGGGCGGCCGCCGTCGGCGCCTTCCACCGCCGCTTCCGCGGCCGCGACGATCTCCCCGCAGATCTCGATGCCGAAGACGCCCGCATCCTGCACTCGCTGCTGCTGCAACAGGAACGCCGCCCATGAAGTTCACGCCCGTCCTCCCCGCACTCAAGCACGCCGCGCTGATGGGGGTGGGGCTGGCGCTGTTGAGTGCCTGCGCGGTCGCGCCGCCGCGCTCGGCATCACCAGCGCCTGTGCAAACCAGCACTTACGCGAAGGCAAATTGGAACGCATTGCCTGCCGTCGCAGACGCCGATCTGCAGGCTGGCTTCGCGGCCTGGCGCAGTGCCTGCCCACGCCTGAAGACGGAGGCCAACTGGGCATCCACCTGCGCCGCAGCGGCCAATGTCGCCACCACGCCGGCCGCCATCCGCAAGTTCCTGCAGGCGAATCTCGACGTCTATGCCCTGCGCGCCGGTGGCAGCCGGGCCGACGGATTGATCACCGGCTACTACGAGCCGATCTATGCCGGCAGCCTCAGCCGCACTGCCAAGGCATCGGTACCCGTGTACGGCGTGCCGGACGACATGGTCAGCGTCCAGCTCGACAGCCTCTACCCCGAACTCAAGGGCAAGCGGCTGCGCGGCCGCGTCGAGGGACGCGTGCTCAAGCCGTATGACGATGCCGCGCGGATCGCCGCGAACGGCGTCAAAGCGCCGGTGCTGGCCTGGCTCACCAGCCCGATGGACCTGCAGTTCCTGCAGATCCAGGGCTCCGGTCGCGTGCAGCTGGCCGACGGCCGCCAGCTGCGTATCGCCTACGCCGACCAGAACGGCCATCCCTACCGCCCGATCGGCCGCTGGCTGGTGGAGCAGGGTGAGTTGAAGCAGGCCGATGTGAGCATGGCCGCCATCCGCGCCTGGGCCGACGCCCACCCGACGCGTGTGCCCGAACTACTGGCCAGCAATCCCAGCTATGTGTTCTTCACACGCGGCCCGGACAGCGATGAAGGCCCGCGCGGCTCGTTGAACGTGCCGCTGACCGCCGGCTACAGCGTCGCGGTGGACCGCAACGTCGTGCCACTGGGCAGCCTGCTGTGGCTGTCCACCACGCGCCCGGACGGCACCGCGCTGGTGCGCCCGGTCGCCGCGCAGGACACCGGCGGTGCCATCACCGGCGAAGTGCGCGCGGATTTGTTCTGGGGCACTGGCGATGCCGCCGGCGAGCTGGCCGGGCACATGAAGCAGAAGGGCACGATCTGGATGCTGTGGCCGAAGGGTGTGGCGTTGCCGAAGGCGCCGGACCCCGCCAACTGACGGCAGGTGCACGCTGCCCGGGCGTTTGCCAGCGCGCGGCTGCGCGCAGCACAAGATCAACACGCCTGCCGTTTTGCACTACATTGGTGCAATGACCACCACGCTCCTGCCCCCCGCCCTCGACGCCCTCGGCACCCCTGTCGCCTGGGCCGACGCCAGCGGCCGCGTGGTGGGCTGCAATCCCGCCTTCGCCCGCTGGCTGGGCGTGAGCGTGCGCCGCCTGCTGGGCCAACCGCTGGCGTCGCTGGAGGCGCAGGGCGATGCCTTGGCCCACTTCCTGGCCCGCGATGAGCGCGACACCCTGCGTCTGCACCGGCTGGCCTTGGCGCTGCCGGGCGATGCACCCCGTTTTGCCGAGGGGTGGCTGAGCCGCTGGGACGAGGGCGGCTGGTTGCTGGAGGCGCATCCGGTCGATGAATTCCCGGGGCTGGACCCTACCCAGGCGCTGCCCAGCGCGCTCAGTGCCGCGCTCAAGGGCCTGGCCCACGAGCTGCGCAATCCGCTGGCCGGCCTGAAGGGTGCGGCCCAGCTGCTGGCACGCCGCAACGCGCAACGCGATCCGGACGAGCGTGAGCTGATCGAGCTGATCGGCTCGGAGATCGAGCGCCTCAACGGCCTGCTCGAGCAATTGCTGTCACCCGCGCCGGCCGCGCCGCATGCGCCGCTCAACATCCACGCCTCGCTGGAGCGCGTCCTGCGCCTGGCCGAGAGCGAGGGCGGCTGGGCGGTCCGGATCCAGCGCGATTACGACCCCAGCATTCCCGAGTTCGATGGCGATGCGGACCGGCTCACCCAGGCGGTGTGGAACCTGGTCCGCAATGCGATCCAGGCCGGTGCGGGCACCGTCACCCTGCGTACGCGCGTGGAGCACGGCGTGCGCATCACCGATCAGCTGCATCCGCTGGCGCTGCGGCTGGAAATCGCCGACGACGGCCGTGGCGTGCCCGAAGACCTGGCCGAGCATCTGTTCCTGCCGCTGGTCAGCGGCCGCGCCGAAGGCACCGGGTTGGGCCTGGCGCTGGCCCAGCAGGTCGCGCGCGAGCACCGCGGCACCCTGACCTACCGCTCGCGCCCGGGCCATACCGTATTCACCGTGCTGCTGCCGATCGGGCAGGGCACCCCCGCCGAGGACACTGCCGCCCATGGCTGACCAGGTCGACACCACCGCCCAGCGCGTCTGGGTGGTCGACGATGACCGCGCGGTGCGCTTCGTGCTGTGCACCGCGCTGCGCGAGGCCGGCTACCGCGTCGAAGGCTTCGACGGCGCGGCGGCCGCGTTGGCGATGCTGGCCGAGCAGGCGCCGCCGGATCTGCTGTTCACCGATGTCCGCATGCCCGGTGATGATGGTCTGGTCCTGCTGGACAAGCTGAAGGCAGCGCATCCGCAGCTGCCGGTGATCGTGATGTCGGCCTATACCGATGTGGCGAGCACGGCCGGTGCCTTCCGCGGCGGTGCACAGGAGTTCCTGTCCAAGCCGTTCGATCTGGATGACGCGGTCGCGCTGGCGCAGCGGGTGCTGCCCGCGCCGGATGTCACTCTGGCCGAGCCGAGCGAGACCGCCAGCACGACACCGCCCGATCAGCGTCCGCAGCTGGTCGGCGATACCCCGGCGATGCGCGCGTTGTTCCGCGCGATCGGCCGCTTGGCGCAGGCGCCACTGTCGGTCTTGATCAATGGCGAGACCGGCACCGGCAAGGAGCTGGTGGCGCATGCGCTGCACCACGAGTCGCCGCGCGTGCAGGGGCCGTTCGTCGCCCTCAATACCGCGGCGATTCCGTCCGAACTGCTGGAAAGCGAGTTGTTCGGCCACGAGGCGGGTGCGTTCACCGGTGCACAGCGTCGCCATATCGGCCGCTTCGAACAGGCCAACGGCGGCACACTGTTCCTGGATGAAATCGGCGACATGCCGTTACCGCTGCAGACGCGCCTGCTGCGCGTGCTGGCCGAGGGCGAGTTCTTCCGCGTGGGCGGGCGCGAGCTGATCCGCGTGGATGTGCGCGTGATCGCTGCGACCCATCAGGATCTGGAAACGCTGGTCGCGCAGGGGCGCTTCCGCGCCGATCTGCTGCACCGGCTGGATGTGGTGCGGCTGCGCCTGCCACCGCTGCGTGAGCGTCGTGACGATGTCGCGCAGCTGGCCGAAACCTTCCTTGTGGCGGCCGCGCACAAACTCGATACACCGCCCAAGCGCCTGACCGCAGCAGCACTGCAGGCGCTGCGCGAACACGATTGGCCCGGCAACGTGCGTGAGCTGGAGAACGTGTGCTGGCGCATGGCCGCGCTTGCCGCCGCCGACAGCATCGGCGTGGCCGACGTGGACAGCGCACTGCATCGCGGTGCCGGCGCACCGCGCTCGCGCAGTGCCGGTGATCCGGGGCAGTGGGAAACGCTGCTTTCGGCGTGGGCGCGCCAGCGTCTGGCCGAAGGGGCTGAAGGCCTGCACGCGCAGGTGCGCGACCGGGTCGACCAGGCGCTGCTCGAAGCGGCCCTGCAGATCACCCACGGCCGCCGTGCCGAGGCGGCCGCGCGGCTGGGCATGGGCCGCAACACCCTCACCCGCAAGCTCGGCGCCGGCCGCCGTCGCGGCGGATGAACCGCATGTCCACACCGCGTGTGCGCCATGTCCGGGCCGCTTTCATGGCCCGTGGACGAGCACACGGTTAGTTTGCAACCAAGGAGTCTTTCCCATGCGCAGTTCCCATGTTGTCCTCGCTGCGGCGATCGCGGTCGGTCTGGCCGCCTGCGGCAGCACGCCGCCGCCGCGCCCCGTCGCCCCCGTCGTACCGGTGGTCAGTACCGCGCAGATGGCCGAGGCGAACCTGTCGCCGGCCTCGGCCAGTCTGGTCAGTGGGCGCCTGGCGCTGGTCCCGGATGCCCGTGGCGTGCACATCACCGGTGTCATCGGTGGTCTGCAGCCGCTGCAGGTGGCCGGGTTCCACGTCCATGAGCGCGGCGACTGCAGTGCAGTGGATGCCAGCAGCGCCGGTGCGCATTTCAATCCTGCCGGGCAACCGCACGGCCGCAACAGTGCCGGTGCGCATCATGCCGGTGACATGGACAACCTGCGCGCCGATGCGCAGGGCCGCGTCAACGTCGACATCCGCCTGCCAGCAGTTACCCTTGGCGGCGGCGCAGCCACCGATATCGCCGGACGTGCACTGATCGTGCACGCCAACGCCGACGATTACCGCAGCCAGCCGGCCGGCAACGCCGGCGCCCGAATTGCCTGCGGCGTCATCCGGGTCGTGCGCTGATCGCGCAGTCCTACGACGTCGTTTCTTCCAACGCTACCCGCAAGGAGATTCACATGCGCCTGATCCACACCACGCTGTTCGCTGCCATCGCCGCGCTCGGCCTGACCGCCTGCAACAAGCCGGCCGACACCACCCCGGCTGCCGAAGCGACGGCCGCCCAGCCGACGGCTGAAACGACCCCCGAGGCACCGCCGGCAATGACCAGCGAAGCCCATGGCAACCACACCGCCAGTGCCGATCTCGCGGCCACCCAGGGCAATAACGTCAAAGGCAACGTGACCTTCAGCGTCGTCGACGGCAAGGTCCACGTGAAAGGCCAGGTCAGCGGCCTGAAGCCGAACAGCGAGCACGGCTTCCACATCCATGAGAAGGGCGACTGCAGCGCGCCGGACGGCGCCAGCGCCGGCGGCCACTTCAACCCGGGTCAGCAGGACCACGGCAGCGTGGCCAGCGAACCGCATCACGGCGGCGACATGCCCAACATCAAGGCCGATGCCCAGGGCAACGCCGTGGTCGACGCCCCGGTGTCGACCAACGTCAACATCGGCAAGGGTGATGGCTTCGACATCATCGGCCGCGGCCTGATCGTCCATGCCGACGCGGACGACTACAAGACCCAGCCGACCGGCAATGCCGGTGCACGCCTGGCGTGCGCAGTGATCAAAGCGGCCCCGTAATCCGGGCCGTGTTTGACGAAAAACGCCGGCATTCGCCGGCGTTTTTTTAAATAACGGGGACGGAGGTAGTTAAGCGGCAGGCTTAACTACCTCCGTCCCTCTTAACGCCTCCCAGAACGCGTCTCAGATAGGCATTCATCCGGGCGCAGCCTTCGGTGGTGCTTTCGCACAAGGTGGCCCACGCCTGGCGGCGACGGTGGAGTTCATGCTCAGGCAGATACGTGCGCAACCGGGCAACGGACGGTGCCATCGGATGCGGTGGGGTGAAGATCAGCCACGTTCTGGCGGAAAAGGCGGGATCTTCGATCACGGCCGCCGCGGTTGTCTGGTAGGCGAGCATGCCAGGCTCCAGTGGCAGCCCGCGCATCGCCTCCACGTCCTTGCGCATGGGCAGGCCTTGAACGAAGGCAGCGACCGTGGTGTATTCCATCGGCTCGCTGTCGGCTTCGTTGTGCTGTATCTCGCGGCTGCGGGCGGTCGCGGCGGCGAAGAGCAGCAGGATGCACGCTAGAGCGATGCGGGATGCAGCGTTGAGTGTGTAAGCGTTCGTCTGCATGTGTCTTCCATGAAATATAGATAACGGGGACTAACGGGGACGGAGGTAGTTAAGCCGCAGACTTAACTACCTCCGTCCCCGTTAATGCCTTAGCGCGCCAGCAATTCGCGCGCGTCCTGCCCGGCCTCGCAATGCACGAACAGCACCGGCAGGCCGTGCGCTTCCAGCACGGCGGCCATCTGCCGCTGGCGGATCAGGTACTGATCGTAGATGCCCTGCAGGCGATCACAGTCGCCGGTGCCGTGGTTGTAGTACGCACACCAGCCGGCGGGGTCGAACAGCGCCATACGCACTTCGCCATCAGCGTATCGAAGCAGCGGCTCCGGCGCGGCGTCGAGCCACTCTTCCACGTGCGGTGCCATCAGCGCGGTTTCGATCAGCGGCCACAGAATCGCCAGGCCCTGGTTGTCGTACTGCATCGACATCATCGCGGCGAGATCATTCACCGTGAAATAGCGGGCGTGCTCGATCTGCGCGCCAAAGGCGTTCTGCGCCTGCAGCGCGGTATCGGCCTGCGCCATGCCCTGGGCCAGCAGCACCTCTTCCAGTGCTTCGGCCACGGCCTGGGTCTGGACGACTTCGGTGCCGGTCAGCAGGAACGGGACGACCCGCAGGCCGCCGCCGGTCAGGCTGGCATCGGCCTGGAACGGCAGCGGGACATCGCCATCGGCGCCGGCACCAAAAGCCAGCACGCGCGGGCCCTGGTTGCGGCCCGGGGCGCGCATCTGCAGTTCTTCCAGGCGCCGGTGCACCGGCCAGCCCGGGCGCAGGATTTCCGCCGGATCGAAATGGGCGCCGGCGAACACGAAGTCCAGCCCGCTGACGCCGGGCACCAGCTTGGCCAGATCGCGGCCGACGCGTTCGGCCAGTTCACCAGCCTGTTCGGAGGACAGCGCGGCATGGCGCGGGGCGTCGCCGCCGGCCAGTTCCAATGCCAGTACGCCAATGGCATTCATGCCGTGGTCGGGTTTGCTCATGGTTTCACGGTTGGCCCATCACAGGGCGGCAGCTACACTTGGCCCCATTATGCCTGCTCCTTCGTGCAGGCCATGTTGCAGACACCCCTCCCATGCCAGGTATCTCCATGCCCAACGCCCGTCCCGTCGCCATCCTCGGCGGCGTCCGCATTCCGTTCTGTCGCCAGAACACGGCTTATTCGGACGTCGGCAACCTCGGCATGTCGGTGCGCACCCTCGGTGCGCTGGTCGAACGCTTCGGCCTGCACGGCCAGCAGTTGGGCGAAGTGGCGATGGGCGCGGTGATCAAGCATTCCAGCGACTGGAACCTCGGCCGCGAAGCCACGCTGTCCTCGGGCCTGTCCCCGCTGACCCCGGGCATCACCATGCAGCGCGCCTGCGGCACCTCGCTGGACACGATCATCGCGGTGGCCAACAAGATCGCGCTGGGCCAGATCGATTCGGGCATCGGCGGCGGCTCGGATACCACCTCCGATGTGCCGATCGTGTACGGCAAGAAGCTGCGCGCGCGCCTGCTGGCGGCCAACCGGGCCAAGAGCACCGGCGACAAGCTCAAGGCACTGACCCGTGGTTTCAAGCTGAGCGAACTCAAGCCGGAATTCCCGGGCGTGGCCGAGCCGCGCACCGGCAAGAGCATGGGCGACCACTGCGAAGACATGGCCAAGGAGTGGAACATCTCCCGCGACTCGCAGGACGAGTGGGCGGTGTCCTCGCACAAGAAGCTGGCCGCCGCCTATGAGCGCGGGTTCTTCACCGATCTGATCGCGCCGTTCCGCGGCGTGGAGCGCGACAACATCCTGCGCGCCGACACCTCGCTGGAAAAACTGGCCACGCTGAAGCCGGCCTTCGACAAGGTCTCCGGCCGCGGCACGCTGACCGCCGCCAACTCCACTCCGCTCACCGATGGCGCCTCGGCAGTGCTGCTGGCCAGCGAAGAATGGGCGCGTGCGCATGGCCACGAGCCGCTGGCCTACCTGCGTGATTCGCAGGTGGCGGCCGTTGATTTCGTGCACGGCGAAGGCCTGCTGATGGCACCGACCATCGCCGTGCCGGAGATGCTCAAGCGCAACGGCCTGACCCTGCAGGATTTCGACATCTACGAGATCCATGAAGCCTTCGCCGCCCAGGTGCTGTGCACGCTGCGCGCGTGGGAAAGTGAAGATTACTGCCGCAACCGCCTCGGCCTGGATGCGCCGCTGGGCAGGATCGACCCGGCCAAGATCAATCCGCTGGGTTCCTCGCTGGCCACTGGCCACCCGTTCGCCGCCACCGGCGCGCGCGTGATTGCCACGGCGGCCAAGCAGCTGGCCGAACGCGGTGGTGGCCGCGCGCTGGTCTCGATCTGCACCGCCGGCGGCATGGGCGTGGTGGCGATCGTCGAGCGCTGATCGCCCTGCGGCAGTGAACGAAGAAGGCCGCCCAAGGGCGGCCTTCTTTTTTGTATCTGGCGGAGGTATGCACCATTCGGCTCTCGTGGTGCCGGCCCCTGGCCGGCTCCTCAAATCCTCTCCGGGACTCCGCAGTGCCGGCCAGCGGCCGGCACTACCGGGTGCCGCGTCGCCCTTTACGGCAGACGCGGATTGCCGAACTCGTCGCGTTCCACGTGCAGGCGATCTTCTTCGACAGGCAGGCGACCCTGTTCGACATGCAGGCGATCCTGCACCGGGGCCGGTCCGCCCATCAGTGATTGCTCTTCGATGGTGGCGCGCTCGGGCACGATCGGATCCAGCGGAGTGGTGACCGATGCACGGGCCAGCGCCACGCTGTCGTCGCCGCGCTGATGGCGCAGGGCATTGGCGAAGCACTGCGAGGCAAGTGCGGTCTCGCCACGGTCCAGGAACACCTCGCCCAACGCTTCCCACGCGGCCGGGCCGGCGCCGGCGGCAATCGCGCGGTGCAGATAGTCCTCGGCCAGGGTGTGCTGGCGCTGACGCGCGGCAATGCGTCCCAACGCCAGCAGCAATGCGGGGCTGGAAGGCTGCGTGGTCAACCAGCGCTGCAGGTTGGCCTGGCGCGTGGCCAGCTTTTCGACCGGCATCTGGCCGTAAAGCGTCACCACCGATTCGTCCCAGCGCGTGTCCAGTGCCTGTTCGAGGTTGAGCAGGGCCGGTTCGTCCCAGTCCAGTGCAACCGCACGCAGTGCATAGGCGGAGACGACATCCGGATCGCTGCGTAATGCCTTCGGGGTGGCTTCCCACTGGGCGGCCAGCGCGTTGACGTCACCGGCTTCCAGCAGCGACTGCGCGGCCAGGCGGATTTCCAGCTCGGCCACGGCGGCATCGGGCAGCACTTTCTGCTTACGCAGCGCGCCCAGCTGGCCATAGGCCTCATGCGCGCGATCGGCACGGGCCAGCGCTTCGGTACGCAGCCACAGGCCACGCGGCGGCAGCGGCTGGATCGCGGCAACGTCCAGCACGTTGATCGCATCGACCGGGCGTTCCTGGGCCAGCAGGCGTTCGGCCAGCAGCAGGGCATGGCTGGTGGCATCTTCGGTGGCCAGGCGCTGCAAATACTGATTGACCGCCGCATCGTCATCGCGCGCCTGCGCACTGCGGACCGCGGTCACCATGGCAACCGCGCTCACTTCCTTGTCTTCAGCAGCGCTGGTCAGCAGCTTTTCCGCACGCTGCCAGTGGCCGTGTTCGTGTGCCTGCAGGCCTTCGGTGAGGCGGGCGCGGCCCTGCTTGCGGCGGTAGCGGCCCCAAGCGCGGAACGGCGAGGCCAGCAGGCTCCACAGCAACCACAGCACCAGCAGGCCGACCAGCACCATCAGCGCGACCTGGGGCACGGTGGAGCGGTAGTCGGTGCCGCCATAGCGGTAGATCACTTCACCAAACTGGCGCAGCTGATCGGTGCCGAGCCACTGCGAGGCGATCACGCCCAGGGCGACGGCCAGCAGCAGGACCACTAGAGATTGAAACGGCTTCATCGATTAACTCCCAGTGCGCATCGTGCGCAGTTGCTGCAGGGTGCTGCCCAGTTCGGGCAACGATGGACGCAGCTCACGGGCGCGTAGTTGATGCAGTTCAGCACGACGCTCGCGCAGAGCAGGTGAATCCGGCCACAGCCGCGGCAGCCACAGCGCCACACGGTCCAGCGCCTGGGCGTAACCGGCCTGGTCGCCGCGCTCCACGGCGGCGCGCGCCAGGGTCAGCTCCAGTTGCAGCGAATCCCAGGCGGCCACACGCTCGGCCTCGGTCAAGGGGCCCTGCAGGCGGGTGGGGGTGATGGTCACGAACGGGGCCAGCACCTGGTGCCACCACGGCGTTACTGCGGTGGCGTCGACCGGTGCGTCGATCTGCTCGGGGAGCCCGGTCAATGCCGCGGCGAACTGCGCCAGCGCGGCCTGTGCCTGGGCGCGCGCGCCCGGGCCGAGCGCGTCCACGGCGTTGCGCTCCTGCATCAGCGCCTGCCGCAGATTCAGATACTCACTGCCCTGCACGTCGTCCAGCGAGGTCGCCGCCAACGCGTACAGGCGCTTGGCGCCCTCGACGTCATCGGCATAGGCCAGGCGCTGCCCGGCCTGGCTCAGCAGCAGCTCGGCCTCTTCCAGCTGCAGCGCCTGGGCGCCGTGGCGGGTGCTGTCGGCGAGCTTGGCCAGATTCTCTTCCAGCAGCGCATTGCGCTGGCTCAGGCCCAGCATTTCATCGCGCAGCACGCGGTTGGTCGCGGCCGCATCCTGCACGCGCTGGGAGGTCGACCGCTGGTCGCGGCGCAGCGCCTCGACGCGGTCCAGCAGGCCCTGCATCTGCAGTTGGCTGTTCTCGGCGCGCAGGCGCTCCTGCGCCTGTCGCGATTGCCATTGCATCCAGCCCCAGGCGCCGGCCCCGACCAATACGGCCAGCGCCGCGATCGGCACGATCCAGCGCAGGGGGCGGCTCGGAGAGGAGGGCGATACAGGGTCGTTCATACAGGCATCCTTGTCGCGCGCGCCGGGCAGTCCGCTTGGCTGGCGAGCGACGTGGCGCACAGCATCGCCTGCCCCCCGAGCCCCCTGCAAGGCCGCAGGCCTTCCCTGTTCAGGAAGACGCGGGGTGCATGAGCGCGGCGTGTGCAGCGCTGACCAGCTGCGCCGGCAGCGGGCCGGCGGCCAGCGTCACGTCGAGGAAGCCGGCCGCCTGTGCCTGCGCCACCAGCCGCTCGCTGGCGGCCGCCACGGCTGCCGTGCGCAGGCGGGCCTGCAGGTCCGGGGGGAGCTGCTCCAGGACCAGTGACAAGGCCTCGCCACTGCTCACTGCCAGTGCCCAGGGGGCGGCTGCCTGCCGCAGCCGTTGCAGCGCGCGCGGTGCCAAGGGCAGGGGCCGGCGCGCATACACGTTGGCCCGCAGCAGCTGGGCGCCGCGTTGCTGGAGGATCTGCGCGATCACGCCACGTCCGCCGGGGGCCGTCACCAGCCCGGCACGCAGGCCGCGCAGGTCCGCCAGCGCAGGCAGCGCCAGCAACCCTTCGCTGTCCATCCGCCCCGGGGCGAGCACATCACGGGCGCCCTGCCGCGCCAAGGCGGCGGCCGTCCCTGCGCCGACCGCCAGCCACTGGCCAGCGTGCGGGGCATCCAAGGCGGTCAGTCGCGCAGCGGCATGGACGGCGGCCGGGCTGCTGAAGACGACCCGCTCGGCCGCCAGCGCAGCGGTGAGGTCAGCGCAGGTGGCCGCATCCCTGCGCGCCTGCAGCGTCCACGGCGACAGCGCGATGACGGTGGCGCCGGTGCCCTTGGCCGCGCATCGCACGGGCGCGTGCTGGCCACGCGGGCGCAGCGAGATCAGGGTCCAGGGCGCGACTTTCGTTTCGGTGTTCATTGCGGGCATTATGCGAGCCCTTCGATGTGACGTGATCAACCAGATGTCCGCAACCGATTCCCTGTCGGCGCAGTTGTCCGCGCTGCAGCATGTCCTGGATACCATGCCGCCGGTGGCGGCGATGCAGATCCGGGTCCACGATTATCGCGACGGCGTTCTGCACATCCGCGCCCCCCTGGCGGCCAACGTCAACGACAAGGGCAATGCGTTCGGCGGCAGCCTGGCCTCGGCCCTGACCCTGTCCGGTTGGGCGCTGGTGACCCTGCGCCTGCGTCTGGCCGGGTTCGATGCGGATGTTTACGTGGCCGACAGCCACCTCCGCTACCTGGCCCCGGTCTATGGCGACCTGGATGCGCAGGCCCAGGCCGACGCCGAAACCGACTGGGACAGCTTCCTGGCCACCTTCGCCCAGCGCGGCAAGGCGCGCATCAGCCTTACCGCCCGCCAGCCGGGCGAAGGCGACAAGGCCGCCGCAGAGCTGAGCGGCCGTTTCGTGGCGTTCGCAAGGCGGTAGGATGGGCGCCTTGCCTATTGGGGAATTCGCATGCGCCGTACGCTCCAGATCCTGCTGATCGCCTTGTTCGCGCTGACCAGCGTGACCGCGCTCGCCGCCGAGCAGAAGACCACCAGGAAGCAGCGCAAGGCGCTGGAGGAAACCCAGATCAAGTACGACGCCACGATGCGCTGGGGCACCGTCGAGGACGCCTTGCCGTACCTGGATCCGGAATACGCCAAGGCCCACCCGCTGACCGATCTGGAGCTGCGCCGCTTCGAGCAGGTGAAAATCTCCAGCTATCGCGCCAGCGACAACGTGCCCATGCCCGACGGCCGGGTGGGGCGCACGGCCGAGGTGCGGGTGATCAACAACAACACCCAGTCCGAACGGACAGTGCGGGTGCGGGAGATCTGGCGCTGGGACGCCGAGGACAAGCGCTGGCTCCAGGCCAACGGCCTGCCGGACCTCTGGCAGGACCGCTGAGGCCTGCCAGCACGGGGCTGGACGCCGATTCGCCTGCATGTGCGACAATCGGCGCCCGCTTATCGACCCGTGATCTTAGTGAATTACGAAGAGTTGCTGGCCTTTGCCGGCCGAAACCCGATGTTGTCGATGGCCCTGGTCGGCCTGACCGTGGCCATCATCGTGACCGAAGTCCGCCGACTGTTCCGCGGCTTCAAGTCGCTCAAGCCGGCTGAACTGACCCAGCTGATGAATGCCGGTGGTGCCATCGTGGTCGATCTGTCCTCGAGCAGCGATTTCGAGAAGGGCCACATCGCCGGCAGCCGCAACGTGCAGCCGAGCCAGTTCGGTCCGGAGCACAAGCTGGTGGCCAAGGCCCAGCAGAGCCCCGTCGTGCTGGTGTGCCGTACCGGCAATGCCTCCGAGACCGCTGCCAAGGCGCTGAAGAAGGCCGGTTTCACCCAGGTCAACGTGCTCGACGGTGGCATCCCGGCGTGGCAGCAGGCCGAGTTGCCGCTGGTCAAGGGGCGCAACTGATTCCCGTCGGATTGCTGCGCATGCCTTGTGAGTGGCGCACAGCGCCCCCATCGCAGGGCATGTAACAATCCGTTTTTACAGCATTCATTTTGGAGCAACAGGAAATGTCCGAAGAGAACACCAACGGCGCGGTCGCGCCGGTCGACGCCGCCACCGGTCCCTCGTTCACCGTCGAGAAGATCTACGTCAAGGACGTTTCGTTCGAATCGCCGAACGCTCCGGCCGTCTTCAATGACGCCGTGCAGCCGGAACTGCAGCTCAACCTGAACCAGCGCGTGCAGCGCCTGGGCGAGAGCGCCTTCGAAGTCGTGCTGGCCGTGACCCTGACCTGCAAGGCCGGCGAGAAGACCGCTTACGTGGCCGAAGTGCAGCAGGCCGGCGTGTTCGGCCTGGTCGGCCTGGACCCGCAGTCGATCGACGTGCTGCTCGGCACCCAGTGCCCGAACATCCTGTTCCCGTACGTGCGTTCGCTGGTGAGCGAGCTGATCCAGGCCGGCGGCTTCCCGCCGTTCTTCCTGCAGCCGATCAACTTCGAAGGCCTGTACGCCGAAACCCTGCGCCAGCGTCAGGAACAGGGCGAAACCTCGCTCGCTGATTCCGAGCCGGCCGGCAACGCCTGATCGGCGCTGCAGTACGGATGAGCAACCACGCAGACAAAATCGCGGTTCTCGGCGCCGGCTCCTGGGGCACCGCCCTGGCGAGCCTGCTCGCGCGGCACGGTCATCCGACCGTGTTGTGGGGGCGCGATGCGGCGATGGTCGAGGCCATCGACCAGCGCCACGAGAACACCCGTTATCTGCCGGGCATTCCGCTGCCCGAGTCGCTGCGCGCGACCACCGATCTGGCCGCTGCCGTCAAGGACGCTGCCTGGATCCTGGTGGTGGTGCCCTCGCACGCCTTCGGTGAAACCGTGCGTGCGCTGGCGCCACTGCGACCGGCCGATGCCGGCGTGGCGTGGGCGACCAAGGGCTTCGAACCCGGCTCCGGTCGGTTCCTGCACGAAGTGGCGCGTGAGGTCCTTGGGTCGGACGTGCCGCTGGCGGTAGTGACCGGTCCGTCGTTCGCCAAGGAAGTCACCCAGGGCCTGCCGACCGCGATCACCGTGCACGGTGACGCGCCGGACTTCGCCCAGCAGGTGGCCGATGCCATGCACGGTCCGGCGTTCCGCGCCTACACCGGCGATGACATGGTCGGTGCTGAGCTCGGCGGTGCGATGAAGAACGTGCTGGCCGTGGCCACCGGCGTTGCCGATGGCATGCAGCTGGGGCTCAACGCCCGTGCCGGCCTGATCACCCGTGGCCTCAACGAGATGCTGCGGCTTGCCGCGGCGATCGGTGCCAAGCCGGAAACCCTGATGGGGTTGGCCGGTCTGGGCGATCTGGTGCTGACCTGCACCGGCGATCTCTCGCGCAACCGGCGCCTGGGCCTGGCCTTGGGCCGTGGCCAGACGTTGACCGATGCGGTCCGTGAGATCGGCCAGGTGGTCGAGTCGGTGCAGACCGCCGATGAGGTGATGCGCCAGGCGCGCCGTCACGGCATCGACCTGCCCATCTCAGACCGCGTGCGCGCGGTGCTGCACGGTGAGCAGACACCGGAAGAAGGATTGCGTGCGCTGTTGGCGCGCGAACAGAAACCGGAGTATCCGGACACGCTGTTCAAGTGAGGCACGAAAAACCCCGGCAAGCGCCGGGGTTTTTTTGGTTCTTCGTCCAGCCGCATTGCAGGCATGAAGCGCGCTCTGAATCTTTTCAGGCGCGGCGGTGGATGGGTCGGGCGCTGGGCCGCGATGCCCTTGCCGGCGAATGTCCCCCGGCGTCGACCTGCGGCCGCCGCCTCCTCCTTTATTTCGCCCACAAGGGCATCGCGACCCACGTATCCAGACCACTGGCGCCGACAGAAAGGCACGGTCTCCCGCGCGCCTGACGCACGCTGAGTCCCCTATCGGCGGGTAGGTCCCTGGGCAAAATCAAGGAGGAGGCCGTCGCCGTCAGGCGTCGGCCGGGGGACATTTGCCAAGGGGCCTGCCCGTCGATAGGGGACCCTTACGCTCGCGGTAGACCCGCGCGGAGACAGCACGCGATCCACAATGCGCCTGAATTACCTGGGCACCGCCAGAACGAAAAAACCCGGCGCAGGGCCGGGTTGTTTCGTGGCGTACCGACGAGGGCGTCGCCAGGTGCTGCATATAAGTGAAGCCCGGCGTGAGCCGGGCTTCATGGCGCAGGGGAGAGAGACCGCGCCATCCAACAACGTACCGCGGTATTGCGTATCGCGTATTACCAGGTAAAGCGCGGACCGACGAACCACTCCTTGTCGCCGCCCTTGGCCAGCTTCACTTCGCCGGCCAGGCCCCAGTTCTGGTTGAGCTTGGCCTGGGCACCGACGCGGCCGTAGAACTCGCCGTCCGGATTGATGCCGTGCTTCTTGCTGTAATCCTCGTAACCGGCCATCACGTAGCCTTCGAAGTTCGGGGTGAACGCGCTGCGCACGCCGACTTCGGTCGAGTAGCCGTTGAAGTCCAGGCCGCGCTTCGGATCGAACTTCTGGTAGGCAACGCGGGCGACCAGATCGGTGGTCGGGGCGATGCCGTAGTTGTAGCCGACACCGACCTTCCACTGGTCCACATCGTTGCTGCCGCGCTTGGTTTCCTGCGCGTTGTAGTCACCGAAGATGTGGAAGTTCGGCGCCACGGCGACCGAGCCCTTCACCGCCCAACCATCAGCGTCGCCGCCCTTGGCATCGGTGTTCACGTAGCCGCCTTCAACATAGTTGTACGACAGACCGTCGGTTGCCGACGCAGCGAACGGCAGTGCAGCGAGCAGACCCAGAGCAAGCAGGGAAGTCTTCATATTCGGGAACACCTTTTTATTTTTTGGTTTTGTCCGCCAGCAGAGGGAGGGGGAAATCGCTGCTGGCGACAGGTGTGAATTATCCGTTAGTCACCCGAATTAGCCCTGAATATCAAACTGAGCAGTACATAAATGCAGCGGCATTCCAGGGAACTCTTTGTGTGCGATCTGTTAGGCACGCGCGCAACACATCACGCACGACGGATCGCCATCGCGATGCGGTACATCGCGCGTGCATCGAAGCAGGCGGAGGTGCCGTCCGCAGGACGGCGGCAATCAGCGTTCGCCGTCGCGCAGGTAATCGAACAGCTCGGCGTCACCCTTCAGGCCGAGCTTCAACATCGCATCGCCTTTCTGGCGGCTGATGGTGCTCACGCTCTTGTGCAGATGGATGGCGATCTCCTTGACCGTCATGCCACTGCCCAGCAGACGCAGCACTTCCAGCTCGCGCGGCGAGAGCGGCTTGGCTTCCCCTTCTTCCACGCTGTTGGTGCCGATCGCGTCAATGCGCTCTTTCAGCGTGAGGCTGATGTAGGGCATGCCGCGCTGCACGGTCTGGATCGCCTGCGGCAGTTCGTCCATCGACGAGGTCTTGTCGACCAGGCCGAGTACGCCGGTGGCCACCACCATGCGCAGGATCGCCAGGTTGTTGGAGACGCTGAGCATCAGCACCGGCAACGCGGGAAAACGCCGGCGGATCATGGCGATCATCGCAAAGCCATCGGCCTGCTGGCCGCCGGGCATGGAGTAATCGGTGACCAGGACATCGCAGGGGTGCTCGGATAGCGCGGCCATCAATTCGGCGACGGTACTGGCCTCGGCCACCACCTGGCCAATGCCGCTGGATTCGATCACGGCCTTCGTGCCGATCCGTACGACCGGATGGTCGTCGGCAATGATAATGCGCAGGGTCATGGACTAGTATTGCCTGTCAGGCAGCCGTCGGGCCGTGCCGGGATGGGGGATGTCATTCTACGGAGATCAGGCAGCATGCGTATCCACGTGGTTCGCTGGCTGGTGCTGTTCGCGCTGGCAACGGCATGGAGCATCTCGGTATCCGCCGCTGTGGGGCCCACATTGTCGCCCCGGCAGAGTGAGTGGCTTGGACGGCACCCTACCATCATCCTGGGCATGTACGACAGCGGCTGGCCGCCGTTCGAGTCCCTGCGCGATGGAAAGCCGGTTGGCCTGGGGTATGACTACCTGAGCCTGCTCACGCAGCAGCTGGGCGTGCAGGTGAAGGTGCGGATGTACCGCGATTGGACCGAGGTGCTGGACGCCGCGTGCCGGGGCGACGTCGATGTGGTGATGAACATCACCCTCACGGCCGACCGCACGCGCTGCATGGTCTACACGCGCCCGTATGCCATCGGTCCCCTGGCATTGGTGGGTCGCCCCGGCGATACACGCGCGTCGGCCGATCCCGATCTGCGCGGATTGCGTGTGGTCACCGAGCGCGAGTTCGTCACCAGCGACGAAGTGCGTGCCCGCTTTCCAGCGGCCCATCGGGTCATTGCACACACGACGTCTGCAGCGCTGGACATGGTCCGCAACGGGGACGCCGACGTGTATATCGGCAACGCTTACGTGGCCGCCAGCTTGATCGCCGAGCGGGGCTTGACCGATGTCACTCTGCTGCGTCCCAGCGACATGCCACCGGAGCGTCTGCATTTCGGTGTACCCAATGCCAAGCAACCCTTGGCCGAAGCCCTGGACATGGGGTTGGCGGCGTTGGCCGACAGCGACCACGACCGGTTGCAGCAGCGCTGGCTGCAGACGCCGGAATGGTCGGTGCAATCGCAGATGATTCTGGGCAACGCCGAGAAGCGTGTGCTCGCGATGCCGCTGCGGCTCGCCTTCGCGCCGAACGCGGCACCGTTGGCCTTTCTGGACAGTGCCAGCCGGCCCAGCGGTGTGTCGGCGGAATACCTGAGGTTGCTCCGGACCGTCGGCGCCCAGCTCACCCACGTGCCCGCGCATGACTGGTTCGACGTGCGCGAACAGCTGCGCCGTGGCGAGGTCGACGCGATCATGGGCATTCCCAACGATTCAAGCTACCTGGGTGACGCCTGGGTATTCAGCCAGCCCTTCATCACTGTGCCGAACGTGATCGTCACCGCCGCCGGCAGCCCGTCGGTGCTGGGCGTGCGCGATCTGGACGGGCGCAGCATCCTGCTGAGCGACCCGGAGCGGTTGCGAGGTTACATCCTGCAGCAGGCGCCCAACGCGCGCATTGTGCCTGCGCGAAGCGGCGAGCTGGCTTTGGCGCGGCTGGCCAACGGCGACGCTGATGCGTACATCGGCAACCTGGCGATCGTCGACCGGATCGTGCGCGACCGCTATCCGGCCCAGCTGCACGTGGCCGCACCCGCAGGCTTCAGCGATCGGTTGTCGTTTGCGGTCAAGCGCCAGTACGCGCCATTGGCCACCACCTTCGACCGCATGCTGGTCACCATGAGCGCGCGTGAGCACGAGGCGATCCGCAGTGACTGGCTCTCGGCCGAATACCGCAGCGACCTGGACTGGCGGAGCATCGCGCGCTGGGCGGTGCCGCTTGCGCTGGTGCTGTTGACGGCACTGCTGGTGCACGGCTGGGGACACTGGCGGCTGCGCAATGAAGTGGCGATGCGCAGGCGCGCCGAGCAGCGTCTGGCCAAGGTCACCGACAACCTGCCGGCCATCGTCTACCAAGGGCGGCGCGAACGCGATGGGCGGCTGTCGATACCCTACATCGCTGGCGACACGGAAGCGCTGTTCGGGGTGAGTGCTGCCGAAGCGATGGCGGATGAAAGCGCACTGATGAGCCGCATCGACGAGCGTGACCGTGCCGGCGTGCTGCAGGCCATGGAGCGCGCCGCGCGTGACTTCACCCCGCTGGACGTGGAGTTCCGGACCTGCCCGCGTGGCACGCTGCGCTGGGTGCGTTCGCGCGCGCTGCCCTACGACGCTGAGGACGGTGCGCTGCTGTGGAGCGGTTACTGGGTCGATGTCACCGATGCACGTGCGCAGGCCGATGCGCTGACGTTGGCCAAGGCGGCGGCTGAACGTGCGACTGCGGCGAAGTCCGAGTTCCTGGCCACGATGAGCCACGAGATCCGCACCCCGATGTCCGGCGTGCTGGGCATGGTCGAGGTGCTCTCGCACACCACGCTGGACGGCGAGCAGCGTCGCATCATCAGCGTGATCGAAGATTCGGCGCAGATGCTGCGGCAGATCCTTGATGACCTGCTGGACTACTCCAAGATCGAGGCCGGTGCGTTGTCGCTGCAGCCACATCCGGTCGCGCTGCGCGCGTTGCTGGGCAATGTGCAGCAGCTGCTTGCGCCGCAGGCCGTGGCCAAGGGACTGGATCTGCAGATCCAGATCGACGACGAGGTCGCGGCCCTGCATCTGGCCGACGGCATGCGCCTGCGCCAGATCGCGTTCAACCTGCTCAGCAATGCGATCAAGTTCACCCACGCGGGCGAGGTCGGCATCGCGCTGGCGCTGCTCGACACCGACGCGGATGGTGCGCAGCAGCTGCGCCTGACCGTGCGAGACACCGGCATCGGCATCTCGGCCGAACAGCGCGAACGTTTGTTCGCCCCGTTCGCGCAGGCCGATGCGGCCACGAGCCGGCAGTACGGCGGCACCGGGCTGGGCCTGAGCATCTGCCAGCGCCTGGTGGCGATGATGCACGGCACGCTGACGCTGCACAGCGTGCCCGGTGAGGGCACCCGCGTGGAGGTGCTGCTGACGGTGCCCACGGTGCCGTTCGAGGAACAGCCCGGCGCCGCCGAAGAACAGGCGCAGGCCCTGCCCTTGCCGGCCGCGCTGCTGCAGCGGCGGGTGTTGATCGTCGAGGACCATCCCACCAACCAGGCGCTGATGGGCTGGCGCATGCAGCAGCTGGGGCTGCCCCACGTGCTGGCCGAGAACGGCGAGCAGGCGCTGGCGCTGCTGGCGCGTACCCGTTTCGATCTCGTGCTCACCGATTGCCGGATGCCGGTCATGGACGGCTATGCCATGACGCGCCGCATCCGTGAACAGGAGCGCGACCGCGGCAGCGCGCGGCTGCCGGTGATCGCCCTGACCGCCAGTGCCATGGAGGACGATCTGCAGCGCTGCCGCGAGGCCGGCATGGATGATCTGCTGGCCAAGCCGGTGGCCTTGGCCGCCTTGCGCCATGCACTGCTGCAGTGGCTGCCGGATGGAGATCCGCTTGCCTCTGCCGCCGCGCAGGCCCCGGGCGCAAGCGACGCACCGCCGGATCGGGCGGCACTCGTGCGCCGCTTCGGCTCTGCGCATGTTGCCGGGGTGTTGATCGAGAGCCTTTGCACCGCGTCCGCCGACGATCTGGTGCAGCTGCAGGCGGCCTTGGAGGCGCAGGCGGGGCCCGCGCTCGTGGACGTGCTGCACCGGCTGGTGGGCGGGCTGGCGACACTCGGTGCGGACGCGCTGGCGGCCCGCGCGCGCGGCCTGATGGACAGCATCGACGAAGACGGGGTAGCAGCGCACGCCGGCGCGATCAGCGCGTTCGATGCGGCGCTGCGTGCCTACCTGGTGCAGCTGCAGGCGTCCTGAGGCGCTCTACCGGCGACGAGGTCAGCGCTGCTGCTGCAGGTACTCGATCACCTGACGGCGGCGCTCCGGATCGGCCGTGGCGTTGACCATGCGGGTGCCCGGCACCACGTGCGTCGGCGAGCGCAGGAACGCATCCAGGGTCTGCTCGTTCCAGGTCAGCCCGGCATCGCGCATGGCGTTGGAGTAGGGGAAGCCGTCGACGCTCCCGGCGCGACGCCCGATCACCCCATGCAGGTTCGGGCCGAAGCGGTGCACGCCCCCGGGGCTGACCGTGTGGCAGCCGGCGCAGATCGCAAATGCCCGCTGCAGATCCTGCTGATGGGTCTGCTCCGGCGTTTGCGGTGCGCGCGAACACGCCGCCAGTATCAGCGCAGCAAGCATCGGCAACGTCGAGCGGATGGCAGGAAGCATGGCGCAGACAGGCCCCGGGACAGGACGCTCAGGATAGCGGGCGCGGCGGTACCTGCCGCGCCCGTTGACCTGCGACCGGTGGTCGCAGGCCGTGCCGATCACATGCCCGAGTAGTTCGGGCCGCCGCCGCCCTGCGGGGTCACCCAGACGATGTTCTGGGTCGGGTCCTTGATGTCGCAGGTCTTGCAGTGCACGCAGTTCTGCGCGTTGATCTGCAACTGTTCGTGCCCATCGCTGCCGACGAACTCGTACACGCCCGCCGGGCAGTAACGCGCTTCCGGCCCGGCGTATTCGCTCAGGTTGATCCGCACCGGCACGCTGGCGTCCTTGAGCGTCAGGTGGCTGGGCTGGTCTTCGGCGTGGTTGGTGCTGCTCAGGAACACCGAGCTGAGGCGGTCGAAGGTGAGCACGCCATCGGGCTTGGGATAAGTGATCTTCGCGTGCTTCGACGCCGGCTCCAGGCAGGCGTGGTCCGGGGTGCTGTGGCGCAGCGTCCACGGCGGATTGCGGATGCCGAGCTTGGGCAGCAGCCACTGCTCGATGCCGGTCATCAACGTGGCCACGGTCTGGCCCTTCTTGAACCACTGCTTGAAATTCTTGGCCTGCTGCAGCTCGGCATGCAGCCAGCTGCTCTCGAACGCCTGCGGATAGGCGCTCAACTCATCGTGCTGGCGATCGGCGGCGAGCGCATCGAAGGCGGCATCGGCGGCGAGCATGCCGGTCTTGATCGCGGCGTGGCTGCCCTTGATCCGGCTGACGTTGAGGTAGCCGGCCTCGCAGCCGACCAGCGCGCCACCCGGGAACACCGTCTTGGGCAGCGACATCAAACCACCGGCGGTGATCGCGCGCGCGCCGTAGCCGATGCGCTTGCCACCTTCCAGATGCTTGCGGATGTCCGGGTGCGTCTTGAAGCGCTGGAACTCTTCGAACGGGCTCAGCCACGGATTTTTGTAGTCCAGGCCGACCACATAGCCGATCGACACCTTGCCACCCTCGGCGTGGTACAGGAACGCGCCACCGTAGGTGTCGTTGTCCAGCGGCCAACCGGCGGCGTGCACCACCAGGCCCGGTTCGTGCTTGGCCGGATCGATCTGCCACAGTTCCTTGATGCCGATGCCGTAGGCCTGCGGATCCTTGCCGGCATCCAACTGGAAGCGGGCGATCAGCTGGCGGCCGAGATGCCCGCGCGAGCCTTCGGCGAAGATCGTGTACTTGGCGTGCAGCGCCATGCCGCGCTCGAACGCCGGGCCGGGCTGACCGTTCTTCTCGATGCCCATGTCGCCGGTGGCCACGCCGATCACCGCGCCATCGTCGCTGTACAGCACTTCCGCCGCCGGGAAGCCGGGGAAGATCGCCACCTCCAGCGCTTCGGCCTGCTGCGCCAGCCAGCGGGTGACCTCGCCGAGGCTGACGATGTAGTTGCCTTCGTTGTGGAAGCATTCCGGCAGCAGTGCGTTGGGCGTGCTGCGCGACCCCATCTCGTTGAGGAACAGGAACTCGTCGCGTGTGACCTTCTGCTTCAGCGGTGCGCCGCGCTCGGCCCAGTCCGGGAACAGTTCGGTCAACGCGCGTGGGTCCATCACCGCGCCGGACAGGATGTGCGCGCCGGGTTCGGAGCCCTTCTCCAGGATGCACACCGACAGCTCGCGGCCGGCCTCGATGGCGCGCTGGCGCAGCCGGATCGCCGTGGCCAGGCCAGCGGGGCCGCCACCGACGATCACCACATCGAATTCCATCACTTCACGCGGGGGCAGGACGTTGATTGCTTCGCTCATGGGGCTGCGTAACTCTTGGGTAGTGCCGCGGGGTGAACGGCGGCGGTTGCCTGGGAATCGCGCGTGTCACACCACGGCGAAACGGTGGATCAGTGCGCCAGAGTACCGGCACGACGCATTTAAGCCTAGATCGCCGACGATGACAGCGGTGTCGGCGCGCGTTCGGTGCCGATATGGTGCGACGCAGCAATGGGGCGCGGCATCCCGTCTCTTGGCCCCTTCCCGCGCAGCGACCACAATGGGGCCCTGTTCCACCGCCACCTGCCGGGATGCCATGTCACTCAATCCGTTCGATCTGTTCGATATCCGTTCCCTGCTGAGCGAGGAGGAGCGCGCGGTGCAGGCGACGGTGGCGCGCTTCACCGATACCCGGGTGCTGCCGATCATCGGTGATGCCTTTGATGAAGGCCGCTTTCCCGATGAACTGATCCCCGAGATCGCTGCACTGGGTCTGCTCGGCTCGAGCCTGCCCGAGCAGTACGGCGGCGGTGGACTGAATGCGGTGAGCTACGGCTTGATCTGCCAGGAACTGGAGCGCGGCGATTCGGGCCTGCGCAGTTTTGTCTCGGTGCAGAGCTCGCTGTGCATGTACCCGATCTACGCCTACGGCAGCGAAGAACAGCGCCTGCGCTGGTTGCCGGACATGGCCACCGGCAAGGTGATCGGCTGCTTCGGCCTGACCGAGGCGCACGGCGGCTCCGATCCGGCGGCGATGAAGACCCGCGCGGTGCGTGATGGTGGTGACTGGCTGATCAACGGCAGCAAGATGTGGATCACCAGTGGGCCGGTGGCGGACATTGCGATCATCTGGGCGCACACCGAAGACGGCATCCAGGGCTTCGTGCTCGAGAAGGGCATGGCCGGGTTCACCACGCAGGAGATCAAGCACAAGATGAGCCTGCGCGCCTCACTGACCGGCGCACTGTTCTTCGACAATGTGCGCGTGCCCGACCGTAACCGCCTGCCCAATGTGCAGGGCCTCAAAGGGCCGCTGGGCTGCTTGAACCAGGCGCGCTACGGCATCAGCTGGGGCCCGATCGGTGCCGCGGTGGCCTGCCTGGACGAAGCGCTGGCTTACACCAAGCAGCGCGTGCTGTTCGGCCGGCCGGTGGCGGCCACCCAGAGTGCGCAGATCAAGCTGGCCGACATGGCGCGGCGGATCACCACGGCCCAATTGCTGGCCTTGCAGCTGGGCCGGCTGAAGGATGCGGGGCAGCTGCAGCCGCAGCAGGTGAGCCTGGCCAAGTGGAACAATTGCCGCATGGCGATCGACATCGCGCGCGAGTGCCGCGATCTGCTCGGCGGCGCGGGCATCACCACCGAGCACGTGGCGATCCGGCATGCGCTCAATCTGGAATCGGTGATCACCTACGAAGGTACCGAGACCGTGCACCAGCTGGTGATCGGGCGCGAGCTCACGGGCATCAACGCTTTCTGAGTCATTCCCCGCCGGCAAACCCGTTCTGGCGCCACGCCTCGTACATCACCACCGCAACGGTGTTGGACAGGTTGAGGCTGCGGTTGTCCGGTCGCATCGGCAGGCGCAGACGGCGGCCGTGGGGCAGGCTGTCGAGCAGGTCCTGGGGCAGGCCACGGGTTTCCGGGCCAAACAGGAAGGCATCGCCATCTTCAAAGTGCTGGGTGTCGTAACGCACGCTGCCGCGGGTACTCAGCGCGAACAGGCGCTTGGGCGCAATCACCTGCAGGGCGGTCTCGAGATCTGGATGGACCTGCAGTCGGGCGTATTCGTGATAGTCCAGGCCGGCGCGCTTGAGCTGCTTGTCGCTCAGGTCGAAACCGAGCGGCTCGATCAGGTGCAGCCGCGCGCCGGTGTTGGCGCAGAGGCGGATCACATTGCCGGTGTTCGGCGGGATTTCGGGTTGGAACAGGACGACATGGAACGTGGGCGTGGCAGTCATCGGCGAAGTGTACGCCGTGGCTGCAGGAGGCTGCAGCGACGGCTTACTGGCGGATCAGGGTCGAGGCAGCGGTCGAGGCAGCGGTCGAGGCGGCGGCGGCAGCGGTTTCCAGGGCCAGCGCCTGCAGATCGGCCGGCGACGGACGCACCTGCAGGGTCGGCAGGTTGATGATCACTTCGTTGGCCACCGCGGTGGCGGCAGCGGTGAAGGTGGCGACGTAGCTGCGGGCGGTGGTCTGTTCGGCAGCCAGGGCCTGGCGCTGTTCGGCGGTCGGGCGCACTTCGATGGCGGCCAGGGTGGTGACGCGGCGGTTGGCGGTCAGTTCGGCGCGGTAATCGGCGATCAGGCCAGCGGTCGGGCGGACTTCCACGACGGCCAGGGTCGGGATGCTGCTGGTGCGCTCAACCTCGGCCTGGGCGATCTGGTCGGCGGACGGGCGGACCTGCACGGTGTCCAGGGTGACGATGGCGGGGGCGGCCTGCACCGACGAAGCAAACGCGGAACCGGCGGCAAAGGCGATGGCGATGGCGAGAGTCTTGGTGTTCATGGCGAGGTCCTGTTTAGTGTTGGTGAGAAGTGGTGTGGTAGTAAGGTAGTACACCGATTCGGGGCGCGCAAGAACAATTTGAACTTTCTTATTTTTGTTCAGCTTCCAGTCAGTTTCGGTTTGATCCTTGCTTCCCTTGCCCAGTACCACGCAGGACGCGTGCCAAGTTTTATCCGTTGATTCCAAAGGGTTTTTGTTGATCCGCGAGTGTCCGCTGTCCGGACAGATGTCCGCGGGATCGCGTCGCGACTGTCCGTCAGGGCCCCAATGACTGTTGGCCGATGCCTTTTGCCCGGGCGGCGCGCTAGCATCCGGCTTCACTTTCATGACCAAGGAACCGGAATGACCGTCCAACTTCGACCGCGTGCTGCGCTGCTGGCTGTCGCGCTCTCCGCCGCACTGGGTTCACTGGCGCCCGCACCGGTCCTGGCCAAGCCGGCCACGGTGGCCAAGGTCGACATTCCGTTCGAGCAGTTCACCCTGCCCAACGGCCTGCGCGTGGTGGTGCACACCGACCGCAAGGCGCCGATCGTGGCCGTCAACATCTGGTACCACGTGGGCAGCAAGGACGAACCCGCCGGCCGCACCGGCTTTGCGCACCTGTTCGAACATCTGATGTTCCAGGGCAGCGAGAACCACGACGGCGAGTATTTCGAGCCCTTCAAGCAGGTCGGCGTGACCGGCCAGAACGGCACCACCAATACCGACCGCACCAACTATTTCGAGAACGTGCCCACCACGGCGCTGGACATGGCGCTGTGGATGGAGTCCGACCGCATGGGCCATCTGCTCGGTGCGATCGACCAGGCCGCCCTGGACGAACAGCGCGGCGTGGTCCAGAACGAAAAGCGCCAGGGCGAGAACCAGCCCTATGGCCAGGTCTGGGAAAAGCTGACCCGCGCGATGTACCCGGCAGGGCACCCGTATCACCACAGCGTGATCGGCTCGATGAACGATCTCAACGCCGCCTCGCTGGACGACGTGAAGACCTGGTTCCGCACCTGGTACGGCCCGAACAATGCGGTGCTGGTACTGGCCGGTGACATCGACCTGGCCACGGCGAAGGAAAAGGTCGCCAAGTATTTCGGCGACATCCCGGCCGGCCCGAGCATGGCCCAGCCGAAGGTGGACGTGGCCAAGCGCGAGAAGAGCACGCGTGAGGTGATGACCGACAAGGTGCCGCAGGCGCGCATCTACCGCGCGTGGAACGTCGCCCAGGTCGGCACCACCGACATCGACCAGCTGCAGTTGTTCGCGCAGGTTCTCGGCGGTGCGAAGTCCTCGCGTCTGGATCAGCGCCTGCTGCACCAGGACAAGCTGGTGGACAACATCAGCGCCGGCGCCTACAGCTCGCAGCTGGGCTCGAACTTCGTGATCATGGCCAGCGTCAAGCAGGGCGTGGACCCGGCCAAGGTCGAGGCGATCATCGATGAAGAGGTCAAGCGCCTGGCCAAGGACGGTCCGACCGCCGATGAGCTGAGCCGCGGCAAGACCGCCTTCCGTGCCGGTTTCATCCGCGGCATCGAGCGGATCGGTGGCTTCGGCGGCAAGGCCGACGCGCTGGCCGAGTGCACGGTGTACGAAGGTGACCCGGGCTGCTTCCGCAAGTCGCTGGCCACCATCGATGCGGCCACCGCTGCGCAGGTGCGTGATGTCGGCGCCAAGTGGCTGGGCGCTGGCGACCACACCATCGTGGTCGAACCGGGCGCGCGCGTTGCCTTGGCCGAACTGCCGTCGGAAACGCCCAAGCCGTTCACCGTGCCCGCGGTAGATCCCAGCTTCACGACCCTGGCCAAGCAGGTCGACCGCAGCACCGGCGTGCCGCAGACCAAGACCTTCCCGGACCTGAAATTCCCGGAGCTGCACCGCGCCACGCTGAAGAACGGCACCCAGGTGATCCTGGCCGAGCGTCACGACATCCCGGTCGTGCAGTTCAGCTATGAGTTCCCGGGTGGTTTCACCGCCGACCAGGGCCGCAAGTCCGGCACCGCCAACTTCACCATGGGGCTGCTCACCGAGGGCGCCGGCAAGCTCGGCGCGCTGCCGTTCGCCGATGCCGCCGATGCACTGGGCGCCAATCTCGATGCCTCCGCCTCGCTGGACAGCACCAGCGTGTACCTGTCCGCGCTGAAGGAAAACCTGGCCCCGTCGCTGGCCCTGTATGCGGACATGCTGCGCCAGCCGCGCTTCGACCAGGCCGAGATCGACCGCGTCAAGGCGACCTGGATCGCCGGCATCCAGCAGGAAAAGGTCAACCCGAGCGCCGTGGCCATGCGCGTGATGCCGACGCTGCTGTACGGCGCCGGCCATCCGTATGCCATCCCGTTCACCGGCAGCGGCAATGAAGTGGACATCCAGTCCATGACCCGCGAAGACCTGGTCGATTTCCACCGTGATTGGCTGCGCCCGGAGCAGGGCACCCTGATCGTGGTCGGCGATACCACGCTGAAGGAAATCGTGCCCTTGCTGGAGCGCCAGCTCGGCAACTGGAAGGCCGAGGGCGCTGCGCCGCAGGTCAAGGCCCCGGTGGACGTGGCACGGCCGACCCAGGCCCGTGTGTACCTGATCGACCAGCCGGGTGCGGTGCAGGCCAACCTGTTCGCCAGCCAGGTGGTGCCTTCCTCCAAGGACCCGGGTTCGACCCGCTTGGACATCGCCAACGGCGTGCTCGGCGGCGACTTCACCTCGCGCCTGAACATGAACCTGCGTGAGCAGAAGCACTGGTCCTACGGTGCCGGCAGCAGCGCCAGCAACACCTTGGGCCAGCGTCCGTGGGGCGCCCGCGCACCGGTGCAGATCGACAAGACCGCCGAGTCGATGCAGGAGATGCGCAAGGAGATCGCCGAGTTCGCCAGCGGTGCCAAGCCGGCCACCCCGGCCGAAGTGGCGCGCATCCGCAACATCCAGAACCTGAGCCTGCCCGGTGCCTACGAGACCGCCAGCGCGGTGATGGGCACCATCAGCGGGATCGTGCGGTACCAGCGCCCGGACGATTATGTGGTCCAGCGCAAGGCCGAGATCGAGGCGATGACCCCGGCCCAGGTGCAGCAGGCCGCGGCCACGCTGGACCCGAACGCGCTGACCTGGGTGGTGGTCGGTGACCTCAAGCAGACCGAGGCGCCGGTGCGTGCGCTCAACTTCGGTCAGGTGCAGGTGATCGATGCTGAAGGCAAGGTGGTGGCTCCGGCTGCTCCGGCGGCGGCACCCAAGGCCCGGTGATGCCGACAGCGGGTCAGCCATCGCGCTGACCCGCCCTCAGGCGCCGGGAACCATCCCGGCCCCTGATCACCCCCGATTCAGTTGTTTCCCGCACACTCCCTTACGTATTCCAGCCAGGCCTTGTCCATGCGCATTCTGCTTCTGTCCGCCCTGATCCTCAGCGTTTCCGCCTGCACCTGGGTGCCGATCGAGTCCTCCGGCAAGACGGTCCGCGTGCTGCCGGCCGGCCCCGCGCCGAGCGGCTGCCAGAGCAAGGGCGAGGTGGTGGTCACCGTGAAGAGCAAGGTGGGCTTCTACAACCGCAACCCGCTGCGCGTGCAGGAAGAGCTGGAAACCCTGGCCCGCAACGAGGCGCCCAGTGCCGGTGCCAATGCCGTGCAGGCCTCGGGCCTGCCCGCCGATGGCAGCCAGCGTTTCCTGGCCTTCCAGTGCCCGCCACGCTGAACCCTTCACCCCGCGCCCGGACCATACGCCCGGGCGTGAATTCGTAAAGGTGCGGTGAAAGCCGTGCCGGCTTACAATAACGCCCCCTTTGCCTGAGCCTTGGCGCTAACTGATGCTCTTCAAGAATGTCTCGATCGCCGGCTTGGCGCACATCGACGCGCCGCACACGCTGACGTCCAAGGAAATCAACGAACGGCTGAAGCCGACGCTGGATCGCCTTGGCATCCGTACCGATGTGCTCGGCGATATCGCGGGTATCCACGCCCGTCGCCTGTGGGATGCCGACATGCTGGCCTCCGACGCCGCCACGCTGGCCGCCCGCAAAGCACTGGAAGACGCCGGGATCGGCGCCGACAAGATCGGTCTGCTGGTCAACACCTCGGTCAGCCGCGACTACCTGGAGCCGTCCACGGCCAGCATCGTCTCGGGCAACCTGGGGGTCGGCGACGAATGCATGACCTTCGACGTCGCCAATGCCTGCCTGGCCTTCATCAACGGCATGGACATCGCCGCCCGCATGCTCGAACGCGGCGAGATCGACTACGCGCTGATCGTCGACGGTGAAACCGCCAACCTGGTGTACGAGAAGACCCTCGAGCGCATGGCCCTGCCGGGCGTGACCGCCGATGACTTCCGCAACGAGATGGCCGCCCTGACCCTGGGCTGCGGTGCCGCGGCGATGGTCATGGCGCGCACCGAGCTGGTGCCCGATGCCCCGCGTTACCGTGGTGGCGTGACCCGCTCGGCCACCGAGTGGAACCAGCTGTGCCGCGGCAACCTGGACCGCATGGTCACCGACACCCGCATGCTGCTGATCGAAGGCATCAAGCTGGCACAGAAGACCTTCGTCGCCGCCCGTGAAGCACTGGGCTGGGCCGTGGAGGAACTGGACCAGTTCGTGATCCACCAGGTCAGCCAGCCGCACACCGCCGCCTTCATCAAGAACTTCGGCATCGACCCGAAGAAGGTGATGACGATCTTCGGCGAGCACGGCAACATCGGCCCGGCCTCGGTGCCGATCGTGCTGAGCAAGCTCAAGCAGCTGGGCAAGCTGAAGAAGGGCGATCGCATCGCGCTGCTCGGCATCGGCTCGGGCCTGAACTGCTCGATGGCCGAAGTGGTCTGGTAAACCAGTCGCCGCAGGCTGCTGCGGCGTTGGAATTGAACATCAAGGGCCGGTTCTGCCGGCCCTTTTCACAGGTGCGTTTGCATGCCACAGCTGCCCGGTTACCCCGCCCATCCGCACCGCTTCGAGGTGCGCCCCGGCCTGTCGATGAACTATCTCGACGAAGGCCCGCGCGATGGCGAGGTGGTGGTGATGGTCCACGGCAATCCGTCGTGGAGCTATTACTGGCGCACCCTGGTGGCCGGCTTGTCGGACAGATACCGCTGCATCGTGCCGGATCATATCGGCATGGGCCTGTCGGACAAGCCCGATGACGCGCACTACGACTACACCCTGCAGTCGCGCGTGGATGACCTCGACGCGCTGCTCGCGCACCTGGGCATCACCGGCCCGGTGACCCTGGCCGTGCACGACTGGGGCGGCATGATCGGCTTCGGCTGGGCGTTGTCGCACCACGCGCAGGTCAAGCGGCTGGTGGTGCTCAACACCGCCGCCTTCCCGATGCCGGCCGCGAAGAAAATGCCGTGGCAGATCGCGCTGGGCCGCCACTGGACGGTGGGTGAGTGGATCATCCGCACCTTCAACGCCTTCTCGTCCGGTGCCTCGTGGCTGGGCGTGGAGCGGAAGATGCCGGCCGAGGTGCGCCGCGCCTATGTGTCGCCGTACAACAGCTACGCCAACCGCATCAGCACCATCCGCTTCATGCAGGATATCCCGCTGTCGCCGGCCGACAAAGCCTGGTCGCTGCTGGAGCGTGCCGGCCAGACCCTGCCCAGCTACGCCGACCGTCCCGCCTTCATCGGCTGGGGCCTGCGTGATTTCGTGTTCGACCACCACTTCCTGAAGGGCTTCCAGGCCGCACTGCCGCAGGCGCAGGTGCATGCCTTCGAGGATGCCGGGCATTACGTGCTGGAAGACAAGCACGAGGTGCTGGTGCCGAAGATCCGCGCATTTCTGGACGCGAACCCGATCTGATCGGCGTGACGACCAACGGTCGTCACCTGCCCATGCCGATCTTTACGCCGCGATCGGTGCCTGCGGCGGCGCCGGCGAATTGCCGTTGTCATCGGGATGATCATCGTCATTGCCCGCCTCGTCCCGCCAGCGCCAGTCGGCCAGGGTCAGCGCGGGCATGCCGTGCGCCACGCGCGCTTTGTCGCACTGGGGGCTGGCCTTGCCGTACTCCCACGAGGCATCCACCTCACGGCACACGCTGGGGCGGTTGGGGTGGATGCTGCAGCGCGAATACACGCCGATCTCCGCATCCAGCGCCACGCAGTACACCGGCTTGGACAGGGTGCCGCGCAT
This sequence comes from Stenotrophomonas sp. TWI819, assembly GCF_039673075.1. Taxonomy (NCBI): domain Bacteria; kingdom Pseudomonadati; phylum Pseudomonadota; class Gammaproteobacteria; order Lysobacterales; family Lysobacteraceae; genus Stenotrophomonas; species Stenotrophomonas sp. TWI819. Next base: position 41,097 of record NZ_JBDJKY010000006.1, on the reverse strand, counting down.
GCACAGCCGGTGCGGGTCCAGCACCTGGGTGAGCTGGTGCGGGACGCCACCGGGGGTGACCTCGTCCGATTCCATCCAATGGAAGGCCACACGGTATTGGGTGCAGCAGGCGCCGCAGGTGAGGCAGGGATGGGGCATGGGGCACCGGCCTTGGGCGGCAGCGAAGCAGGAGGGAAGGGCGCGAATTTTCCACGCCACCGGCCGGCGCGCAAGATTTTTCTGCAGCGGCGACAATGAACGGATGAACAGCGCCATCAATATCGCCGCGCGCCTGCCCGAGCTGGCCCGTGAACGCCCCGACCAGATCGCCATCCGCTGCCCCGGCAAGCCCGGGTCCGGCGGCATGGCGCGTTATGACGTCACCCTGGATTACCGCACCCTCAACACCCGCAGCGACGCGATGGCGGCCGGCCTGGCCGCGCATGGCATCGGCCGCGGCGTGCGCGCGGTGGTGATGGTGCGGCCCTCGCCGGAGTTCTTCCTGCTGATGTTCGCGCTGTTCAAGAACGGCGCGGTTCCGGTGCTGGTCGACCCGGGCATCGACAAGCGCGCGCTGAAGCAATGCCTGGACGAGGCCCAGCCGCAGGCCTTCATCGGCATCGGCCTGGCCCACGTGGCGCGCCTGGTGCTGCGCTGGTGCCGCTCTGCGCACCTGCTGGTGACCGTCGGCCGCCGCTGGGGCTGGGGTGGCACCACCCTGGCCCGGCTGGAAGCCCAGGGCGCCACGGCGGCGCCTGCGCTGGCCCAGACCGATGGCGAGGATGTCGCGGCGATCCTGTTCACCAGCGGCTCCACCGGCGTGCCCAAGGGCGTGGTCTACCGCCACCGTCATTTCGTCGGCCAGGTCGAGCTGCTGCGCGCCGCCTTCGGGATGGAGCCGGGTGGGGTGGATCTGCCGACCTTCCCGCCGTTCGCGCTGTTCGATCCGGCACTGGGGCTGACCTCGGTGATCCCGGACATGGACCCGACCCGCCCGGCCCAGGCCGATCCGCGCAAGCTGCATGACGCCATCAACCGCTTCGGTGTCACCCAGCTGTTCGGTTCGCCCGCGCTGATGCGGGTCCTGGCGGATCACGGCCAGCCGCTGCCGAGCGTGCGCCGGGTGACCTCGGCAGGGGCACCGGTGCCGCCGGACGTGGTCGCGCGGATCCGCCGCCTGCTGCCCGACGACGCCCAGTTCTGGACCCCCTACGGCGCCACCGAGTGCCTGCCGGTGGCGGTGATCGAAGGCCGCGAGCTGGAGAACACCCGCCAGGCCACCGAGGCCGGCGCCGGTACCTGTGTCGGCCGCGTGGTCGCGCCGAACGAGGTGCGCATCATCGCCATCGACGACGCACCGCTGCCGGCATGGTCGCAGGCCCGTGTGCTGGCCACTGGCGAGGTCGGCGAGATCACCGTGGCCGGCCCGACCGCCACCGACAGCTACTTCAACCGCCCGCAGGCCACCGCCGCGGCGAAGATCACCGAAACCCTGGCCGATGGCAGCACGCGGGTCGTGCACCGGATGGGCGATGTCGGCTACTTCGATGCGCAGGGCCGGCTGTGGTTCTGTGGGCGCAAGACCCAGCGTGTGGAAACCGCGCAGGGGCCGCTGTACACCGAGCAGGTGGAGCCGGTGTTCAATGCGCTGGAGGGCATCGCCCGCACCGCGCTGGTCGGCGTGGGTGCACCGGGTCGGCAGCGGCCGGTGCTGTGCTACGAACTGCAGCCCGGCACCATCGATTCGCCCGCCCTGGTCGAGCGCTTGCGCCGTGAAGCGGCCGCACATGCGCACACCGCGCGCATCGAGCAGTTCCTGCCGCACCCGGGCTTCCCGGTCGACATCCGCCACAACGCCAAGATCGGCCGCGAGAAGCTCACGGTCTGGGCCACCGCGCAACTGGAGCAGCACGCATGAAGATCCTCGTTACCGGCGGCGGCGGGTTCCTCGGCCAGGCCCTGTGCAAGGGATTGATCGCGCGCGGTCATCAGGTGCTGGCGTTCAACCGCGGCCATTACCCCGCGCTGCAGGCGATGGGCGTGGGCCAGATCCGCGGCGACCTGGCCGATGCGCAGGCGGTGCTGCACGCGGTGGCCGGGGTCGATGCGGTCTTCCACAATGGGGCCAAGGCCGGCGCCTGGGGCAGCTATGACAGCTATCACCAGGCCAACGTGGTCGGCACCGACAATGTCATCGCGGCCTGCCGCGCGCACGGCGTGGGCAAGCTGGTCTACACCTCCACGCCCAGCGTGACCCATCGCGCCACGCATCCGGTCGAGGGCCTGGGCGCGGACGAGGTGCCGTATGGCGAGAACTTCCAGGCGCCGTACGCGGCCACCAAGGCCATCGCCGAGCAGCGCGTGCTGGCGGCCAACGATGCGCGGCTGGCCACGGTGGCGCTGCGGCCCCGCTTGATCTGGGGCCCGGGCGACCAGCAGCTGGTGCCGCGCCTGGCCGAGCGCGCCCGCGCCGGCCGCCTGCGCTTCGTCGGCGATGGGCAGAACAAGGTCGATACCACCTACATCGACAACGCCGCGCTGGCCCACTTCCTGGCCCTGGAACACCTGGCCCCGGGCGCGGCCTGCGCCGGCAAGGCGTACTTCATTTCCAACGGCGAGCCGCTGCCGATGCGCGAGCTGCTCAACAAGCTGCTGGCCGCGGTGGATGCCCCGCCGGTGACGAAGTCGATCAGCTTCAAGGCGGCCTACCGGATCGGCGCGGTCTGCGAGCGGCTGTGGCCGCTGCTGCGCCTGCGCGGCGAACCGCCGATGACCCGCTTTCTGGCCGAGCAGCTGTGCACCCCGCACTGGTACAGCATGGAACCGGCGCGTCGCGATTTCGGCTATGTGCCCTTGGTCAGCATCGAAGAAGGGCTGGCCCGGCTGGCATCTTCATCGAACGCACAGGATTCCATCACTCCCTGAACACCGCAGGTTGGTGAACATGGCCCCACGCCAACTCCGGCACGCATCAACGCGAGGGTCGACATGCTGCATTACGCCGTCATCTTTTTTGTCATCGCCATCATCGCGGCGGTGCTTGGTTTCTCGGGCATTGCCGGCGCCGCCAGCAACGTCGCCTGGATCCTGTTCGTCGTTTTCCTGATCCTGGCTGTGGTTTCGATGTTCCGCAAGCGGACCTAGTGTCCGGCGCGTCCTGCGCCACCTCTCTCCGGCGTGGGACGCGCTGCGGAAAAAACGACGGCCTGACATCGGCAACGGTGTTCAGGCCGTCGTTGCGATGGAACTGCGCAGATCGCGCTCACGCGCATGCCGGTCCATCGCCAGTTCCAGCAGCCGCGTGATCAGCGTGGTGTAATCCAGCCCACTGGCCGCCCACAGCTTCGGGTACATGCTGATGCGGGTGAAGCCGGGCAACGTGTTGATCTCGTTGATCACCACCTCGCCAGCCGAGGTCAGGAACACGTCCACGCGTGCCAGGCCGGCACACTCCAGTGCCTGGTAGGCCTGCACGGCGATCTCGCGGATACGGGACTGCTCCGCATCGGTGATGGCCGCCGGCACCACGATGTCGGCACCGGTCTCGCTGATGTATTTGGTGTCGTACGAATAGAAATCATCGTGCACGACCACCTCGCCACAGACGCTGGCTTCGGGGTGTTCATTGCCGAGCACAGCGCACTCGATCTCGCGGCCGTCGATCGCCGCTTCCACCAGCGCTTTGTGATCGAACGACAGCGCCAGCGCGAGGGCGGTATGGAAGTCCGCCTCGTTGCGCACCTTGCTCACACCCACCGAGGAGCCCTGGTTGGCCGGCTTCACGAACAGCGGCGTGCCCAGCGCGGCGACCAGCGCGGTGTAATCGGCCTGGGCCGCAGTGACCCGGTTGAAGCAGGCGAACGGCGCCACCGCCAGCCCGGCATCGCGCAGCAGGCGCTTGGCCATGTCCTTGTCCATCGCCACTGCCGAGCCCAGCACGCCCGAGGCCACGAAGGGCAGGTTGGCCATGCGCAGCAGCCCCTGCAGCGAACCGTCCTCGCCCAGCGTGCCGTGCACGATCGGGAACACCACGTCGATCTGCTCCAGCGCGGTGGCCGGATCGGTCGGAACCAGCTGCTGGCGCTCCAGGCCCGGCCGCACCGCCACCGCATTGCCCGAGCGGTGCAGTGCGATCCGTGCCGGGTCGCCGGCATTGAGCAGGAAGTCGCGCGGGTCGCTCACGTGCCACTGGCCCTGCTTGTCGATGCCGATCAGGCTGACCTCGAAGCGGTCCTTGTCCAGCGCATCGAGAATGTTCTTCGCCGATTGCAGCGAGACCTCGTGCTCGGCCGAACGGCCACCGAAGATGATGCCTACCCGGGTCTTGCCCATGCCTGTTGCCGCTCCTGTCGCTGTGTTGGGGAGCCATAGCATGAACCGAGTCGGCGCCCGGGAAAATGCGGGTGCGGTGTCGACGCGGCGGGCACCGCCCGCGTGGCGGTGCGTGATGCCTGCGCACGCCCGCCGTTCAAGGGCACACGGTAGAATGCGGTGATGGCCCGTTCCCTGCTCTCTTCCCTCAAGCCGCTGGCTGGCAATGCGCTGCAGCTCACGCTCAACCGCGCGCTGGCGCTGGACCCGGACACCCGCAGCGCGCTGGCCGCGCTGGATGGCCGCCACATCGCCCTGACCCTGGAATCGCCTGCGTTGGCGATGCGGATCGGGGTGGACGGGGAGCGCCTCACGGTCGGCCCGGTCGATCCGCAGCAGGAGCCGGACCTGGCCGTGCGCAGCACGCTGGGCGGGGTGCTGGCCCAGCTGCCCTTCCTGGCCAATGCACGCCGTGGCGGTGATGCGCCGGCCGGGCGGGTCAAGGTCTCCGGCGATGCCGAGCTGGCCCGCCGCCTGCAGCAGCTGGCGACCCGTTTCGATCCGGACTGGCAGCAGCCGTTCGTGCGCGTGTTCGGCGAGGTGATGGGCGTGCAGATCGCCAACACCCTGCGCTCGGCACTGCAGCATGCGCGCCGCGGCGCGTCCGACCTGGCGCACAGCGCCGCTGAATTTGTCACCGAGGAGTCGCGCGACGTGGTACCCCGAGCAGAACTGGATGCCTTCCACGACGATGTGGACGTGATGCGCGACGACGTTGAACGCATGGCCGTGCGCGTCCAGCGCCTGCGGCAGGTGGGCCCATGAAGGCGATCTTCCGGGCCAGCCGCATCGGCCGCATCATCCTGCGTTACCGCCTCGACGATCTGCTCCAGGGTACCCCGGCCGAACGCTGGCTGCGCCTGGCCAAACCATTCGTGCCACGCGCCTCGGCCGACATCGCCGCACAGTCGCGCGGTGCGCGCCTGCGCCTGGCGCTGCAGGACCTGGGCCCGATCTTCGTCAAGTTCGGCCAGATCCTCTCCACCCGCCGTGACCTGATCCCGGCCGACGTCGCCAACGAACTCACCCTGCTGCAGGACCGGGTCAAGCCGTTCGACGGCGCCACCGCGCAGGCCATCGTCGAGCGTGCGCTCGGCCGCCCGGTCAGCGAAGCCTTCGCCAGCTTCGATCTGCAGCCGCTGGCCTCGGCCTCGATCGCGCAGGTGCACGCGGCCACGCTCGCCGATGGCCGCCAGGTGGTGGTCAAGGTGCTGCGCCCGGACATCGAAAAGCAGATCGACGCCGACATCGCGCTGCTCAAATCGGCCGCCGCGCTGATCGAGCGCGCGCACCCGCGTGCCGACAAGATCCGCCCGCGCGAAGTGGTCGCCGAAGTCGAAAACACCCTGGCCGCCGAACTGGATCTGCAGCGCGAAGGCGCCAATGCCAGCGTGCTGCGTCGCAACTGGATCGACTCGGACGATCTGTACGTACCGGAAGTGATCTGGAGCCATACCGCCGAGCGCGCGCTGACCCTGGAGCGCGTGTGGGGCATTCCGTCGGATGACATCGTCGCGCTGGACAAGGCCGGCATCGACCGCAAGGCGCTGGCCGCCAAGGGCGTGCGGGTGTTCTACACCCAGGTGTTCCGCGACAACTTCTTCCACGCCGATGCGCACGCCGGCAACATCTGGGTCGACACCGATCCGGCGCGCCGCGACAACCCGCGCTTCATCGCGCTGGATTTCGGCATCATGGGCCAGCTGTCCGAAGAAGATCAGTACTACCTGGCCGAGAACTTCATGGCCATCTTCAACAAGGACTACCGGCGCATGGCTGCGCTGCATGTCGAGGCCGGCTGGATGCCCAACAACGTGCGCATCGATGAACTCGAAGCGGCCGCGCGTTCGGTGTGCGAGCCCTATTTCACCCGCCCCCTGTCGCAGATCTCGCTGGCCGAGGTGCTGATCAAGCTGTTCCGCGTGGCCCAGCGCTACGAGCTCACCCTGCAGCCGCAGCTGATCCTGCTGCAGAAGACCCTGCTCAACATCGAAGGGGTCGGCCGTCAGCTCGATCCGGAACTGGATATCTGGGCGGTCGCGCGACCGGTGCTGGAACGCATCCTGCGCGAGCGTTACAGCCCACGCCGCGTACTCAAGGAAGTGCGCAAGCGCCTGCCTGAAATCATGACGCATACGCCGGACATGCCGCGCCTGGTCCACGCCTGGCTGCGCCAGCAGGTGGAAGGCGACCACGAACTGTCGATGCGCTCGCGCGATCTGGCCGCGCTGAATGTCAGCGTGCAGAAACTGCAGAAGCGCGCGGTGGCTGCGATCGCCGGCGTCGGCCTGATGATCGTCGCTGCGGTGCTGTATGGCCTGCAGCCCGGTGGCTGGTACTTCGGCGATGCCCCGGTGTGGAGCTGGGTGACCGGCGCGGCGGGCGTGTTCTCGCTGGCCAGTGCCTGGTGGCGCCGATGAGCGCGATCGAGCTGCAGGCAGAGGCCATCGCCGAGACGCCTGCGGCGCTTCCGCCCCTGCAGCTGCTGCACCTGGACGACCAGCTCGCCGTGGTCAACAAGCCCGCCGGGCTGATGGTCCACGACAGCAAGCTTGCCCGGGGCGAAGACGACTTCCTCGCCGACCGCCTGCGCGAACAGCTCGGCAAGCCGATCTTCCTCGTCCATCGCCTGGACCGCGCCACCAGCGGCTGCCTGCTGCTCGCCTTTGATCGCGAAAGTGCCAGCGTGCTCGGCAAATCGCTGATGGGCGGCGACGTCACCAAGGATTACCTCGCGATCTGCCGCGGCTGGCCGGCCGACGAGGCCTTCACCGTCGACCACGACCTCGATGGCGGCCCCGGCAAGCCGGTCAAGAAGCAGGCGATCACCCACTTCCAGCGTGTCGCCGTGGGCGAGATCGCGATCCCGATGGGCGAGTTCGACACCTCACGCTACGCCCTGCTGCGCTGTCAGCCGCAGACCGGCCGATTCCGCCAGATCCGCCGCCACCTCAAGCACCTCTCGCATCACCTGATCGGCGACACCAGCCACGGCGACGGCCGCCACAACCGCAGCTTCCGCATGCAGGGCATCCACCGCATGCTCCTGCACGCCGAGCGCCTGCGCTTCCCGCATCCGGATGGCACGCCGATGGACATCAGCGCGCCGGTGGATGGCGAATTCCGCAAGGCGATGGATCTGTTCGACTGGGAAGTGCGCTGACCTGGACGGCTGTCGGGGTGTTCCCACCGACCGCGACCCACTGTCGAGAGGAAGCCGGGTAGCCCAAGCCGGGACCGTTGGGTGGCATGGATGCCACCCACGAGGCTCCATGGAGGGATTCACGCCGCGTCCCGGCTTGGGCTGCCCGGCTTCCTCATCCATGGGATACGAACAGCTGCGGTACGCGGACTTACACGTACCCCTCTGTAATTCTGAGCTCGATTACTTCTTCGCCGGCGCGGCCGCCGGCGTCGGCTCATTCACGATCGCCTCCAGGTCCTTCTGCAGATCCACGAACAGCGGCTGCATCTTGGCCTGGATCGCCACCATCACGTTCTGCATCAGCGCCGGCGTCTTGTCCAACAGGCTCTGCCCCGCCGAGCTTTCATAGAACTCCGCCATCGCCAGCACGTCTTCCTTGCTGAAGGTCTGCTTGTACAGATCCACGTACATCGGCCGCAGCTCCTTCCAGGACAGCGCCTGACGCACGGTCTGGTTGGTCCGCTGCTCGATCCGCTGCAACTGCGCCTGCTGCGTCGCATCCAGCTGGCGCTGCTGCGCCACCTGCTGGAACTGCTGGCGCTGCATCGCCTCGATCTGCGGCAGCATCGTGTCCAGCATGGTCTGCGCGCGCGAGGCGGCCAGCAGGCGGTTGATGTCGGCATCCGACGGCGGCGCGGCGATGGCCGGCGCGATCGCGCCCAGGCCCAGCGCCAGGGCGAATGTCATGCGGATCAGGCCACGGCGGGCCATCGGGCGGATCGGGAACATTGCGGAGCATCCTGCGTTGCGGGAAACCGGAGAATACCTGCGATGGCGTCATCAGACCGTAATTGAGGACGTTATCGGCGACATCCACGCACGTTGCAGTCACCCAGCCGGCGGTCCTCCCCTTACAATGCGGCCCATGGGCAACGGGCCAGTCACCATCAGCGCGCACCTGACGATTCCGGATACGGAACTCGTCGAGCGGTTCGTGCGCGCCAGCGGCGCCGGTGGCCAGAACGTCAACAAGGTCTCCACCGCCGTCGAACTGCGCTTCGACGTGGCCGGCTCGCCTTCGTTGCCCGAGCCGTTGCGCGCGCGCCTGCTGGCCCGCCGCGACCGGCGCATGACCGGCGAAGGCGTGCTGGTCATCGATGCACAGCGTTTCCGTACCCAGGACCGTAACCGCGAGGACGCGCGCGATCGACTGGCCGCCTTCATCCAGGCGGGGCTGAGCGTGCCCAAGGCACGCGTGGCCACCAAGCCGACCTACGGGTCGAAACTGCGTCGTCTGGACGCCAAAAAGGGGCGCGCGCAGATCAAGCGCGGGCGCACCACACGCAATTGGGAGTGATTGCTTGAACAACCGAAGTCCGTTGTTGCCGGTGGTTCCGCCGAACATGCCGCAGGTCAAACCGAACCGCTTCCTCCGCTGGCTGGCCCGCTGCACGCTGCGCCTGGGCGGTTGGAAAGTGACCGGCACCCTGCCCGATGTGCCCAAAGTGGTGTTCATCATCGCCCCGCATTCGTCCAACTGGGATGGCTTCTGGGGCATGGCGGCGAAGATCGCGCTGGGCATGCAGGTCAAGGTGCTGGGCAAGGCCTCGCTGTTCTGGTGGCCGCTGGGGCCGCTGCTGCGCAAGCTCGGCGTCATCCCGCTGGACCGCAGCTCGCCGCAGGGCACCGTGGAGCAGGCGGTCAGCCTGATCCGTGGCTCGGACCGCCTGTGGTACGCGATCACCCCGGAAGGCACGCGCAAGGCGGTGCAGCACTGGAAGGCCGGCTTCCTCAAAATCGCACGCATGGCCGATGTGCCGGTGCTGGCCGCGTACTTCCACTACCCGGAAAAGACCATCGGCATCGGCCCGTTGTTCCATCCCACCGGCAACGACGCGGCCGACATGGCCGCGATCCGCGAGTACTACCGCCCCTGGCAGGGCAAGACCCGCGGCACCGTCTGAGCGCCGCTGGCGGGTCGGGCGGGGTAGCCCCCACGGCCCGCACAGCCACGCGCCACGACCGGCACATGCCGCCTGCGGGCTTTGGGAGTAGGGTGATCGGCTGCGGGATTTTCCGTCCCGCGCCCTCATCCAAGGAGCCCGTTTCATGTCGCGTACCGTAGTTTTGGCCGCTGCCATCAGCCTGGCGCTGGCGGCCTGTTCCGGCAAGGAGTCCACCCCCGTGACCGATACCCAGCCCGCCCCGACCCAGCAGCCGGCCGATGCGTCCGCCAACCCGCTGTTGAGCGCCAGCACGCTGCCGTTCCAGGCGCCGCCGTTCGACAAGATCAAGGACAGTGACTACCTGCCGGCCTTCAACGAAGGCATGAAGCAGCACTTGGCCGAAGTCCGCAAGATCGCCGACAACCCCGAGCCCGCCACCTTCGACAACACCATCGAAGCGCTGGAGCGCAGCGGCGAGACCCTGACCCGCGTGTCGCGCATCTTCTTCGGCCTGGTCCAGGCCGACACCAACGATGCACGCCAGAAGGTGCAGGAAGAAGTCGCCCCGAAGCTGGCCGAGCACCAGGACGAGATCAACCTCGACCCGAAGCTGTTCGCCCGCATCAAGACCATCTACGACCAGCGCGATGCGCTGGGTCTGGACCCGGTGCAGAAGCGCCTGGTCGAGCGTGACTACCAGGAGTTCGTGCGCGCCGGCGCGCAGTTGAACGATGCCGACAAGGCCTCGCTGCGCAAGCTCAACGTGGAAGAAACCACGCTGGCCACGCAGTTCCACACCCGTCTGGTGGCTGCGACCGCCGCCGGTGCCGTGGTCGTCGATGACAAGGCCAAGCTGGCCGGCCTGGATGAGGATGCGATCAACACCGCCGCCGCCGATGCCAAGGCCCGCAACCTCGATGGCAAGTACCTGCTGCCGCTGCAGAACACCACCCAGCAGCCGGTGCTCGGCTCGCTGAGCGACCGCGAGCAGCGCGCCGCCGTGCTCAAGGCGTCGGAAACCCGTGCCGAAAAGGGCGACGCCAACGACACCCGCGAGACCATCCAGCGCCTGGCCCAGCTGCGCGCGCAGAAGGCCAAGCTGCTCGGCTTCGAGAACTACGCCGCCTACAGCCTGGCCGATCAGATGGCCAAGACCCCGGCCGCCGCGCTCAAGCTGCTGACCGACACCGTGCCGGCCGCCACCGCCAAGGCGCGTGGTGAGATCAGCGAAATGCAGAAGGTGATCGATGCGCAGAAGGGCGGCTTCAAGCTCGCTGCCTCCGATTGGGACTTCTACGCCGAGCAGGTGCGCAAGGCGCAGTACGACCTGGACGAATCGCAGATCAAGCCGTACTTCGAGATGGACAACGTGCTGCAGAACGGCGTCTTCTACGCCGCCACGCAGCTGTACGGCATCACCTTCAAGCCGCGTACCGACATCCCCACCTACCACCCGGACATGAAGGTCTACGAAGTGTTCGACAAGGACGGCACCTCGCTGGCCCTGTTCTACACCGACTACTTCAAGCGTGACAGCAAGTCCGGCGGCGCCTGGATGGACGTGTTCGTCGAACAGGACGGCCTGACCGGTGCCAAGCCGGTGGTCTACAACGTGTGCAACTTCACCAAGCCCGCCGCCGGCCAGCCCGCGCTGCTGAGCTTCGATGACGTGACCACGATGTTCCATGAGTTCGGCCACGCGCTGCACGGCATGTTCTCGAAGGTGAAGTACCCGTCCATCGCCGGTACCAGCACCTCGCGCGATTTCGTCGAGTTCCCCTCGCAGTTCAACGAGCATTGGGCGCTGGACCCGAAGGTCTTCGCCAACTACGCCAAGAACTACAAGACCGGCGAGCCGATGCCGCAGGCGCTGGTCGACAAGATCCTCAAGGCCCGCACCTTCAACCAGGGCTATGCGACCACGGAGTACCTCTCGGCCGCTCTGCTCGACCTGGCTTGGCACACCCAGCCGGCCGACGCCAAGCTGCAGGACGTCGCGCCGTTTGAAGCGGCCGCGCTGAAGAAGTTCAAGGTCGACCTGCCGCAGGTGCCGCCGCGCTACCGCACCAGCTACTTCGATCACATCTGGGGTGGCGGGTATTCGTCCGGTTACTACGCCTACTTCTGGGCCGAAGTGCTGGACCATGACGCCTTCGAGTGGTTCAAGGAGAACGGTGGCCTGACCCCGGAGAACGGCCAGGTGTTCCGCGACAAGATCCTCTCGCGCGGCAACAGCGTGGAGCTGGCCGATCTGTACCGCGAGTTCCGCGGCAAGGATCCGTCGGTGGAACCGCTGCTGGTCAATCGTGGCCTGAAATAATCGCGGCATCCCGGTAGGTACCGGCCGTTGGTCGGTACGCCTGCCACCGGCACACGCTGAAACGAAAACGGCAGGGGAAACCCTGCCGTTTTTTTGGGTTGCTGCTCCGCTGGGCCGGGCGCTGGGCCCCTATGCCCTTTCCGGCGAATGTCCTCCGGCGTCGGCCTGCGGCCGCCCCCTCCCCCTTTATTTCGCCTCCAAGGGCATAGGCGCCCAGCGCCCGCCCCACCGACCCCGCGCATCACGTCCCCACGTGCACGCCCTCGGCAATCTCACTGCACCCCAGGTGATCCAGCGCGATCTCCAGCGCGTGCATGTAACTCTGCGCGCAGTACCCGCGCGCCACGCCGATGCGCTGGCCCGCATCCGCCGGCAGGCATGCCTCCGGGGCGCGCGCATCATCGTCGTGCACTTCCACGTAGGCGTTATGCAGATGCGGCAGCAGGCGCTGCAGGCGCGCGCTGTCCACGCACGCCCCCGGATCGAGCAGGGTGACTTCGCCGCGGCTGTGATCGGCCACGCGCAGGGCATCCAGCAGTTCCTGCTCCGAGCCACACGCGCGGATCGCCACCGTGGTGCCCGCATCGATCGCGCGATGCACCAGGGATTTGAGGACGAGCGGCGGCAACGGCTGCGCGGTACGGATCAGCTGCCCGGCCGCTTCCGGCCCACGGATGATGAAGATCGACATGGCTCAGCCCTCCACGGCCTGCAGGCGATGGGCGGCGATCGCCAACGACAGGCGACACGCATCCTGGCGACCGCTGCTGCAGACGACCCGCGCGGCCGGGGCATGCTGCGGATGCAGGTGCTCGTCCAGCGCGTCATCGTCGTTGCTGGCCATCTCGATGTACGGCACCGGCAGGTCCTCCAGCGCGGTGCGCAGCGCCTGGCCATAACGGGCCCACTGCGGTGCATCGACCGCCGCGGTGGCGATCAGGACCAGCGCCGGGCGGCTGCGCTGGGCACGCTGCAGGCAGCGCACCAGGGCCGGCAGGGAGTCGCAGTCGCGGCAGGCCAGGCGGTGCCCGGCGACCCGTGCAGGCAGCGGCGACGCGTCCGGCACGGCGTTCGACGGTGTATGCCGGATCAGCAGGATGGTCATGGAACGTCTCTTCGAAGCACCCTTCGGCGCGGTGTCGCCACGATGCGGCCGCGCGCCGTAAAACCGCGATGCCGACCGGGCGGCCCCTGCGTAAACAGTGCGTAGCTTTTTCAGCGGGGGGCAGGGAACTTGCCCGCCGTCCGTCCGGTCACAGCCACACACTTCCTGGAGCGCCCGTATGGACACCCCCGCCGCCGCCTCTGCCCCCACCGACCATCGCCTGCTGCGCTGGCTGAAGAAGGAAGCCCTGCCGCTGCTGGTGATGCTCGGCCTGCTCGCTGCGGCGCGCGACACCTTGGCCAATCACTACCAGGTGCCCAGCGGCTCGATGCAGCACACGCTGATGCCGGGCGATAGGGTGGTGGTGGACATGCGTGCCTACGGCGTGCGCCTGCCGTTCACCGCGATGGAGTTGCTGCACACCGGCCAGCCGCAGCGCGGTGACGTGGCGGTGTTCGATTCACCGCAGGACGGCACCCGGCTGATCAAGCGCATCGCGGCGGTTGGCGGGGATCGGGTCGAGCTGCACGACGGTCACCTGAGCATCAACGGCCATCCGCTGGCTCAGGCCGGGGTGGGTGAGATCGAAGACTTCGGTCAGCATCTGGCGCAGCTGGATCTGGGCCAGGGCGGTGGTCCGGACATCACCGGCTTGACCGTACCCGCCGGGCAGGTGCTGATGCTCGGCGACCACCGCGGCAACAGTGCTGACGGACGTTTCTTCGGCCTGGTCCAGGCCAGCGCGCTGTACGGCAAGGCCTCGCATGTGTACTACCGGCGCGGCGAAGGCCTGACCTGGCAGGCGCTGTAACAGCGCCCGCGATCTTAATCGATATCTGCAACATCTCGATTCAGACCTATCAGGTTATGGATCGACCTACCGACGCTGCCTATCCTGAGCGCTGACTCCTCTCTCCGGCCCGTCTACGCGGGCCTTACCGGCATGAATGGCGACACCGCAGCGGTCCCCGACCGCAGCCCCCCGACCACCACCGCAGCAGCGGCGCCCGGCGACCAGATCCAGCAGGGCACCCCGGCCTTCCGGCGTACGGCGGCCGCGCTGTTCCTGGCCGGCTTCTCCACCTTCGGGCTGCTCTACACGGTGCAGCCGCTGCTGCCGGAATTCAGTCGCCACTTCGGCGTCTCCGCGGCCAACAGTGCGTTGACCCTGTCGCTGAGCACCGGTCTGCTGGCGGTCTCGATGCTGATCGCGGGATTGATCTCCGACCGCATCGGGCGTCGCAGCGTGATGGTCGCGGCGTTGCTGGCGTCCAGCGTCTTGTCTGTCACCACCGCGATGGTGGATGACTGGACCACGCTGCTGGTGTTGCGCACGCTGCTCGGCATCGCGCTCAGTGGCGTCCCGGCAGTGGGCATGACCTACCTCGCCGAGGAAATGGACAGCCGCGCGCTGGGCCTGGCGATGGGCCTGTACATCGGCGGCAATGCGATCGGTGGCATGAGCGGTCGTCTCATCGCGGGCATCGTCGCCGACCATTGGGGCTGGCGCTGGGGTATCGGCGTGGTCTCGCTGATCGCACTGCTCAGTACCGTGCTGCTGTGGATCCAGCTGCCGCCGTCACGCCACTTCCAGAGCCGCCGTGGCGGCCTGCGCGAACTGCCTTCGCGCTGGCGCAACCTGTTTGGCGATCCCGGGTTGCCGTGGTTGTTCGCCACCGCGTTCGTGCTGATGGGCGTGTTCGTCACCCTCTACAACTATCTCGGCTTCCACCTGCTGGCGCCGCCGTATGGCCTCAGCCAGACCGTGGTCGGCCTGATCTTCAGCGTGTACCTGGTCGGCACCTTCAGCTCGGCGTGGATGGGGCAGCAGGCCAATCGCCATGGCCGCAGCCGCGTGCTGGCGATCTGCTACGGACTGATCGCGCTGGGCATCGTGCTGCTCGCGATGCCGTGGCTGGGCTGCATGGCGGCCGGTATCACGCTGGTGACGTTCGGTTTCTTCGGTGGCCACTCGGTGGCCAGCAGCTGGGTCGGCAGCCGCGCCGGTGCGATGCGCGCCGAAGCGTCCGCGCTGTACCTGTTCGCCTACTACCTGGGCTCCAGCGTGGCCGGCGTGCTTGGCGGCGTGTTCTACACGCAGTGGGACTGGCTGGGCGTGTGCGGTTTCGTTGGGGTACTGACCGTGGCCGGTGGCGTGATCGCGTGGCGTCTCGGCCAGCGCGTGCAGCCGGCCGCCGCCGCGCTTGCGCTCAGCCGCTGACGCCCTGCAGCAGCCGGGTGAAGTGACCGATCAGTGGCGACGCCGGGCCGCGGCGGCAGGCCACGTGCACTTCCGAACTGGCCGCACGATCACTGAGTGCGACGAAGCGCGCACCGTCCACCTGGATATGGCAGCACGAGGCGGGCAGCACCGTTACCCCCAACCCCGAGGCCGCCAGGCTGATCAGCGTCGAGGCTTCACCTGCCTCCTGCACGATGCGTGGGGTGAAGCCTGCGCTGCGGCATAGCGCGATCACATGATCGTGGATGCCCGCACCCACCTCGCGCAGGAACCCGACGAACGGCTCATGCGCGAACAGCCGCAGCGCCACCGCCGCATCGGCGGGCAGATCACGCACCAGCGGATGCTGGTCGTGCACCACCAGCGCGAGTGGATCACTGAACAGTTTGCGTGACATCAGCGGGGCGGGCAGGGCACGTTTGCGGATCAACCCGACATCCAGTTCGCCGGCCATCAGCGCATCGATCTGCTGCAGTGTGTTCATCTCGCGCAGCTTCAACTGCACCTGCGGAAACTGCTGGCGGTAGGCGAAGATCGCGCGCGGGATCTGCGTGGACAGCGGCGTGGCCCGGGTCAGCCCGATGCGCAGCTCACCGGTTTCCCCGCGCTGCGCGCGCTGGGTCAGATCGATCGCGGTCTCCACCCGCGCCAGCACCTCACGCGCCTGTTCCTGCAGCACGCGCCCGGCATCGGTGAGTTCCACGCGGCGGTTCGCGCGCAGGAACAATCGCGCGCCGAGCAGTGTTTCCAGCTGACGGATCTGCTGGCTGAGCGGCGGCTGCGACATCCCCAGCCGCTCGGCCGCCCGGCCGAAGTGCAGCGTCTCGGCGACGGCCAGGAAGTAGCGCAGGTGGCGGAGTTCGATGGACATGGGGCGTGCGTCAGCGCTCGGAATGACCACTTTCATCATAGCTGCGCGGACTGAACAGGTCCGGCTGGATCAGCTCGATGAACGCCCGCGCCTGCGGTGACAGAAAACGTCCGCGCCGCACGATCACGCCATAACTGCGCTCCGGGAACCACGCACCCATCGAGCGCGTCACCAGCTTCTCGCGGTCGGCATCGTGCAGGCAGAGCGCCGGCACGATCGAGATGCCCATGCCCATCGCCACGTACTGCTTGATCACTTCCCAGCCGCCCACCTCCAGCGCCACGGTGTAGGGCAACCGATGCCGCTGGAACACCTGGTCCACCAGCCGGTAGGTGATCTGGCGTTTGGGCGGCAGCACCAGCGGGTACTGCGAGATCGCCTCCAGGCTCAGTTCGCCGTGCGCCAGCGGGTGCTCGGGCGGGGCGATCAGCACCTGCTCGAAGCGGTAGGCCGGGGCGTAGCTGAGGTCGGCCGGCACGTCGGTCATCGAGCCCACCGCCAGGTCCGCCGCATCGCTGCGCAGCAGGTCGGTGCCGTCGGCGCTGATCGCGTTGTGCAGGGTCAGGCGGACATCGGGATGGCGCTGGCGGAAGCGCTCCACGATGCGCGGCAGCAGGTACAGGATGGTCGAGCTGTTGGCCGCGATGTTGAGCTCGCCCGCGTCCAGCCCCTTCACCTTGTCGCGGAAGCTGGCCTCCAACCCGTCCAGGTTCTCCACCAGCGGCAGCGCCATCTCATACAGCAGCTGGCCTTCACGGCTGGGCACCAGGCGTCGCCCGCTGCGCTCGAACAGATTGACCCCGAGTTCGCGCTCCAGGGCCTGCAACTGCTGGCTGATGGCCGGCTGGCTGACGAACAAAGCCTCAGCTGCCCGTGAGACTGAGCCCAGGCGGACCGTCTGGCAGAACGCCCGCAGCGGCTTGAGCCGATCGGATTTGTAGGAAAACCGGGGGCTTGGCGTGCGCGGCGTGGTCATGGCGTCATGAGTATAAGCACACCTTATGTAAGCCATTGCAATAACTGCTTTGTCAAATATCGGCGCGGCGGCGCACGGTGGAGCTCAACCGCACCGCAGGAGCCCGCCATGTCCGCCGTCGCTTACGCCACCGCCCAGCCCACCCCCGCCGATGCACCGGCCACCCCCGGCATTGCCCTCACCACCCAGCTGGCCGGCCAGTCCGCGCTGCTGCCGGCGGGGGTACTGGCGCTGCTGGTGTCGCTGCACCGGGCGGTGGAGCCGGAGCGTCAGCGCCGGCTGCAGGCACGGGTGGCCCGCCAGGCCTTCTTCGATGGCGGCGGCCTGCCGGACTTCCGAGCCGATACCGCCGAGATCCGCGCCAGCGACTGGCACGTCGCCCCGCTACCGGAGGCACTGCAGGACCGCCGGGTGGAGATCACCGGCCCGACCGACCCGAAGATGGTCATCAACGCGCTGAACTCCGGCGCCAAGGTGTTCATGGCCGACTTCGAGGATTCCACCGCCCCGGCCTGGCGCAACCTGCTGGCCGGCCAGCAGGCGCTGATCGGCGCGGTGCGCGGCGATCTGACCTACACCGGCCCGTCCGTGGATGGGAAGCCGGGCAAGCAGTACACGCTGCGTCCGTTCAACGAGCAGGCCGTGCTGATCGTCCGCCCGCGGGGCTGGCACCTGGATGAGAAGCACGTGCGCATCGACGGCCAGCCGATCGCCGGTGGCCTGTTCGATGCGGCGGTGTTCGCCTTCCACAACGCCCGCACGTTGATGTGCAGGCAGCGTGGCCCGTACTTCTACCTGCCCAAGCTGCAGAGCATGGAAGAGGCGGCGCTGTGGGAGACCGCGCTGTCGCACATCGAGGGCATGCTCGGCCTGCCGCATGGGCAGATCAAGGTCACCGTGCTGATCGAAACGCTGCCGGCAGTGTTCGAGATGGACGAGATCCTGCATGCGCTGCGCGACCGCATCGTCGGCCTGAACTGTGGCCGCTGGGACTACATTTTTTCCTACATCAAGACCTTCCGCCGGCACGCCGACAAGGTGCTGCCCGAGCGCGGCCAGGTGACGATGACCCAGCCGTTCCTGAAGGCCTATTCGGAGCTGCTGATCCGTACCTGCCACCGCCGCGGCGCGCATGCGATGGGCGGCATGGCCGCGCAGATTCCGATCAACCACGACGCGGCCGCCAACGAGCAGGCGATGGCGCGGGTGCGGGCGGACAAGCTGCGCGAAGTCAGTGCCGGCCATGACGGGACCTGGGTCGCCCACCCCGCGCTGATCCCGGTCGCGCAGGCGATCTTCGACGAACACATGCCCGGACCGAACCAGCACCGTGTGCTGCGCAACGACGTGCAGGTGGGCCGCGATGATCTGATCGTCGCGCCCACCGGCACCATCACCCGCGCCGGTTTCGAGGGCAACGTCGAGGTCTGCGTGCGCTACCTGGCCGCCTGGCTGGACGGCAACGGCTGCGTGCCGATTCACCACCTGATGGAAGACGCGGCCACCGCCGAGATCAGCCGCAGCCAGCTGTGGCAGTGGCTGCATACCCCCGGCCAGCACCTGGACGACGGCACCGCCATCGACCTGGCCCTGCTCGACGCCACCCTGGCCCAGCTGCCGGCGCGGCTGGGCGATACCGCCGCGCTGCCGGGCAGCGCCCGCATCCCCGAGTCCATCGCGCTGCTGGCCGCGCTCAGCCGCCGCGAGGAGCTCACCGACTTCCTGACCCTGCCCGCCTACGACCGTCTCGACTGACCGTCATCCATCCACCTGCTGTTACCGCATCCGTTCCCTTTGGAGATTCGACATGAGCACCCTGCAGACCGCCGAACAGATCCAGCACGCTTGGAACACCGACCCGCGCTGGGCCGGGATCACCCGCAACTACACCGCCGCCGACGTGGTGCGCCTGCGTGGCACCGTGCACGTGGAGCACTCGCTGGCGCGGCTGGGCGCGGAGAAGCTGTGGACGTACCTGCAGGAGAAGGACTTCGTCAACGCGCTGGGCGCGCTGACCGGCAACCAGGCCATGCAGCAGGTCAAGGCCGGCCTGAATGCGATCTACCTGTCCGGCTGGCAGGTCGCCGCCGATGCCAACCTGGCCGGCCAGATGTACCCGGACCAGTCGCTCTACCCGGCCGATTCGGTGCCGGCGGTGGTCAAGCGCATCAACAACACCCTGCTGCGCGCCGACCAGCTGCACCATGCCGAGGGCAAGGATGACATCGACTTCCTGCAGCCGATCGTGGCCGATGCCGAAGCCGGTTTCGGCGGCGTGCTCAATGCCTTTGAGCTGATGAAGGCGATGATCGAGGCCGGCGCGGCCGGCGTGCACTTCGAGGACCAGCTGGCCTCGGTGAAGAAGTGCGGGCACATGGGCGGCAAGGTGCTGGTGCCGACCCGCGAGGCCATCGAAAAGCTCAACGCCGCGCGCCTGGCCGCCGACGTGATGGGCGTGCCGACCCTGCTGGTGGCGCGTACCGACGCCGAGGCCGCCGACCTGCTGACCAGCGATGTGGATGGCAACGACCAGCCGTTCACCACCGGCGAGCGGACCGTGGAAGGCTTTTACAAGACCCGCAACGGCCTGGACCAGGCGATCAGCCGCGGCCTGGCGTATGCGCCCTACGCCGACCTGATCTGGTGCGAGACCGGCAAGCCGGACCTGGAGTTCGCGCGCAAGTTCGCCGAGGCGATCCATGCGAAGTTCCCCGGCAAGCTGCTGGCCTACAACTGCTCGCCCAGCTTCAACTGGAAGAAGAACCTGGACGACGCCACCATCGCGACGTTCCAGAAGGAGATCGCCACCTACGGCTACAAGTTCCAGTTCATCACCCTTGCCGGCTTCCACGCCCTGAACTACTCGATGTTCAACCTGGCCCACGGCTATGCCCGTCGCCAGATGAGCGCCTTCGTGGAGCTGCAGGAGGCAGAGTTCGCCGCCGCCGACCGGGGCTTCACCGCGGTCAAGCACCAGCGCGAAGTCGGCACGGGGTACTTCGACGCGGTGACCCAGGCGATCCAGCAGGGCCAGTCCTCGACCACCGCCCTGAGCGGGTCCACCGAGGAAGAGCAGTTCAACGCCGAACGGGCGGCCTGACCCCGTCCGGGCAGGGGGGCCAGGGAGGGCCAGCAGGCGGCCAGTCGGGGGACTGGCCGCCCTTTCCGGGTGCCGCAGCCCGGTCTTCACGGGGTCGAAGGCGGCAGAACGTGCACCGTTTCACGATTTTGGGGCGTAATAGTCGGAAATGGGATAGGGCGCACAGTTTTGAGGAGTGCTATCCTCCATCGCTCACCAGGGGGCGCTGGAAAGCGGGTGTTCGGAAATGACCGGCAAGGGTGCGGCGGCGATCATGTGCGAACGAGAAACAGACATCGACCGAAAGGCGATGGCTGAGATCGTGCACGCCATCCTGAGCAGCGGCGAGTCCGCATTGTTCTCCGAGTTCGGCCGCCAGCGCAAGCTGGACGAAGGCACGCACCTGTTCCACCGCGGCCATGCCGGCAGCACGATGTACGTCATCGTCAGCGGCTGCATCGAACTGGATTTCGGCGAAGACCTGGTGGTCAAGTCGCTGGGCCCCAATGAGTTCTTCGGCGAGCTGGGCCTGCTGATCGGCGACCACCAGCGCAGTGCCGGTGCACGTGCCGTCGAAGACAGCGTCGTGCTGGAACTGGACCACGATGATTTCCAGCGCCTGGTCGACCGCGATCCCAGCCTGCTCGCCTATTTCCTGCGCCGCACGATCATGCGCGTGGTGGGCAACGAACAGGTGCTGATCCGCCAGCTGCGCCGCCGCAACCACGATCTCGAAACCGCGCTGGACAATCTCTACGTCACCACCCACCAGCTCACCCACACCCGTGAGCTGGTGCGCACCGACGAGCTGACCGGCCTGCACAACCGGCGTGGCTTGGCCCTGTACCTGCAGGAATGCCGCGCGCAGGAAGACAGCGCGCCGCAGGGCCTGCTGCTGATCGACTGCGACCACTTCAAGCAGGTCAATGACGTGCACGGCCATCAGGCCGGCGACCGCGTGCTGCAGAGCGTGGCCAACATCCTGCGCTCGGTCACCACCGAGCTGGACATTGCCTGCCGACTCGGGGGTGACGAGTTCTGCCTGCTGCTGCGCCACGTCAACCCGGACAGCCTCCAGCACGCGGCCGAGTTCATCCTCAGCGCCGTGCACGGCCTGATGGGTCGCGCGCAGGGCGTGCCGCACCTCTGCCCGGTCAGCATCGGCGTATGCCTGATCGACCCCCGTACCGACTGGAGCGAGTGGTACGCTCGCGCCGACAACGCGCTGTACCAGGCCAAGCGGCTGGGCGGCAACCGATTGCACTGGTCGCGATCAGCGACCGCCACACCCTGATCGGGAGATCGGCATGAACGGCGACAACGGAACGTCGACCCAGGCCCCGCAGATGCGGGCGCTGTTGTTCACTGATCTGTGTGACTCGTTGATCCTGGTGGAGCGGATTGGCGATGCGGCCGCGGCGGAGTTGTTCCAGGAGCATGACCGGCTGGTGCTGGCGTTGCAGCAGCAGTGGAACGGGCACCAGATCGATCGCTCCGATGGGTTGTTTGTGTTGTTCGAGCGGCCCGTCGATGCGCTCGGATTCGCCCTGGATTACCACGCTGGCCTGCGTGCATTGGGTCGATCGCTGGAGCACCCCATCCGCGCACGCGCGGGCCTGCACGTCGGTGAGGTCATCCTGTGGGACAACAGCGCCGAAGCCATCGCGCTGGGCTCCAAGCCGGTGGAAGTGGAAGGGCTGGCAAAGCCGATGGCGGCGCGGCTCATGCAGCTGGCACGGCCGGGGCAGATTCTCGTGTCGGCGACGGCTGAGTCGATGGTCCGGCGTGCTGGCGTTGCGTTGCGCGATAAAAACAACGCACTGAAATGGACCTCGTTCGGACGCTGGCGATTCAAGGGCGTGGCGCAGCCGATGGACGTGTTCGGGGTGATGTCATCGGACATGCCGTCCAGCGGTCGCCCCCGGGCTACGTCGAAGGCCGTGCGCGACCTGCCTTTCTGGCGCCAGCCAACGGCCATGGTGGCGGAAGCCACGTTGGCCATCGCGCTTCTGGTGGGAGCCTGGATGATGACGCGATCGCAGCCGGCGATCGCCTTCGCTGAGCGTGACTGGGTGGTGCTGTCGGATGTCACCAACCAGACCGGCGAGCCCATTTTCGATGACTCGCTGCGTCAGGCCATGCTGCTGGGCCTGGAACAGTCGAAGTACGTCAACGTACTGTCCGACGGCAAGGTCCGCGAAAGCCTGGAACTGGCACGCGATCCCGTTGACGCCGTGCTGGATCGATCGCGTGCAGTGGACGTGGCGGTACGCGAAGGTGCCCGCGCGGTCCTGGTACCGAAGGTCATCCCGCGGCGTGGGGGATACGAGGTGCAGATCTCGCTGATCGACCCTGGCAAGGACGTGGTGATCCAGACGTACACGGCCACGGCGTCCGGGACCGGCAATGCGGTGGAGGCGGTCGACAAGGTGATCGGCGAACTGAGGGCCGGACTGGGCGAATCCGTCGCAGGTCTGCAGCGGTCCATGCCCCTGCCCAGTGCATCCACTGCCAGTCTGCGCGCCCTGCGCTCGTATGCGCTGGCGGAGACGGCACTTGGCGAGCGTCGTTTCAATGACGCGCGCAATCTGTATCAGACCGCGTTGGAGATCGATCCGGCGTTCGCGCTGGCCTATATCGGCCTGGCCAAATCCTTCGCGCGTACCGCCGATCGCAGCAGTGCGCGCGAGCAGCTGGAAAAAGCGCTGGCGTTGAAGGGGCGACTGCCGCACCGCGAGCAGCTGTACCTCAAGGGCTGGCAGGCGGAGCTGGAGCCGGGCGGGTGGCCGGTCGAGCAGTGGCGGGTACTCGCCGGGGTGTACCCGGATTTCTATGCCGGCCCTTCCAACACGTCCTGGTATCTGATCCAGGACAACCGTTTCCAGGAGGCAGAGCCCTTCGCCCGTGCGGCGTCCGTTCCCCAGGACTACCTGCGCATCTACCCCATGGTGCACCTTGCCCGCATCCAGCTGGCCCGCAATCAGTTCCATGAGGCTCAGAGCACCCTGCAGCAGGCACGCACGCTCCGCCGGGACGGTATCGATGACACCCAGGTGGATGTTCTGGTCGGCCTGCGCCGGTATGCAGAGGCCCGGCGCATGGTGGAGCGCATGGGCAACGGCGCGGACGCGCTGCAGGACCTGATGCATCTTCGAGCAAAGGTGCTGCTCGCCGCCGACCAGGGAGACTGCGACGCCATGCGATCAGCGGTGCGCGAGGATGCCGCGAAACCAGGCCTGGTGGACTACCAGGTCCATCAGAAGCTGGTGCATGCCACCGTCGAGACGCTGTGCGGGGGGGCTAACAAAGGCACCTTGTCGGCGATCGCAACGCAGCTGATTCCCTTGTTGAAAGAGCGCGATCATCCCAACATCGCCGACCGCAGCCTGCAGTTGCTTGCGCTGGTGTACCTTGCGCAACGCCAAGGCCAACATCCGCTGGCCGACACACTGCTGCGCGACAACGCAGCGCTGCTGGAACGCCAGCGCAGCCCGGTGGTCGCCAAGTGGCAGCGCATCGTGACATCCAATGCACTATTGATCGACGGCAAGGCCGATGCGGCAGTCGAAATGCTGCAGCCGCTGCTGGACGGGGCCGAGCCGGTGCAGGCGCATGTCGTGCTGCTGCAGGCCAGGAGAGCCCAGCAGGATGGGGCGGGTGTCCTGCAGGAGCAGCAATGGCTGGCCACGCATCGTGGGCAAGCCATTGCCGAGGTGGCGGCGATCCAGGTGTGGCAGCCGTTGAATGCGCATGACGTGGCCACCTGGTCCGTGCCGGTCAAGGCGACCGGCATGCAGTGACCCGATCGTCAGCTGATGGTGTCGCCAACCTTGCCAGCTTCGAAACAGAACACCACCGTCATCGACGCAGTATGCGTGCTCAGATAGGTCTCCAGTTCGCTGCGCAGGGCGAGCAGTTCCGAGGGGGTGGCCAGGTCCACGACGGCCAGGCAGTCGGTACAGCCGTCGGGATCGATGCCAATCGAGGCAAGTGCTGCCACGCCATCGGCGGAAAACAGCGTGCGGAACGCCGTATCGCCAATCAGATGGTCGAGCAGCAGCATGGCTTGGGCAGGGGTGAGCTGGGTGGGAACAGGCGTCATGGTCGATTTCCAGGGCAAGAGAGTGTTCTATCGGCACAAGCGCTCCCCGGTTGAGCACGACACGCCGGCGGAGGTCTCTGTGTGCGGTCGCTGCACATCGGGATAAGCTTACCTCTGCACTGGGACAGGAATATCGATGCGCGTTCGCCGCTGTACACACCTGCTGCTGGAGCCGCGCGAAACCGTCTCGTTCGGCCTGCAGGCGCTTCTGCGTGGCAGCACCGAGGCCAACAGCACCCATGCCTGGCTGGCGCTTGCGGGGCACTTGGATGGGCCGGTGGAGATCGACGCCGGGCAAAGCGAACTGCTCGGCCGCACCAGCGCATCGCAGTGGCGGACGTTGTCGGCGCAGGACATGGCCGACCCCCGCTGGGGCCAATTGTTGAGCAGCGGCCTGCTGGTGGGCGATCAACCGGAGCACGCGGACCATCTGGCGCGCGACCAGCGGATCAAGGACGCACATTGGTGGCCGCTGTCCGCCGTGGCGCACCGGCACTCGCGCTGGCAGGGCGTGGACAGCGTTTCGGATATGCGCGGGCAGGGCCTGGATACCGCAGTCGGGCTGCGCAGGAGGTTGGGTGCCCCGCCGCCTGCCGTGCATCCTGTGGAAGGTCATTACCAGCCGCTGCCGAACGTGCAGGAATCTCCGTTCGATGCCCTGCTGGCGGCCAGAACCACCTGTCGCAACTTCGATCCCGAGCGTGCGCTGCCGCTGCCGATGCTGGCCCAGCTTCTCCAGCGCAGCGTCATGGCCCACGCCGCGCTGCAGGTCGAGCAGGACATGCTCATCCTGAAGAAAAACGTCCCTTCGGGCGGGGGTCTGCACCCGACCGAGGTGTGGCTGCTGGTGCAACGCGTCGAGGGGCTCACGCCCGGCCTCTACCACTATCACGCGCTGGACCACGCGCTTCTGGCGTTGCCATCGCCGCCCGTTCCCACGCTGCCATCGCTGGCCCGCGCCATGGTATCGGGGCAGGAATGGTTCGCCGATGCGCCGGTCCTGATCGTGCTGGCCCCTCGTTTTGGACGCAGCTTCTGGAAGTATCGCAACCACGCCAAGGCGTATCGTGCGCTCACGCTGGACGCAGGACACATCTCGCAGATGGTGTACCTGGCGGCCACGGAAGCAGGCCTGGGTGCTTTCGTGACCGCGGCCATCAACGAAGGTGACGTGGACCAGGCCTTTGGCCTGGATGGTGTGGAACAGGGCGCGCTGGCGATCTGCGGTGTGGGCTACCGTGCGCTGGAGCGCAGCACGGCCGAATTTGATCCGGCCGGCCGCAGTTCGAGGTAGCTACGCCGCCTCGAAATCCACCAGCACCGCGCCATCACCCACTTGATCACCGGCTTTGACCCGGTAACCCTGCACGGTGCCATCGGCCGGCGCCTGCAGCGTGTGCTCCATCTTCATCGCCTCCAGCACCAGCAGCGGCGCGCCGCGTTTGACCGCCGTGCCCGGTGCCACCAGTGTGGCCACGATACGGCCCGGCATCGGCGCGACCAGGCTGCCGGCATCGGCAACGGACTGGTCCGCTTCGCTGACCGGATCATGCAGGGTGAAGCGCTGCACGCCCTCGCTGCCGAAAAGGTACAGCTCATTGCCGTCGCGGATGACGGTGGCACGGTGCAGCTGCTCGCCGATCTGCACGCGCAATGCATCACCGGCCAGGCGGCCGCTGCCCTGCAGCGCATTGCCCTCCATGTGCACGGTCCACTGCGCGCCCGCGCCCTGCACGGCCACGCTGCGCTGTGCACCCCGGTGCTCCAGCGTCAGCGCGCGTGCGGCCGCCGCGCCGAGGCGCCAGCCATCCTGGGCCTGCCACGGCGAGTGCGGGTCGCGCGCATCACGGCTGGCGGCTTCGCTGGTGGCCACGCCGGCAATCGCGGCCAGCGCCCAGAGTGCCGGATCGCTGTCGCCGTCGTTGGGGGCCAGCGCGGCCTGCTCGCGCTCGATCAGCGCGGTATCCAGCTTGGCCTGGGTAAACGAATCGGTCATCACCAAGCGGCGCAGGAAGGCGGCATTGGTGGTCACGCCAACCACTTCGCATTCGGCCAGCGCCTGCTGCATGCGGCGCAGTGCGGCGTCGCGGTCGACGTCCCAGACGATCAGTTTGGCGATCATCGGGTCGTAGAACGGGGTGATCGCATCGCCCTGTTCGACACCGGCATCCACGCGCACGTGCGCGGTGTTGGCCGGCAGGCGCAGGTGGCGCAGGGTGCCGGTGGACGGCAGGAAACCGCGGTCGGCGTCTTCGGCGTACAGGCGGGCTTCCAGTGCATGGCCGCGGATCTGCAGCTGATCCTGCTGCAGCGGCAGCGGCTCACCGCTGGCCACGCGCAGCTGCCACTCGACCAGGTCGGTGCCGGTGATGCACTCGGTGACCGGGTGCTCCACCTGCAGGCGGGTGTTCATTTCCATGAAGTAGAAATCGCCATCCGGGCCGGCGATGAACTCCACCGTGCCCGCGCCGACGTAGTTGACCGCGCGCGCGGCATCGACGGCGGCCTTGCCCATCGCGGCGCGGCGCTCGGGCGTCATGCCGGGCGCGGGCGCTTCTTCCAGCACCTTCTGGTGGCGGCGCTGCACCGAGCAGTCGCGCTCGAACAGGTACACCACGTTGCCGTGGCTGTCGCCGAACACCTGGATCTCGATGTGGCGCGGGCGCTCCACATACTTCTCCACCAGCACGTGTGCGTTGCCGAACGCGGACTGCGCTTCACGCTGGCAGCTGGCCAGCGCCTCGGTGAAGGTCGCGCTGTCATCCACGCGGCGCATGCCCTTGCCACCGCCGCCTGCGCTGGCCTTGATCAGCACCGGGTAGCCGATGCTGTCGGCCTGCTTGCGCAGGAACTCGGGGATCTGCTCGTCGCCGTGGTAGCCCGGGGTGAGCGGCACGCCGGCCTGCTGCATCAGCGCCTTGGCCGCGCTCTTGTCACCCATCGCGCGGATCGCCGCAGCGGAGGGGCCGATGAACACGATGCCCGCCTCGGCGCAGGCCTGCGCGAAGCCGGCGTTCTCCGAGAGAAAGCCGTAGCCGGGATGGATCGCCTGCGCGCCGGTGCGGCGGGCGGCCTCCAGGATGGCGTCGCCGCGCAGGTAGCTCTCACGCGCCGGCGCCGGGCCGATCGCGATGGCCTCGTCGGCCAGGCGCACGTGGCGCGCGTTGCGGTCGGCGTCGGAGTACACCGCCACGGTGGCGATGCCCAGGCGCTGGCAGGTAGCGATGACGCGGCAGGCGATTTCGCCACGGTTGGCGATCAGGATCTTGGTGAACATGGTGGTCTCGTTGCGCGGGCCAGGGGCGGCGGTGCCAGGCGGCACCGCCCGTGCATTACATGCGGAACACGCCGAAGTCGGTCTTCTTCGCCGGGGCGTTGAGGCTGGCCGACAGCGCCAGGCCCAGCACACGACGGGTGTCGGCCGGATCGATCACGCCGTCATCCCAGAGGCGGGCGCTGGCGTAGTACGGGTGGCCCTGCGATTCGAACTGCTCGCGGATCGGCGACTTGAAGCCGTCCTCTTCCTCGGCCGACCACTGCCCGCCCTTGGCTTCGATGCCGTCGCGCTTGACCGTGGCCAGCACGCTGGCGGCCTGCTCGCCGCCCATCACGCCGATGCGCGCGTTCGGCCACATCCACAGGAAGTTGGGCGAGTAGGCGCGGCCGCACATGCCGTAGTTGCCGGCACCGAACGAGCCGCCGATCACCACGGTGAACTTGGGCACCTTGGCGCAGGCCACGGCCATGACCAGCTTGGCCCCGTCCTTGGCGATGCCGCCGTGCTCGTACTTGCGGCCGACCATGAAGCCGGTGATGTTCTGCAGGAACACCAGCGGGATGCCGCGCTGCGTGCACAGTTCGATGAAGTGCGCGCCCTTCAGCGCGGACTCGGAGAACAGGATGCCGTTGTTGGCGATGATGCCCACCGGGTAGCCGTGCAGGTGCGCGAAGCCGGTGACCAGCGTGTTGCCATAGCGCGGCTTGAACTCATCGAAGCGCGAATCGTCGACCAGGCGCAGGATCACTTCGCGCACGTCATAGGGCTTGCGCGTGTCAGCCGGGATCACGCCATACAGCTCGTGGGCCGGATGCCGCGGTTCCACCGGGGCCTGCACTGCCAGCACCGGCTCGGGCTTGCGCCAGTTGAGCTGGGCGATGATCGCGCGGACCCGGGCCAGCGCCTGCAGGTCGTTGTCGGCCATGTGGTCGGCAACGCCGGAGATGCGCGTGTGCACATCGGCACCGCCCAGTTCTTCGGCGGTGACCACTTCACCGGTGGCCGCTTTCACCAGCGGCGGGCCGCCGAGGAAGATGGTGCCCTGCTCGCGCACGATCACCGTTTCATCGCTCATCGCTGGCACGTAGGCGCCACCGGCGGTGCAGCTGCCCATCACGCAGGCGATCTGCGGGATGCCCTGCGCGGACAGGTTGGCCTGGTTGTAGAAGATACGACCGAAATGGTCGCGGTCCGGGAACACCTCGTCCTGCAGCGGCAGGAATGCACCGCCCGAATCCACCAGGTAGATGCAGGGGAGGCGGTTCTGCTCGGCCACTTCCTGCGCACGCAGGTGCTTCTTGACCGTCATCGGGTAGTAGGTGCCACCCTTGACCGTGGCATCGTTGGCCACGATCACGCACTCCACGCCCGAGACCCGGCCGATGCCGGCAACCACGCCGGCGCTGGGGATCGGGTCGCCATACATGCCATGCGCGGCCAGCGGGGCGATTTCCAGGAAGGCGCTGCCCGGGTCGAGCAGGGCATCGATGCGGTCGCGCACCAGCAGCTTGCCGCGTGCGGTGTGCTTGGCGCGTGCCGCTTCGCTGCCGCCCAGCGCGGTCTGCGCCAGGGTGGCGCGCAGGTCGTCGACCACCGCCTGCAGCGCGGCGCGGTTGGCCTCGAAGGTGTCGCTGCCCGGTTGCAGCTGGGTGCTCAATACGGTCATGGCAGGGCCCTTACTTGGTGCGCTGGAACAGTTCGCGGCCGATCAGCATGCGGCGGATCTCCGAGGTGCCGGCGCCGATTTCATACAGCTTGGCATCGCGCCACAACCGTCCGGTCGGGTACTCGTTGATGTAGCCATTGCCGCCCAGGATCTGGATCGCCTGGCCGGTCAGCCAGGTGGCCTTCTCGGCCGAATACAGGATCGCGCCGGCTGCGTCCTGACGCGTGGTGCGGCCCTGGTCGCAGGCGCGTGCCACCGCGTAGACATAGGCGCGGCAGGCGTTGAGGCCCACGTACATGTCGGCCAGCTTGGCCTGGATCAGCTGGAAGGTGCCGATCGCCTCGCCGAACTGCTTGCGCTCGTGCACGTACGGCATCACCACGTCCATGGCCGCAGCCATCAGGCCGAGCGGGCCACCGGACAGCACCACGCGCTCATAGTCCAGGCCGGACATCAGCACCTTGACGCCACCGCCGACCACACCAAGCACGT
Organism: Stenotrophomonas sp. TWI819; assembly: GCF_039673075.1. NCBI lineage: Bacteria > Pseudomonadati > Pseudomonadota > Gammaproteobacteria > Lysobacterales > Lysobacteraceae > Stenotrophomonas > Stenotrophomonas sp. TWI819. The sequence continues at coordinate 11,526 of NZ_JBDJKY010000006.1, read as the reverse complement.
TGGCTTCGGGTACTTCGCAATCCTGGAAGACCAGCTCACAGGTGTTGGAGCCGCGCATGCCGAGCTTGTCCAGCTTCTGCGCCGTGGAAAAGCCCTTCATGCCCTTTTCGATCAGGAACGCGGTGATGCCCTTGGCGCCGCCATCCGGATCGGTCTTGGCATAGACCACCAGCACATCGGCATCCGGGCCGTTGGTGATCCACATCTTGTTGCCGTTAAGCACGTAGTGATCGCCGCGCTTGTCCGCGCGCAGCTTCATCGAGACCACGTCCGAGCCGGCGCCTGGTTCGCTCATCGCCAGCGCGCCGACCAGCTCGCCGCTGCACAGGCCGGGCAGGTAGCGCTTCTTCTGATCTTCGTTGCCGTTCTTGCGCAGCTGGTTCACGCACAGGTTCGAGTGCGCACCGTAGGACAGCGCGATGGCACCGGAGGCGCGTGAGATCTCTTCCATCGCCACCACATGCGCGAGGTAGCCCATGCCGCTGCCGCCGTATTCCTCTTCCACGGTCAGGCCGAGCAGACCCTGCTCGCCGAGCTTGCGCCACAGCGCATTGGGGAACAGATTCTCTTCGTCGGCCTGGGCCGCCAGCGGCGCGATTTCAGCGGAGGCAAAATGGGCCACGCTCTGGCGCAGCAGGTCGATCTCTTCGCCGAGATCGAAGTTCATGGTCGGGACGTGCATGGGCGACTCCGCAACAACAAGGGATGGGACGCGCCGGGAGGGATGGACGGGCTGACAGGGCCGTCCCGCGGGCGATGTGCCCCCAGCGTAGCCGGGTTCGACAAAGAAGTGAACACAAATTCAAAAATTGAACATAGAATCAACAAATGGCCTATAAACGCTCCGCCCTGATGGAAGAACGCCTTGCCGGCGCCCGTGAACGCATCCTGCTGGCGACCCGTGTGCTGGTGGCGGCCGGCGGCTACCGCAACGCCCCGGTGACGGCGGTGGCGGCCGAGGCCGGCGTGTCCACCGGCCTGATCTACCGGCACTTCCCCTCCAAGGCCGAACTGTTCGTGGAGGTGCTGACCGCCGCTGTCGAGCATGAGCTGCGCATCTTCGAGGCGATCGCGGCCGAGCCGCTGCCGGCGCCCGAGCGCCTGCGCCGGGCGATCACCGCCTTCGTGCGGCGCGCGCTGGCCGGGCCCGGGCTGGCCTATGCCTTCATCGCCGAGCCGGTCGATCCGGAAGTGGAAGCCGAGCGCATCCGCTGCCGCCGTCTGTTCGGCGATGTGTTCCGGCGCATCGTCGCCGATGGCGTCGAGGCAGGCACCTTCCCGCAGCAGGACACCCATGTCGCGGCGGCCTGCATCGTCGGCGCGTTCACCGAGGCGCTGGTCGGCCCGACCGCGCTCAGCCGCGACGCGCACGGCGATGAAGATGCGCTGGTCGAGTCGATCTGTGTTTTCTGCCTGCGGGCCGCGGGCGCCTGAGTCGCGCCGATGCTGCATTGCGACACCCGGCGGTCGCTTGCGCAGCGCCGCCGACGCTGGTCATACTCGGCCGACAAGCCGTGGTCCAACGACTACCAGCCAGGGGTATAGAGAGTGCGGAATTACGACCTCGAGTTCCTGAAACGCTTCTCCATGGTCATCGCGCTGCTGATGGCCATCACACTTGGCCTCATCATCTTCGCGGCCTACCTGCATACCAGCATTCCCCCTGAAGTCTCGCCGATGGCGGCCAAACGCACGGAACAGCGCATCACGCCGGCCGGTGCGGTGTACGCAGGCAGCACCGGTGCCGCCGCCCAGGCCGCGGCCCAGGCCGCCGCGCTGGTCAAAGCCGCCTCGCAGGTCGCCTACGGTGGCACCACTGACGGCAAGGTGATCTACGACAACCTCTGCACGGCCTGCCATACCAATGGCGTCGGCAAGGCGCCGACGCTGGATCACGGGCATTGGGATGCGCGCATCGCCCAGGGCAAGGACACGCTCTACAAGCATGCGGTGGAGGGCTATACCGGCCCGGACGGTGGCATCATGCCGCCCAAGGGCGGTAATCCGGCGCTGACCGAGGAGCAGATCCATGCCACGGTCGATTGGATGCTGGCCAACCTGAAATAACGGCTTTGCCGGATCAGGTCACCGACGCCGCCGAAGGGCGGCGTTTCACTTTATATGGTTAGCCTTGTCGCACTTCCCTGGAGTCCTGCTTCCGATGCGCCGTACCCCCCTCGTGTTCGCTCTCGCGCTGGCCCTGTCCGGCGCGGTCCATGCCGCCCAGCCGCAGCCCGCTGCCTCGCCGCAGGTGCGTCCGGCGCCGACCACGTCGGCCACGGTCAGCCTGACCGCGCCGCCCACCGACTGGCGCACGCTGGACGGTCAGCAGGTCCGCATCGCCGCGCCGCTGACCCTGGCCGGCACCGATGGCCTGTCGCGCTTCGGTGAGTTGACCGTGGCCTTCGGTGGTCGCCTGTGGCAGCCGAGCGAAGTGGCCGCACCCGGCACCCCGGAACACGCCCATGAGGTGGCCGACAACCTGCGTCGCCGGCTGGTGCTCGACGATGGCAGCGACGCCCGGGATCCCGGCCCGGTGGCCTACCTGCCGGCGGCCGCGAACCTGCGCACCGGCATGGTCCTGCGCAATATCGAAGGCATCGTCCGCGTCGATGCCAAGGGCAACACCCGCCTGCAGGTGACCCGTCCGCTGAACCTGCCGGCGCTGGAGCGCCCGGCCGTACCGACGGTGGCCGGTGCGCTGCATGTGGCCGCGTTCAACCTGGAGAACTTCTTCAATGGCGACGGCCAGGGCGGCGGTTACCCGACCCTGCGTGGCGCCCGGACCCTGGCCGAACACCAGGCGCAGAAAACCAAACTGGTCGCCACCATCAACGCGCTCGGCGCCGATGTCGCCGCGCTGATGGAACTGGAGAACGATGGTTACGGCCCGCAGTCGGCGATCGCCCAGCTGGTCGATGCGCTCAATGCGGATCGGGGCCAGGGTGCCGACTGGCGCTTCATCGACGCGAAGCAGGGCCCGGGTGACAACCCGATCCGGGTCGGCATCATCTATCGCGCGTCGCGCGTGACCCCGGTCGGCGCCCCCGCCGTGCTGGAGAAGGAGCCCTTCGGCGAGCGCAGCCGCGTGCCGCTGGCGCAGGCCTTCCGTGCGGGCAAGGGCGCGCCGTTCGTGGTCGTGGCCAATCACTTCAAATCCAAGGGCTGCTCCGAAGCGACCGGCGCCGATGCCGATCAGAAGGACGGCCAGGCCTGCTGGAATGCCACCCGGGTCGCCTCGGCCACGCTGCTGGACCAGTGGCTGGCGACCGACCCCACCGGTGCGGGCACCCGCGATGCGGTGCTGCTGGGCGACTTCAACGCCTACGCGATGGAAGACCCGATCCGCACCCTGCACGCCGCCGGCTGGCGGGATGCGTTCGCAGTGGCCAAGGTCGAACACCCTTACAGCTATGTCTACAACGGCATGACCGGCCGGTTGGACCATGCGCTGTTGAGCCCGGGCATGGCCAAGCGCCTGCGCGCGGCGGCAGAGTGGCACATCAATGCCGATGAAGCTGACGATGTGGGCTACCGCGACCGCAACGAAGCGGGCCCGTGGCGCAGCTCGGATCATGATCCGCTGCTGCTCGGGTTTGATCGCTGATCCCGCACGGGTGCGCCGGGACGCCGGTGTGCCCGGTCACCGGCGCGTTGCCCAGGTAGTGCCGGCCGCTGGCCGGCACCGCATCAATCGACTACCACGTGCCCCACGCGATCAACCCGATCGCCACCACGGCCAACCCCAGGCCCACCCGGTTCCACACACTGGTGCGCTCGCCGAAACCGACGATGCCCACCAGCGCGCCCAGCACCACCACGCCGATGTTCATGCCGGCGAACACCACCGCCGGGCTGTCCGGCAGATGCTGGTGGGCACGCACGTAGAACAGGATGTTGCCGAAGTTGAGCAGGCCCAGCAGGGCGCCGCCGGCCAGGTTGCGCCACTGCAGGCGGGCGATGCCGCGCAGGTGGCGCCATAGCTGCAGGATGAGCATCAGCACGAAGGCCAGGCTGAAACTGACCAGAAGTGCCGCCATCGAAGGCGTACCCGACAACGCCACCTTCTTGAGCAGGATGTCGACCAGGGCGTAGCCCACCCAGACGGACAGCAGCCATGGCCAGGCCCGTCCGCCGCTGGGCTCGGCCGCGCCGGCGCGCGGGCGTACGCTGATCCCGAGGATCGCCAGCAGGCCCAGCCCCAGGCCGGCCAGCTTCCAGCCGTTGCCGGTCTCGCCGAACACCAGGAACGCAGCCAGCAGCGAAAGCAGCAGCGACAACCGCTGGGCCACATCGCTGCGCACGATCCCGGCGCGGGTCACTGCGCGGGCCATCATCAGGAAGATCGCCGGCAACGCCACGGCCAGGCAGAGCAGGACGGCCCACGGCGCGTGCGGGGTCTGCAGCGAGGCCAGCGAGGGCTGCAGCAGCACCGCGCTGAGCACGCTGGCGACCAGATAATTCCAGGTCACCACCTGCGGCATGTCCAGCCGCTGGCCCGGCGCCAGCTTCAGCAGGACCGACACCAGCACGCTGCAGAGAACGCTGAAAACCAGAAAGTGCATGTACGGATCCGGCGGGGGCGGCGGTGAAGCACGCGGAGGGACGGTATTATGACGCCATGCACAATCCCCCATTTCCCCAAGAAAGCGGTGCGCTGACGCTGGACGGACCGGTCGGTCTGCTGGATGTCGTGGTTGATCTGCCCGAGGCCGATGTCGCTGTACAGCCGGTGGTGGCGATCGTCTGCCACCCCCTGTCCACCGAGGGCGGCAGCATGCACAACAAGGTGGTGACCATGGCCGCGCGCGCGCTGCGCGACCTGGGCATCGCCACCGTGCGCTTCAACTTCCGCAGCGTCGGCGACTCGGCCGGCACGTTCGACAACGGCGTGGGCGAGCAGGACGACCTCAAGGCCGTCGCCGCCTGGGTCCGTGCACAGCGGCCGGGCCAGGACCTGTGGCTGGCCGGTTTCAGCTTCGGTGCGTACGTCTCGCTGCGCGCGGCGGGCGACCTGCAGCCGACCACGCTGATCTCGATCGCGCCGCCCGCCGGGCGCTGGGACTTCGAGGGCATGCAGCCCCCGGCCCAGTGGCTGGTGATCCAGGGCGAGGAAGACGAGATCGTCGATCCGCAGGCGGTCTATGACTGGCTGGACGGCCTGGACGCACCGCACGAACTGGTGCGCATGCCCGATACCAGCCACTTCTTCCACCGCAAGATCGTCGACCTGCGCGGCGCGCTCATCCATGGCGTCAAGCAGTGGCTGCCCAACCCCGCCCCCGACGCGGCATGAGCGACACCGTGATGACCCCGTCGCAGCGCTACGCCGATGGCGTGGCCCGGGGCGAATGGCAGAACGACCCGGCCCAGCACGCCGCCCTGGCCGAGCTGGACCGCATCCATCTCGCGCTGGTCGACAGCGCCCAGGATGGCTGGCTGGATCGCCTCTCCGCGTTCTGGAAGAAGCCCGAGCCGGTCAAGGGCCTGTACTTCTGGGGCGGGGTGGGGCGCGGCAAGACCTTCCTGGTCGATCTGTTCTATGACGGCCTGCCGATCGAGCAGAAGTACCGCACCCATTTCCACCGCTTCATGCGCGGCATTCACGAGCGCCTGCGCGAGCACCAGGGGCAAAGCGATCCACTGGCGAAGATCGCCCAGGAGTGGCGCAGCAAGCTGCGCGTGCTGGTGCTGGACGAATTCTTCGTCACCGACATCGGCGATGCGATGCTGCTGGCGCGCCTGCTCGAGCGCATGTTCGCCGAGGGCGTGACCCTGGTGACCACCTCCAACACGGCGGTGGAAAACCTGTACCTCAACGGCCTGCAGCGCGACAGCTTCCTGCCCGCGATCGGGCTGCTGCAGACCTACTGCGTGGAGTTGTACGCCGAAGGCACCGAGGATTACCGCATGCGCGCGCTGACCCGCTCGCCGGTGTACCAGTCCCCCATCGATGCCGGCAGCGATGCCTGGCTGGCCGGCCGCTGGGCCGAGCTCAGCGGTGGGCAGCCGGCCAAGTCGGGCAACATCGAGATCGAAGCGCGCAAGATCCCGGTGCGTGGCCGCGGCAAGAGCATTGTCTGGTTCGATTTCAAGGCGCTGTGCGAAGGCCCGCGTGGCCCCTCGGATTACATCGAGATCGCGCACGAGTTCAACACCGTGCTGCTCGGCGACATCCCGCACTTCGACACACTCAACGAAGATGCCGCGCGCCGCTTCGTCAACCTGATCGACGAGCTGTACGACCGCCACGTCAACCTGGTCTGCACCGCGACCGATTCACCGGTCGGACTGTATTCGGGCATCCGCCTGCAGGGCGCGTTCGAACGTACCGCCTCGCGCCTGATCGAAATGCAGAGCGCCGAGTACCTGGGCACCCCGCACCGCGCGTAACTCCGCGCCGTGCGGGGATAGGCCGCAATGTAGATCCACGCCATGCGTGGATGCTCTCTACAACGGGGGCAGCACCAACGCCGCACCGCGCGGCTGTTCGCGCGTGATCGGCGCGGCCGCGTCCTCCTCGCGGTCCATCACCATCATCGCCAGCGGCTTGCCCTGGTAGCGCACCTCCAGCGACTGCTGGATCGCATCCAGCGCCAGCACCTGGCTGCACAGCGACTGTGCCTGTGCCTCCAGCGCCTGCCCGCGCGCCTCCATGCGGCGCTCCAGGTCGGCCTCCATCGTCTCGGCGCGGGCCTCGATCCGGCCCGAGCCGCCGGTCAGCATCGTCCACATCACGCCGCGGGCGAGCGAGGCCGACATCGACTCGGCGGCCTGCTCGATGCGCGCCTCGAACTGTTCCCCGAACAGATCCTGCTCCCAGATACCGCGGCCGAGGGTACGGCCGACGTACGCATGGGCATCCTTGCGCAGCCCGTCCACCTCGCGCGCCTTGCGGCGGCTGCCGGTCATGATCTCCACCGTGGCCCCCAGCGCGTCGAAGGCGATGTCCGTGGCCTCGCCGGCCACCCCCGCCACCGCAGGCACCAACTGGCGGGTCCCCCATTCCAGCTGGCGCAGGCGTTGGGCGTCGGCGTCGCTGACCGGGATCGGCTGGCGATCGATGTTCAGCTCGCCGTCGTGGAAGAAGATCTCCGCCGGCACCTGCTCGCGGTTGCGCAGCCAGATCCCGCCGCTGTCCACCAGTACGTTGTAAGGCGTGCTCACCCCGCACTGGCGCGAGGAAAGCTGCGGGCCTTTGCTCTCGCCCGCCGCGGCGGTACCGGCCACGGTCAGGCCCAACATCAGACAGCCGATCAGGGGCAGGCGCATGGTCGCGTTCATATAAAGGAGGCGTATCGGAGCGTGGCACCCCGGGGCCACCCCGGCGCGGGTCGGAAGTCACCCTGACCGGCGGCCATTCGTTAGGGCGGTGTGAGCGGCCGTTGTTCTGTTTTCGAGGAGGACAATCCGGCCATCCGCCCTTGACTGCGCACTCGCTTTCGACAGGTCCAGACCGTTCGTCGGACGCCTTTCCGGCACGGTCCTTGCGCCACAAGGGATTAGGGAAATTCACTACATTTGGCGTTGACGACACCTGGTACCCCCACTATCTTGTGGCCGTCGGTCCCGCCGACCACAAGTCGACGGGTGTATCGCCTTCACGCCGATGGCCTGAAGACCTACTGACAACCGCACGCACGTACAGCGTGTGGTGCCGGTCGCACGACTCTCCGGGGGGAGAGGACCGGTGACGCAGGGGAAACCGCCCGCAGGCCTGCCTGCGCTGTCGCGGCTCCTGCGACGCCGCAGGTCCACCCTGTAGATCCGTGCGCCGGTTCGGCCTGCAACGCAGGCGACGCTGTACTACTTCCAATCACGCCCAGAGGAAAACGCCGTGAGCATCGAAACCAGCACTGACATCGATAAGGAAAGCGAGTTCCTGCTGACCTCGCCGCCGACGGCGACCGCCATGAGCGTGACCAAGCGCAACGGCACGACCGAACTGGTGGACCTGAACAAGATCGTGCGCGCGGTACAGCGCTGCGCCGAGGGTCTGCATGCGGTCGATCCGATGCGTGTGGCGACCCGCACCATCTCCGGCCTGTACAACGGCGCGACCACCCAGGAGCTGGACGAACTGTCGATCCGCACCTCGGCGCTGCTGATCGGTGAGGAGCCGGAGTACGGTCGCCTGGCCGCGCGCCTGCTGGCCAACTTCATCGCCAAGGAAGTGTCCGGCCAGGAAATCCATGCGTTCTCGCAGTCGGTCGGCCGCGGCCACGAAGTGGGCCTGATCAACGCGCGCCTGCTCGATTTCGTGCAGGTCAACGCGCGCAAGCTCAACGACGCGATCGATCCGACCCTGGACCTGCATTTCGATTACTTCGGCCTGCGCACCCTGTACGACCGTTACCTGCTGCGTCATCCGCACACCCGCAAGGTGATCGAGACCCCGCAGCAGTTCTTCCTGCGCATCGCCAGCGCCTTGAGCGAAGACGTGCCCGAAGCCCTGGCGCTGTACAAGCGCATGGGCAACCTGGATTACCTGCCGTCCAGCCCGACCCTGTTCAACTCCGGCACCACGCATGAGCAGCTGTCCTCGTGCTTCCTGCTGGATTCGCCGCAGGATTCGCTGGAGTCGATCTACGCCAAGTACGGCGATATCGCCCAGCTCTCCAAGTTCAGCGGCGGCATCGGCGTCAGCTACAGCCGCGTGCGTTCGCGCGGTTCGCTGATCAAGTCCACCAACGGCCATTCCAACGGCATCGTGCCGTGGCTGAAGACCATGGATTCGTCCGTGGCGGCGGTCAACCAGGGCGGCAAGCGCAAGGGCGCGGCCTGTGTGTACCTGGAAACCTGGCACGCCGATATCGAGGATTTCCTCGAGCTGCGTGACAACACCGGTGACGAATCGCGTCGTGCGCACAACCTGAATCTGGCCAACTGGATCCCGGACCTGTTCATGCAGCGCGTCGAGGCCGACCAGGAGTGGTCGCTGTTCGATCCGAGCGTGGTGCCCGAGTTCACCGATCTGTTCGGTGAAGCCTTCGAGCAGGCTTACCTGCAGGCCGAAACCCAGGGCAAGGCCCAGCGCACGATCTCCGCACGCAAGCTGTACTCGCGGATGATGCGTACCCTGGCCGAGACCGGCAACGGCTGGATGACCTTCAAGGACAAGTGCAACCGCGCCAGCAACCAGACCCTGCGTCCGGGCAACGTGATCCACCTGTCCAACCTGTGCACCGAAATCCTGGAAATCACCTCGGCCGAAGAGACCGCAGTGTGCAACCTGGGCTCGATCAACCTGGGCAACCATTTCGATGCCCACGGTGAGTTCGATTTCGACAAGCTGGCCGACACCGTGCGCCTGGCCGTGCGTCAGCTCGACCGCGTGATCGACCTGAACTTCTACCCGATCGAAACCGCCCGCCGCGGCAACCTGCGCTGGCGTCCGGTCGGCCTGGGCTGCATGGGCCTGCAGGACGTGTTCTTCCGCAAGCGTCTGGCCTTTGACAGTGCCGAAGCCCGCGCGCTGTCGAAGAAGATCGCCGAAGCGATCTACTTCCACGCGCTGGAAACCTCGTGCGAGCTGGCCCAGGAACGCGGCAAGCATCCGTCCTTCGCCGACACCCGTGCCGCCAGCGGCGAGCTGCAGTTCGATGCCTGGAACGTGGTGCCCGAAGACACCGCGCGTTGGGATGCCCTGCGTGAGCGCATCAAGGAACACGGCCTGCGCAACTCGCTGCTGATCGCGATCGCCCCGACCGCCACCATCGCCTCGATCGCCGGTTGCTACGAGTGCGTCGAGCCGCAGGTGTCCAACCTGTTCAAGCGCGAAACGCTGTCCGGCGACTTCCTGCAGGTCAACCGTTACCTGGTGAACGAGCTGAAGAAGCTGGGCCACTGGACGCCGGAAATGCGCGACGCGATCAAGCTGGCCGAAGGCTCGATCCAGGGCATCACCCAGATCCCGGAAACGCTGCGCCACGTGTACCGCACCGCCTGGGAACTGCCGATGCGTTCGCTGATCGACATGGCCGCCGAGCGCGGTGCGTTCATCGACCAGTCCGCCTCGCTCAACCTGTTCATGGAAAGCCCGAACATCGGCGCGATGTCCTCCATGTACATGTACGCCTGGAAGCAGGGCATCAAGACCACGTACTACCTGCGTTCGCGCCCGGCGACCAAGATCGCCAAGACGACCGTCAGCAGCTATACCCCGGTCGAAGCCGTCGCCTGCTCGCTGGAAAACCCGGAAAGCTGCGAGGCGTGCCAGTAAACAAGGCGTGCCGGCCCATCGGGCCGGCACCGCCGGGTGCACGGACGGAACATCACACATTCGGTAGCTACCGACCCTTGGTCGGCAGTCGCCAAGAAGGACGAAACACCATGGCCGACAAGCCTGCTCAAATGCTGCTCGATCCAGGTTTTGAACTGACGTTGCGCCCGATGCGCTACCCGCAGTTCTATGACATGTATCGCAACGCGATCAAGAACACCTGGACGGTCGAGGAAATCAACTTCCAGATCGACATCAGCGACCTGCACGGCAAGATGTCGCCGGGCGAGCGCCACCTGATCCACCGCCTGGTCGCGTTCTTCGCCACCGGCGATTCGATCGTGTCCAACAATCTGGTGCTGAACCTGTATCAGCATCTGAACGCGCCGGAAGCGCGCATGTACCTGTCGCGCCAGCTGTACGAAGAAGCGCTGCACGTGCAGTTCTACCTGACCCTGCTCGACAACTACCTGCCGGATCCGGACGAGCGCGCCAAGGCGTTCGACGCGGTGGAGAACATCGATTCGATCAAGAAGAAGGCGGACTTCTGCTTCAAGTGGATCGATTCGATCCAGAACCTGAAGCGCATCGAGACCCGTGACGAGCGTCGCCAGTTCCTGCTCAACCAGATCTGCTTCGCGGCGTGCATCGAGGGCTTGTTCTTCTTCGCGGCCTTCGCCTACGTCTACTACTTCCGTTCGCGCGGTCTGCTCAACGGTCTGGCCTCGGGCACCAACTGGGTGTTCCGCGACGAGAGCGCGCACATGGAGTTCGCGTTCGAGTGCGTGGACGTGATCCGCGAGGAAGAGCCGGACCTGTTCGACGATGCGATGAAGCAGGAGGTCTACGACATGCTGGCCGATGCGATCGAGTGCGAAGTGCAGTTCGCCGAGGACGTGCTGTCGGGCGGTGTGGCGGGCATTTCGACGCGTGATATGCGCCAGTATCTGCAGCATTGCGCGGACAATCATTTCCATCGCCTGGGCATGGAGAAGAAGTACAACGTGCGCAATCCGCTGAGCTTCATGGAGCTGCAGGATGTGCAGGAGTTGACGAACTTCTTCGAGCGTCGTTCGTCGGCCTACCAGGTGGGCGTGAAGGGCGAAGTGTCGTTCGATATGTCGTTCTGATCTGACGCTTACGTCGTGATGTCGAAAAGCCCCGGCCTTGTTCCGGGGCTTTTTCGTTTCCCGTGACCCGTCCTGAATTGAGTTGACACCTTTTCCCACAGGAAGAGGAATGTTCAATGGATTCAACACCCAGGCGCAGCCAGCGGGATTACTCGCTGGCCTTCAAATTGTCGG